>JAJAYP010000140.1 GCA_026786185.1 Gemmatimonadaceae bacterium
CACCGGGCGCGCCACGCTCGCGGCATCATCGCGCAGGTAGAGCTGCACGACCTCGTCACCGGCGCGCGCGCCCGTGTTGGTAACGTCGACGCTCACACGCACGAGCGCACTCGCCTGCCCACTTGCCGAGCCAGGGCGCAGATTGGCGTAGCGGAACGACGTATAGCTCATGCCATGTCCGAACGGAAAGAGCGGGGTCCACGGCACGTCCTGGTACTTCGACGAATAGTTGTTGTCGAGCGCCGGCGGTCGGCCGGTATTCCGGTGCGCATGGTAGATGGGCACCTGTCCCGTGACGCGGGGAAAGCTCACCGGCAGCCTGCCGGAGGGATTGGCGTCGCCGAACAAGACGTCGGCCAGCGCGTGCCCATGTTCCACACCCAGAAACCACGACTCGACGATGGCCGGCACACTGTCGGCCAGCCATTGTACGGCGAGCGGACGCCCGTTCATGAGCACGGCGATGACGGGCTTGCGTGGATCGGCGGCCCGCGTGGCGCGCACGACTTCCTTCGCGAGCGCGAGTTGCGCGCCCGGGAGCTCGATCGACGCCCGGCTCGCGGCTTCTCCGGTCATGTCGGCGCGCTCGCCCAGCACCAGCACCACGGCATCCGCCTCGCGCGCGGCCTGCACGGCGGCGGCGATCCCCGCGGTACTCATGGACTCCGCGGGCACGCCTCGTTCCCACGTGACTCGCGTGCCCGGCACCGCTGCGCGAACACCGGCCAGCACGGTGACCGCATCCTCCGGCCGACCGGCGCCGTTCCATGAGCCCAGCACGGCCACGCGATCATCCGCGAGCGGGCCGATCACGGCGATGCTGCGGAGCGACTTCGCCAGTGGCAGCGCGGTCGCGCCGACGCCTGAAAGGCTGTCGTTCTTCAGCAGCACGATCGACTTGCGCGCCAGATCGCGCGCCGCCGCGCGGTGCGCCGAGGTGAGCGTCACCGTGCGCTGGTGCGTCGTGTCGCTGTAACGATACGGGTCCTCGAACAATCCGAGCGCCTGCTTCACGCGCAGCACTCGTCGTACCGACGCGTCCACGACGGCCATCGGCACGAGTCGCTTGCGAACTGCCTCCGCCAGATGCTTCTGGTACAACGCGTCCGACATGTCGACGTCCACGCCCGCGCGCATCGCGAGCACGACGGCCTCCTCCGGCGTCGCGGCGACACCGTGCGCGATCAGTTCCTGGACCCCCGCCCAGTCGCTCACGAGCAGGCCGTCGAATTTCCAGTCGCGACGGAGGATGTCGTCGAGCAGCCACCGGCTGGCGTGCGAGGGCGTTCCGCCGATGTCGTTGAACGACGCCATGATCGAGCCGACACCCTCGGTGACGGTGGCGCGGAATGGCGGGAAGTAGACCTCCCACAGCGACCGCTCCGAGACGTCGCCGGAGTTGTAATCGCGACCGCCCTCGGCGGCACCGTACGCGGCGAAGTGCTTGGCCGTCGCGAGGAGGTGCGTGGGGCGCGCGTTCCCCTCCTGCATGCGGCGCCAGCCGAGGTCACCCTGGAAGCCACGCACCCGCGCAACGGCCATCGCCGACCCCAGGTACGGATCCTCGCCCGCGCCCTCGACGATGCGTCCCCATCGCGCATCGCGTGCGATGTCGACCATCGGGGCAAAGGTCCAGTGGATGCCGTGCGCGCTCGCCTCGATCGCCGCGATCCGCGCGCCATTACGCACGCCGGCGGTGTCGAAGCTCGCGGCCTCGGCCAGTGACACCGGGAAAACCGTGCGCCACCCATGAATCACGTCCTGCGAGAACAGCAGCGGGATGCCCAGTCGTGACTGCGTCACCGCGAGCCGCTGCATGTCTCGCGTCGCCGCGGCGCCCCAGAAGTTGAGGAACGAGCCAATTTTCCCATCGCGAACCTGCTGCTCGCCGCCGGCCGGCGCGCGCGGACCGGTCTGGTTCCAGTCGGCGGGCGTCATCGTGAGTTGCCCGACCTTTTCGTCCAGTGTCATGCGCGCGAGCAGCGAATCGATGAACCGCTCCCCTCGGCGCGCTCCCGATGTCTGACCGGATGCGACTGCCCACGCGCCGCTGGCGGTCAGTGCGATGATGACGTGCGACAGCGTGCGGGCCACGCTCCGGTGGAAGGGCGGCATCGCGTGGCGAACGGGCATCGAGAGGCGTTCCGGTGAGAGGTGGCCCAAGTTACCCACCGCACCGGGCAGCGCGCCAACACTGGGCGGTGACGCCTTGTACGTTGTTGCGATGATTCATGGCGCAGTCGCACGAAATCCGTGAGAATCGTCGCGGGAAAGTTCGCCGGTCGCACGCTGACGTCGCCGCAGGACCAGCGCGTTCGTCCCACGTCCGAAGAGGTGCGGAGCGGTCTGCTCGACCTGCTCTCGGCTGACGTGCCGAACGCGCGCGTGCTCGACCTGTTCGCCGGGACGGGTGCGCTGGGGCTTGAAGCCATGTCGCGCGGCGCGCATCGCGCCGACTTCGTGGAGTTCCGGCCGGACAGCCTCCACGCCCTGCGCGCCAACGTCGCGCTGCTCCGGCTTCGCGAGCGCACGCGGATCTTCAAGCGGGACGCGGTACCCTTCGCCGCGGCGCTCACGCCCGACAGCTACGATCTCGCCTTCGCGGATCCACCGTACGGGTCGCGCATGCTCGATCGCGTGATCGAGAGCTGGCTCGCCCAGCGTTTCGCGCGCGTGCTGGCCGTCGAGCACGCCCGCACGCACGAGATACCCGCGGGTTCGTATCGCCGAGTCTTCGACGAGTCGGCCGTGACGATCTACCGCCTGACGCCGCCCGCGTGACGGCGTCGCCCGACGCAGGTGCAACGACGGCGACGGGCGAACAGACGTCGTCCTGACAGAAATATGACGGGGCGGCCGTCGGGATCACGGAGTGACGCGCCAGCGAGTACCTTCCGGGTGTAGAGTTTGGCAGCCTATCCGATCCTTCGTCAGGGACACCGTATGCACGACCAGGAGCGCTCGGGCGACGTCGTGAGGACATCCCGTCCCACGCCGCCCACGCTGAAGGAACGCAACGCCGTGCAGCGAAGTGTCGAGCGACTGCTCGACGAGCTGGCGCCGGAGCAGGCGCTGCGACGAGGTGAGCGACCCGCCCTCCCCGTCGAGCCGCATCGCACGCCGAGCGGATGCATTCTTCAGGCGCCGGCAGCGGCGCTGAGCGTGTCGTGGTTCGCCGACTCCACCGAAGATCCCACGCTGGGTGAGCTGCAGATCGTGCTCTGGCGCGGCACCGTGGCGCGACGCGGCACGCCCCGACCGGTGACGGGGGCCGTGGTGGCCGGCGAGCTCGTGCTCCATCCGGTGGACGGCCTGGGTGAGTCGGCGTGGAAGGCGAGCGACGGGCGAGTCTTCGATACCGAGCAGCTGGCGGCGCACTGCCTTGCCATGCTGGAGTCGCTGCAGCCCTAGCGATCGTCCGTCAGGCGCCCCGCTGACGCGGGCCCACGGCGAGCAGATTGTGCGTCGCCGCCACCGCTTCGCTTCGTGCCAGAAGCTGCCGCGCCACATCCGGCGCGCGCTTCTGCGCGAGTCCGGTGAGGCGCGCCAGATATTCCAGCATCGCGGCCGCCGAGACGCCGTGATCGCCGTTCTTCCACAGCGTCACGGAACGCCACTGTCCGCGCCACGTGCGCTCCGACAACACTTTCACCTGTTCGTGCTCATCCAGCACGAACACGCCACGCACGGCGTGAATGACAGGGGTTTCCGCCTCCTTGCACGCTCCGCCCGAGAGGGCCCAATGCTGGATGCGACCCTGTCGCGACGGCATCTTTTCGGGATCGATCAACTCCAGCTCCAGTACCTGCCGCATGACGAGGATCCCCGATGCGAGCGCCGTGATGCGCGCCTCCTCCACCGCGGTCAGCTGCGTTTCGAACCGATTGATCTGATCGCACCGCGCGACCAGGTCCGCGAGCGCTTTCGGTGTGGGAGCTTCGACGGGCTGCTGCATGGTCCTGGTGGCGCGGGGATCGAGACGTTCGGAACGATGCGCAGAAAGCACCAGCAACACAACGTGTGCCGTATCCTGCGTCACCAAGCCCCCGGAATGTCGTTGCTTCGGGGTGAGTGGCATCGCTTCCGCGCTGGTGCAGGATAACTTTCGTCATGCCTGCCGGTCGTCCGCTACCGAAGCGCGTGAGCCTGACCGCGATCGCCGTGCGCCTCGTCGCCTATCTTCTGGCGGCGTGGGGCACCCTGACGGCGCTCGTGGCCGACGTCGCACCGTGGGCGGCGGGCGCCGTGGTCGTCCTCGCCGTCTACACGACACTGCCCCTGCTCGCGTTTCTCCGGTGGCGCGGCTGGCCGTTCTATCCCGGCCGGATGTTCCGCCTCCTCGTCGTGCGCCCGTTCTGGTATGTGCAGCTCCTGCTCCCGGTCGTGTCGGCCGCCGGACTTGCCGGCCTGCTGATCGGCGCTCCGTTCGGCGGTGCGATTGCGGCAGGCCAGGCGCTCTCCACGGCCGTCCTCGCGATCTCGGCAGCGGTTCTCGTGGTCGGCTACCTCGGTGCCGGCCGACTCACGGTGCGTCGCGTGGACACCGAAGTCCCCGGCCTCGGCCCGGAGTTCGACGGGTTGCGCATCGTGCAGCTCTCGGATCTGCACGTCGGTCCGCACACCTCGCGGCGGTTCCTCGAGCGCGTCGTCGAGACGACGCGCTCGCTCGACCCGGATCTCATTGCCGTGACCGGGGATCTCATCGACGATCGGGCCGAGGATGTGGCGTCGTACGCGAGGGCGCTGGGTGGACTCGCGGCGCCGCTTGGCGTGTACATGATTCCCGGCAATCACGACGTGTACGCAGGATGGGATGCGGTCGAGCGCGCGCTGCACGCGGCCCGGCTCGGAACGATTCTCGTCAACGACGTCCGCCTCATCGATCGCGGGACGTCGACCATCGCCCTGCTGGGGACGGGTGATCCGGCGGCTGGAGCGCGAGGAACGACTCGCGCAGCGCCCGACGTGGACCGTGCTCTCGGCAAGGTGCCCGATGGTGCCGTCGTGATCGCGTTCGCCCACAATCCCGCATTGTGGCCCTCGCTCGCGACTCGCGGCGTGGCGCTCACCCTCAGCGGGCACACGCACTGGGGGCAGTTCGCCCTTCCCAGGCTGGGCTGGAGTCTCGCGTCGCCCTTTCTGGAGCACGCCATGGGTGCGCATCAGTCCGAGGATGCACTGCTCTACATCAGTCCGGGCACGGGTTACTGGGGCATCCCGTTTCGGCTGGGCGCGCTCCCGGAGGTCACGCTCGTCACCCTGCATCGGGGCGAAACTGCGTCTGCGCGCGTGCATCCTTCCAGTCGCGCCAGACGTGTGGGTTGGCGCCGGCACCTGCAGAACGCGTCCGCGCGCTGAGCACGCGTGCCACACGATTCCGCATTGATCGCGACGGTCGCCGTGGGTCTCGCCGTGGCCTTCGCACTGGGCCTCGTTGCGACGAGGCTCGGGTTGCCGCCCCTCGTCGGGTATCTGGTGGCGGGGATCGCCGTCGCGCCATTCGCGCCGGCGTACGTCGCCGAATCCGGGTTCACCAGCCAGGCGGCGGAACTCGGCGTGGTGCTGCTCATGTTCGGAGTGGGGCTCCACTTCTCGTTGAGCGATCTCGCCGCCGTGCGGCGCATCGTCGTGCCGGGCGCCATCATGCAGACCCTCGTCACCGGTCTGTTCGTCGCTCTGCTCGGGCACGGCTGGGGATGGAGCTGGGGCAGCTCGTTGGTGATGGGCCTCGCCCTGGGCATCGCGAGCACAGTGGTGTTGCTCAAGGGACTCGAGCAGCGCGACAGTCTGGATTCGCCGGAGGGACGACTCGGCGTGGGATGGCTGGTCGTGGAAGATCTGACGATGGTGGTGGCGCTGGTGTTGTTGCCGGCGGTGGCGCCAGCGCTGCGCGGTGCAGCGATCGATTCAGCGTCCGATGCAGCCGGCACCGCGGCGCTGGCGCTCCCGGTGGCGATCGCGATGGGCAAGATCGCGCTCTTCGTCGCCCTGATGGTGTTTGTGGGCCGCCGCGTCGTGCCCTGGCTGCTCGAGCGCGTGGCGCGCGTCGGCTCGCGTGAGCTGTTCACCCTTGCCGTGCTTGGCACCGCACTCGGTGTCGGAGCCGTAGCCGCACAGTTCTTCGGCGTATCGTTCGCCCTCGGGGCATTCTTCGCTGGCGCGGTGATCAGCGAGTCGGAGGTCAGTCAGCGGGCGGCCGCGGAAGCGCTGCCCATGCGCGACACCTTCGCAGTGATCTTCTTCGTGTCCGTCGGGATGCTGTTCGATCCCACGGTCCTCGTGCGGGACACCTCGCGCGTGCTCGCGCTCGTGGCGGTGATCGTCCTGTGGAAAAGCGCGCTTGCCTTCGCGCTGCTGCGGATCCTGAATCAGTCGCGGCGGACATCGCTCGTCGTCGCCGCCGCGCTGGGACAGATCGGCGAGTTCTCGTTCGTCGTGGCCGCCCTCGGTGTTTCGCTCGGACTCTTCTCCAGTGAACAGCAGGGACTCGTCATCGCCGCGGCGCTCATCGCGATCACGGTGAACGGTCCCATCGTGTCCGCGGCCACCCGCATAGCCCGCCGGCCACGCAAGCAGGAGGAGGTCGCGCTCCGACGCGCCGTGGACGCCGAGCCTGGCACTCCGCGTCCGCCGCTCGTGGGACATGTCGTCCTGATCGGGCATGGGCGTGTGGGCACCACGGTGGCGGAAGCGCTGACGCGCGCCGGGCAGCGTTACGTGGTGGTGGAGGAGCAGGAGCGCATCATCGGCGGGCTGCGGAAGCGGGGCGAGCGCGCCATCATGGGTGACGCGACGCGCGCCGAAGTGCTCGAGCGTGCGGACGTCGCCAGCGCGCGACTGCTCGTCGTGACAGCGCCGGAGCCATTCCGCGCCCGCCGCATCGTGGAGGTCGCACGCGAGGCGAATCCCGCGATCGCCGTGGCCGTCCGCACGCACAGCGCGGCCGAGCAGGCGTTTTTCGAGCAGTATCTCGCGGCGCCCGGAGCCGGTGGACGCGCCGTGTATTCGGAACGTGAGGCAGCGCTGAGCCTGGCGCACTATGCGCTGCAGACCCTGGGCAGCACGGACGATGAAGCGGACGTGGTGATCGACGCGATGCGCGGCGTGAGCACGTCGCCGACGGAGATGTTCACCTCGCTGTCGACGCAGGAATACCAGAGCCTCACGAGAACGGGCCGGCCCAGCGTCTCCGTGAGCGCGATGCCGAACGAGCCCGGGCGCGACTAGGCGTTCGTCGCGGGAAGCGTGCGAATCGCACCCGCGGAACAAGTTCCGCCACCGCGGGATATGCTGGGCATGATCCCACTGTCGGTGCTCGACCTCTCTCCCATCGTCGCCGGCGGCACTGCGCGGCAGGCCTTTCGCAACACGCTGGAACTCGCGCAGCACGCGGAGCGATTGGGATTCAATCGCTTCTGGCTGGCCGAGCACCACAACATGGTCGGTATCGCGAGCGCGGCGACCGCCGTGGTGATCGGCCATGTCGCGAACGGCACGTCGCGCATCCGTGTCGGATCGGGTGGGATCATGCTGCCGAATCATGCGCCACTCGTCATCGCCGAGCAGTTCGGTACGCTCGAGTCACTGCATCCGGGACGCATCGATCTGGGACTCGGGCGCGCACCCGGCACCGACCGCGCCACCATTCGCGCGCTCCGGCGTGATCCGATGGCCGCCGACGCGTTTCCGAGCGATGTCGTCGAGCTGCAGTCGTACTTCCGCGATGCTGTGCCGGGACAGACGGTGCGCGCAGTGCCAGGCGCCGGGCTGCGCGTTCCAATCTGGCTGCTCGGCTCCAGCACGTTCAGCGCCCAACTCGCCGCAATGCTCGGGCTCCCGTTCGCCTTCGCGTCGCACTTCGCGCCCGATCAGATGCAGGCGGCACTCGCGTTGTATCGTGAGGGGTATCAGCCGTCCGTCGAGCATCCCACGCCATACGCCATGCTCGGCGTGTCCGTCGTCGCGGCGGATGACGATCACGATGCGGGCCGCCTCGCGACCTCGCTCCAGCAACAGTTTCTCGCCCTGCAGCGCGGGCGTCCTGTGCAGCTCCAGGCGCCAGTGGACGACATGAACACCCTCTGGTCGGAATGGGAGCGGTCCGCCGTCGCGCGCACGCTCCGCCAGGCGATCGTCGGCGGACCCGACACCGTGGAGCGCGGGCTGACCCGGCTCATCGAGCAGACGGGTGCCGACGAGCTGATGATCACGTCGCACATTTTCGATCATGGAGCGCGGCTACGGTCGTACGAGATCGTGGCGGGGGTGGGCGAGCTCGCTGGCCTGAGCGCTTCCCCCGCGTTCGCGAGATCCTAGTCGATCGGCTTCAACCGCGAGACGATCTCCTGGCGCCGGGACTCGAGGAAAGGCGGCAGGACGACCTGCTCGCCGAGCGTCGCCTCGTTCTCGTCGACCCCGAAGCCGGGCCCGTCGGACGCGATCTCGAAAAGAATGCCATTGGGCTCGCGGAAGTACAGGCTCCGGAAGTAGTAGCGATCGACCTTTCCACTGTTGGGAATTCCGAGCGTGGCGAGGCGATCGGCCCACGCATCGTAGTCCGCGTCGGGCGTTCTGAAGGCGACGTGATGCACGCCGCCCGCTCCCTGGCGCGACACGGGCAAGCCCGGCTGCACCGCTACGTGCAGCTCGGCCGCCGGACCGCCGCTCCCCATCTCGTACACGTGCACCACGTGTGCGGCATTGTCGGCGTGCGGATACTCCCGCACTGGCCGCATGTTGGCCGCCTTTCGCAGGATGGCGTCGGTGGGCGCGAGCACGGGCACACTCATCATGATGGGACCCAGCCCACGCACCTGATGCTGCGCCGGTACGGGGCTTCTGCTCCACGGATACGATGCACCGGCGCCCCCGTCGTCGATGAGGGCGAGTCGCTGCCCCTCGGCATCGTCGACATCCAGCGTCAGTCGACCGTCACGTTCGACGATCTCGGGCACCGTCATGCCGGAGGCGCGAAGGTGCGCCTGCCACCATCGCAGCGTGTCGAGTCCGGAGACGCGCAGCCCGGTCCGGGTGATGGCGTGCGTGCCTCTGCGTTCCCGGTCCACCGGCCAGTCGAAGAAGGTGAGGTCAGTGCCCGGGCTCCCTTTTGCGTCTGCATAGAAGAGGTGATACGCGCTCGTGTCGTCCTGATTGACGCTGCGCTTCACGAGCCGCATGCCCATCGTGCGCGTATAGAACCGATGGTTGTCGCGAATCTTCGCCGACACTGCCGTTAGATGATGGATGCCACCGAGCTGCATGACTATCTCCCCGCGCGAACGACCGTGTCCGCGCCTTCGGTTTCCAGAGGAATGCCGGCGAGATTCAACGATTCACGTCCTGTCATGGGCCATCCCTCCTGCAATAAATCTTACTACTAAGATGTTCGATGTCAAGTGATCTCTCTTGCTGCCATCCCCGGATGGTCTCGATCGGGCAGTCGCTGGCGTCGTACGTGCGTTGAGGCGTCCCATGACCCTCATCTGTCTTCCGACGACCATCGGGCGCGCCACGCACGGCGTGCTCCGGGCGCTCCAGGGCAGCCTTGCCGTCGCGACGCTGATCGTCGCTATCCCCGTGGCGCCGCTGCACGCGCAGCTCAGGTCGTTCGATCACCACGGCTTCGACGGCCTGCTTCGCGAACACGTCGTGCGCGGCATGGTCGATTACGAGGCCTTTGCCGGCTCGACGACGTTCGCGCGCTATCTCGGCCAGCTCTCGGCGTTCGATCCCGCCGGCCTGTCGCGCGACGACCGGCTCGCGTTCTGGATCAACGCCTATAACGCGTACACCATCCAGCTCGTCAACTCGCATCGCGAGCGCCGATCGATTCGCAACATCAACAAGTCATTCGGCTTCGTGCGCGCGTACGGACCATGGCGCCAGAAGCTTGCCATGGTGGGCGGACGCGCCTATTCGCTCGACGAGATCGAGCAGGACATCATCCGCCCACAGTTCGGCGAGCCACGCATCCACTTTGCCCTCGTCTGCGCAGCGATGGGATGCCCTGCGTTGCGCAGCGAGGCCTACACGGGGGTGCGTCTTGCCGAGCAACTGGAGGATCAGGCGCGCCGCTTCATTCTCGAGGCGCCGACCAAGAATCGGGTCGACGTCGCAACACGAACGGTGTTCGTCAGTCCCATCTTCATCGAGTTCCGCGATTACATCAAGGATTTCGGTGGCACGACGCAATCGGTCGGTCGCTTCCTCGCGCGCTATCATCCGGCTGGTGCCGCCCGTGACCTGTTGCTGAGCGGCAACTACGCGATGGAGAAGACCAGTTACGACTGGCAGCTCAACAGCCAGGAGAACGAACGCGCGCTGGCGCGAAGCCCCCGCTGAAGTCGCTCGGCATTACTTCGTCGCCGTCAGCGCTTTCCCGAGCTCGCGAGCCCGGTTGAGGTGCCGCTGCACCTCCGGCACCGCGCCGACGAGCAGGCTCTTCACCTCTGGTGACGTGGCCTTTCCTTCCATCGACTTCAGCTCGCGCAGCATGGCGACGTGCCCATCCACGAGATGCCGCACGTACGCCGTATCGAGCGTCTTTCCCTTCGCCAGCTTCGTGAACTGCGCCACGAGATTCTGCTGGTGAACCTTCGTCGTGTCGTTCGCCGCCGGCATCTCGGGCGTCTTGAGCTTCTGCGACAGCCGCCGCGCGTCGCTCTCTCCCGCCGAATGGTTGTCGGCGATCTGGCGAGCGAAGTCCTTCAGCGCCGGGCTCGTGATCTTCGGGATCGCCACCCTCGCCACCTGCAGCTCGAGGCGATCGTTCTGTGCGACGCGGTACAACAGGTTGTTGTCCGTGAGTCCGACCGGCGCGCGCGCGGTGCTGTCGGTGGCCTCGGGCGGCGCGGAGGATTTGTGCGAGGCGGCGTAGTCGGCCTCGGCCTGCGCGAGAACGTTGTCACGCCGCGCCGCCGCATCGTCGGTAGAGCATGCGAGAGCGAACAGGGCAGCGACGAGCGGTACACCCGCGGCGAGCCGATGGACGGAGAGCATGATTCGCGGGCTTGGCATGGGTCGGGGACGTGAGAGAGCGACAAGGTGATGCATCACGATGTTCGCAGACCTCGTGCCCGCCACCGCGGCGCGCAGCCGGGTAGCGCAATTTTGCGCCGCGTCACATTCTGCACCAATCCTGCCCAAGGCGCGGGCGTGTCTCCCGACACCTCCTTTCTCGGGCGCTTCGACCGACCTTTCCGGAGCTCCAACGATGGATCGTTCGTCATTCCGCCACGTTTCGGCGCGGCTCGCGCTCGTCACGCTGTGCGCCATCCCGCCCATGCATTCCGTCGCGGCACAGGCTGCCGCCTCTCCTGCATCGGGAACATCACGGCCGATGACGTTTCTCGACATGCAGAATACCCGCCAGGTCGGGTCGCCAGCGCCGAGCCCGGATGGCAAGTGGCTGCTCTATACGCTGAGCGTGCCGGACTGGAAGGAGTCGCGGCGACAGAACGATCTCTACGTCGTCTCGACCACGCAGGGTGTGCCGAGCACGCGACGCCTCACGTACACGTCGGACAAGAACGAAACGTCGCCGGCCTGGTCGCGCGATGGAAAGCTGTTCGTCTTCCTGTCCGATCGTGACGCCGCACGCGACGCCGCCGCATCGCGTGGAGGCAGCCTGCCGACCAGCGGACCAGGCGCGCCGTACTTCCCGCCGTCCGTCGGCGGCGGAATGGGCGGTGCCTCGTACCAGCTCTACCTCATGCGCCCCGATGGCGGCGAGGCACGGAAGATCACCGATGCCAAGGACGGCGTGACGACCTACGCCTTCTCGAAGGACGGCGCGTGGCTCGTCTTCCGGTCCGGTCCCGTCTCGGACGAGCAGCTGTACGCGCTCCCGGTGGCCGCACTCTCGGCCGGCGACTCGGTGCGCCCCACGCAACTGACCCGGCATGCGAACGGCATCGGGCTCTGGCGCATGTCCGCCGATTCGCGGCGCATCTACTTCGTCACCGCCGACACGACCGATGCCGATGAACGGCTGCGACTCGAGAAGCGGTTCGACGTCCGGGTCCGCAATCCCGACGTGCCCGTTTCATCCCTCTGGGCGTTCGACATCGAGGCGAAGCGCACCACGCGACTCACTCGCGACACATCGTACAGCGTTGGCGAATTCACCCTCTCCGACGACGGACGCTGGGTCGGATTTCGCGGCCTCTCGGCCAATCGCTACGAGCGCAACATCCTCGAGCAGAACATCAACGGCGATCTGTACCTGCTCGAGGTTGCAACCGGCCAGATCGAGCGCATCACGAAGAACTCCGAGATCGGTGAGAGCGGTATGAGCTTCTCGCCCGATAGCCGCTCCGTCGCCTTCTCCGCGCCGGACGATTTCACCTTCATGTACAACCAGAAGATCTATCTGCGCGACGTCGGCGCGCGCGGAGCGCCGTTCCGGAAGCTCGGCGGCGGCTTCGACGGCGACGTCTCCGTCGGGTTCTGGTCCAGGGACGGCGGCACGATCTACTTCAACGATGGAGTGAAGGCCACGAATCAGGTGCTCTCGATCGATGTCGCGTCCAACACCGTGCGGCCGATCATACAGGAACAGGCCAGCGTGACGGTGAACGAGGACGACGAGACGCGCCGGCTCATCATCAACTATTCCGACCCGCGCACGCCACCCACCCTGTTCACCGTCGCGAGCGCACGCGAGCTGGGCACCCGCAGCGCGTGGGTACAGCTCACCGACGCGAACCCATGGCTACGCCAGATCGCGCTCGGCAGTTCCGAAGAGATCACGTGGACGTCGGTCGACGGACGAAAGGTCGGCGGCGTGCTGGTGAAGCCGGTGGGCTATCAGCCTGGCCGCCGCTATCCACTGATCGTCGCCATTCACGGTGGACCGGCCGCGGCGGACGTGCTCGGCTTCAATGGTGGTTACGGATCCCAGGTCTACGCAGGTGACGGCTACGCCGTACTGCTGCCCAACTACCGCAACTCCACCAACTACGGCCAGCGGTTCAAGGTGGAGAGCCAGGGCGACTATTTCACGAAGGGCTATCAGGACATCATGGCGGGCGTCGATCACCTCATCGCGCAGGGCATGGTCGACAGCGCACGCATGGGGGTGCTCGGCTGGAGCGCCGGCGGACACTGGTCCAACTGGATTCTCACCCATACCGACCGGTTCAAGGCGGTGTCGACCGGCGCTGGTGTCTTCAACTGGATCTCGATGTACGGGCAGAGCGACACCCAGCGCGGCCGTCAGTGGTATCTGGGCAACAAGCTCTACTACGACGACATGGAAAGCTGGTGGCGCCAGTCGCCCGCGGCGTACATCCGAAATGCGAAGACGCCGACGATGATCCACGTGGTCGACAACGATCCGCGCGTGCCGCGTCCACAGAGCGAGGAGCTGCACATGGCGCTCAAGCGGCTCAACGTGCCTACAGAATTCTTCGTCTACCCCGGCAATACCCACGGCATTCCGGACCCGCGCAATCAGCTCGTGAAGGCGACGGCGGAGAAGGCGTGGATGGACTACTACGTGCGCAAGTCCGGCCGGCGGTTCGCGTGGCGCGACGTGCTCCAGACGCTCGATGAGCCGAAAGACACCCGTACGTCGGCGTCCACGTCACCGTGATCCGGCGCTGGACTGGCCTCGGGGAGCGCCCCACATTTCCGCTTCCCCCGTCACGCCCTCGCCCCATCGGTCGCCCGCGACACTCGCCGAGGAAAGATGAAGGTCCGCCTGAAGGTGAACGGCACGGCCCGAACGCTCGACGTGCCATCCGACATGCCCCTGTTGTGGGCGTTGCGGGATGAGCTCGAGCTCAAGGGCACCAAGTTCGGATGCGGCGCCGCCCAGTGTGGCGCCTGCACGGTCCACGTGAACGGCACTCCGACGCGCTCGTGCGTGCTTCCGGTTTCCGCCGTTCAGGGCGCCGAGATCACGACGGTGGAGGGGCTGTCGCCCGACGGGACGCACGCGCTGCAGCGCGCGTGGGAAGAGCTCGACGTTCCACAGTGCGGATACTGTCAGTCCGGACAACTGATGTCCGCCGCCGCCCTCCTGGCGACGCACTCGCAGCCCACCGACGGCGACATCGATGCGGCGATGAATGGAAATATCTGCCGCTGCGCGACCTATCTCCGCATTCGCCAGGCGATCCATCGCGCGGCCGAGCTGAAGGTGGAGGCCACGCAGGCCGGCCGGCCGCGGCGGTTGGACGGGAGCAAGCCATGACCGCAAAGACCAAAACCTCGGGTGTCGATCGCCGGGAGTTCCTGCGAGCGACGGCGATTGTGGGCGGCGGACTCCTGCTCGCGAGCTATCTCGAGCCGATTACCGCCATCGCATCGATTGCGCCCGTGACGCCATCCGATTCGTCCCTCAACGCCTTCATCCGCATCACGCCGGACGGGATCGTCACCATCATCAGCAAGAATCCCGAGACCGGTCAGGGCGTGAAGACGATGCTCCCGATGCTCATTGCCGAGGAGCTCGACGTGGACTGGAAGAACGTCCGCGTGGAGCAGGCGTCGCTCGACACGAAGCAGTACACGCAGCAGTTCGCGGGCGGAAGCACGGCCACGCCGAACAACTGGCTGCCGATGCGACGCGCCGGCGCGGCCGGCCGCGCGATGCTCGTGAGCGCTGCGGCGACGGCGTGGGGCGTCCCCGCGTCGGAATGCGATACCGAGAAGGGTGTGGTGCGCCACCGGGCGAGCAATCGCTCGGTCTCGTACGGTGCGATCGCGACATCCGCCGCGTCTGTGCCCGCGCCCGACCTCGCGACGGTGCCGCTCCGTGATCCGAAAACGTTCACGATCGTCGGGACGCGAGTGCGAGGCGTGGACAACCATGCAATCGTGACCGGCAAGCCGATGTACGGCATCGATGTCACGATGCCGGGCATGCTGTACGCCACCTTCGCCAAGTCGCCAGTGTTCGGCGGCAAGGTCGTGTCGGCGAATCTGGCGGAGGTGAAAGGGCAGCCGGGCGTGCGGCACGCGTTCGTCGTGGAGGGCGGGACGGCGCTCAACGGGCTGCTTGGCGGCGTGGCGATCGTGGCGGATAGCTGGTGGCTGGCCAACAAGGCGCGACGCACGCTCAAGGTCACATGGAACGAGGGCGCGACAACCGCGCAGAGCAGCGCGAGCTTTGCCACGCAGGCGGCCGCGCTCGCGACGCAGACACCGCAGCGCGCGCTCCGCACGGATGGCGACGCCAACGCTGCGCTTGGAGGCGCGGTGAAGGTGGTGCGTGCCGCCTACTACTACCCATTCATCGCCCACGCGCCGCTCGAACCACAGAACTGCACGGCACATTACCGGGACGGAAAGCTCGAGATCTGGGCTCCGTCGCAAACTCCCGAGCCGGGTCGCGGCCTGGTGGCGCGCACGCTCGGCATGAAGGAGGACGACATCACCGTCCACATCGTCCGCGCCGGAGGCGGTTTCGGCCGTCGCCTGAGTAACGACTACATGGTCGAGGCGGCGTGGATCGCGAAGGAAACGGGTGTGCCGGTAAAGCTGCTGTGGACACGCGAAGACGACATGCAGCACGACTTCTATCGACCCGCCGGATTCCACAATCTCACCGGCGCCGTCGACGAGGCCGGGCAGCTCGTGGCGTGGCAGAATCACTTCGTCAGCTTCGGCGAGGGCCAGAACTTCGCGCCATCCGCGGGAATCAGCCCAACCGAGTTTCCCGCGAGCTTCGTCCCGAACTATTCGCTCGCCGCATCGGTGATGCCGATCGGCGTGCCCACCGGAGCGCTGCGCGCGCCGGGAAGCAACGGCATTGCGTTCGCTGCGCAATCATTCATCGACGAATTGTCGCATGCGGCCGGTCGCGATCCGCTCAGATTCCGCCTCGACCTGCTCTCGAACGGTCCCGGTCTCACGAAGGCGCGCGCCGCGCTGAACGCGGTTGCCGAGAAAGCGGCGCCGGATGTCCGTCCTGCTGCCCCGACGTTCGATGGCGATCGCATGCGCGCCGTGCTCGAGCTCGTGGCACAGCGCTCAGGGTGGGGCATGCGCACACTTCCTCGCGGCACGGGCATGGGCGTCGCCTTCCACTTCAGCCATCGCGGGTATTTCGCCGAGGTCGTGCAGGCGAGCGTGAGTCGCGCCGGCAAGCTCAAGGTGGAGAAGGTGTGGGCGGTGGGTGATGTCGGCAGCGAGATCATCAATCCGAGCAACGCCGAGAATCAATCGCAGGGCGCCGTGCTCGACGGACTCGCGCAGGCGCTCGCGCAGGAGATCACGATCGAGCGTGGTCGCACGGTGCAGAGCAATTTTCACGACTTCCAGCTGCTGCGTCATGTGCAGGCCGTACCGGTGGACGTGCATTTCCTCAAGAGCACCTTCCCGCCCACGGGGCTCGGCGAGCCGGCCCTCCCGCCGGTGATCCCCGCGCTGTGCAACGCCATCTTCGCCGCGACGGGCAAGCGCGTGCGCTCGCTTCCGCTGTCGAAACAGGATCTGAAGTGGGGCTGACCGCGCGTCAAGTGAGGTATTGTCTTGCCGCCGACGGTCGTTTCAAGATGGCCACCAGTGACTGAACCGAAGTTTCGATAGCAACAACGAGAGCATGACCGCAGAGGCCGCAGAGAAGCGCGGAGGACAGCCGGTGACCGCAGATTCTTTGGGCACGTCTGCCCGGCTCCGCTCGTTTCACCACGCAGCGGCGGATGTCGATCCTCTGCGTACCTCTGCGCACTCCGCGGTGAAAAAACAACACTCGTGCGAGCATGATTTCGGTTACCGGCCACGAGTGACTGAACCGAAGTTTCGATAGCAACAACGAGAGCATGACCGCAGAGGCCGCAGAGAAGCGCGGAGGACAGCCGGTGACCGCAGATTCTTTGGGCACG
>JAJAYP010000141.1 GCA_026786185.1 Gemmatimonadaceae bacterium
AGTCCACCGCGCAGCATGCGGATGCGGCGGAACTTGCCATTGCGGGAGATCGTGACGGTCATCGAGTCAGCGGCCAGTCCGGGCGGGAAGACTTCGACCGAGTCTCGTGATGGGGAGATGTTCATCGAATCGAGCTTGTAGGCCGACTCCTTGCCTAAATTGCGACGCCGGTAGACGACGCCGTTTCGGTCCCTCATCCGTACCTCCATCGATTTCTTGTCGAGCACGATCATGATGGGCGTGCGGTTGCGGCCGACGATGGCGAAGGCCGATTGCAGCTCCTCGCCGTATGCCTGCGCGGCCCGCGAAACGCGCCACTGGGTCATCATGGACGAGGTCCGGCCGAAGGCCATGAGCGAGATCAGACCGATCATGCTGATGACGAGCAGCAGTTCGATCATGGAAAAGCCGGGACGGCGGTGCCTTCGTGAGGTTCTCATGGCCGGCTCAAAAGCACTGTCCGGGCCGCTATGATCTTGCATGGCTATCCTTATGTGAAATAATGACTTAAGGCCGTCTTGCCGGGATGAAATCGGGGCTCGGCTACGCAAAGAGTTGCGGGTCCTGCACTCTTTTCGCGCTGCCACTACCTTTCCGACGCATCTGGGACCCTTCCGTCACCTCCCCCACCCCCGTCATGCGCATCGCGAAGCTCGGCGTCGTCGGCGCCGGCACCATGGGCAGCGGCATCGCCGCCCTCGCCGCCTCGGCCGGCATCCCCGTCGTGCTGCTCGACCTCGCGGGAGCGGATGGAGACCGGAACGGCGCCGCGAAGGCCGGACTCGAACGAGCGCGCACGGCACGCCCCGCCGCGTTCATGGATGCGTCACGCGCCGCGCTCATCAACATCGGCAACCTGGACGATTCGCTCGAGCTCCTGCGGGACTGCGACCTGGTGCTCGAAGCCATCATCGAGCAGCCCGGCCCCAAGCAGGCGCTCTACGCGCGACTCGAACCCCTGCTCAAGCCGAACGCGATCGTCGCCACGAACACCTCGGGCATTCCGATGCGCGTGCTCACCGAGGGACGCAGCGCACGGTTCAGGCAGCATTTTCTCGGCATGCACTTCTTCAATCCGCCGCGCTATCTCCACCTGCTCGAGCTGATCCCCACCGCCGACACCGATCCCGCGGCGCTCGATGCCGTGCGTCACTTCAGCGAAGTCGTGCTTGGCAAGGGGATCGTGATCGCGAAGGACGTCCCTGGATTCGTCGCCAACCGGCTGGGGGTGTACGGCATGGTGGCCGCGATGACGGGCATGATGGAATCCGGACTCACGATCGACGAAGTGGATGCCCTCACCGGCCCGCTGCTCGGCCGCGCCAGGAGCGCCACCTTTCGCACGGCGGACATCACGGGACTCGACGTCCTGCTGCACGTGTCGAAGGGGCTCAGCGCGAGCACGGGTGAAGATTTCTCGATGCCGTCGTGGGTGGAGTCCCTGGCCGCGAGCGGACGGCTCGGAGACAAGACGGGGGCGGGCTTCTACAAGAAGGTCGGCAAGGACATCTCGACGCTCGACTGGAAGACGCTCGAGTACGTGCCGCAGCAGAAGGTCGACGATCCCGCCATCGCCGCGCTCATGAAGGAGGGACTGGAAAAGCGGCTGCCGATGGCGGCAAAGCTACCGGGCAAGTACGGCGAGTTCGTCCGCAACTATCTGGTGCGCATGTCCCACTACGTGCTGGCCACGACGCCGGCCATCTCGTACGACATTCTCTCCGTCGATCGCGGCATCGAGTGGGGTTACGCCTGGGAAGCGGGGCCGTTCCAGCAAATGGAAGCGCTCGGCGTCGACTTCCTGCGCGAAGGCTTCGAGCGACTCGGACTCGAGAAGCCGCCGTTGCTGGCGCACGCGAAGGACGGCGCGTTCTTCGGCGCCGTCGACGGTGGCTGGACCCAGATGGGGTTCGACGGATCGTTCACACCGTTTCCACCGACGCCGGGACAGATCTCGGTCGAGTCCGTACATGCGCGGAAGGGCGGCGCGATCGAGAAGTCGAAGGACGCCAATCTCCTCGACCTCGGCGACGGCGTCCTGCTGCTCCAGGCGCGCAGCAAGATGAACACGATGGGCGCCGGCGTGCTCGCGCTGCTGCGCACGGGGCTCGACCGAGTGCGCGACGGCAAGTACGTCGGCCTCGTCATCGGGAACGACGACCCCCGCGCCTACAGTGCCGGCGCCGACCTCGGCGCGGTCGTCGCGCAGGTTCAGGCGCACGACGGGAAGGGGCTCGACGAGATGGTGCGCTACTTCCAGGACGGCGCGATGATGCTGCGCCGCGCGCCGTTCCCGGTGGTCGCCGCGCCGCACGGGCTCACGCTGGGCGGCGGGGCGGAGTACGCACTTCACGCGGATCGCATCCAGGCGCACGCAGAGCTGTACATGGGCCTCGTCGAAGCCGGGGTGGGCCTGATCCCGGCGGGTGGCGGGACGAAGGAACTGCTCTTCCGCTTCACCGAGCAGCTCACGCCCTACGACGAAGCAGATCCCTTCGAGGGGGTCAAGCGCGCCTTCAAGCTGATCGCGATGGCGACGACGAGCACGAGCGCGCTCGAGGCCCGATCGCTCGGCTTCCTCCGGCCCGTCGCCGACCGGATCACGATGAATCGCGACCGGCTCATCGCCGACGCGAAGGCGCGCGTGCTCGACCTCGCGCCCGACTACGTGTCGCCCATCTCGCGCACCATCACCGCGCTCGGCAAGGAAGCGCTGGGCAACCTGATGTACGCCGGATGGGCGATGAAGGAGGGTGGGCAGATCACCGATCACGAGGTACGGATCGCGCGCGAACTGGCGCACGTGCTGTGCGGCGGCGACGGACCTCCGCGGCTGGTGAGCGAGCAGGACATCCTCGATCTCGAGCGCGAGGCGTTCCTGCGACTTCTCGGCACGAAGGAAACCCAGGAGCGAATCGCATACACGCTCAAAACGGGCAAGCCGCTTCGCAACTGATCCGTGTTCGGCCTGACGACAATGGAGAGGCGATCGAATGAGCGATACGAATGACGTAGTGATCGTTTCGGCGGTGCGCACCGCCGTCGGCAAGGGAAAGAAGGATGGCGCATTGGCAGCGCCGCATCCGGTGGAGCTCTCCGCCCTCGTGATGAAGGAAGCGATCGGTCGAGCGGGCATCGACAGCGCAACGATCGATGACGTCGCGTGGGGCTGCGCCATGCCGGAAGCATCGCAGGGCCTCAACGTCGCACGGCTCGCGGCACTGCGCGCCGGCATTCCGGTGGAGGTGCCGGCGCAGACCGTCAACCGGTTCTGTTCGTCCGGCCTGCAGACCATCGCCGACGGCGCCATGCAGATCATGAGCGGCATGGCCGATGTCGTGCTCGCGGGCGGCGTGGAGATGATGAGTCAGGTGCCGATGTCCGGCTATCACGCGCGGCTCGACCCCGACGCGCTCGAGTCGTACATCGGCATGGGCTTCACGGCGGAGCGGGTGGCGGACCGGTGGAAGGTCAGCCGCGCCGACCAGGACGCGTGGGCACTCGCCAGCCAGCAGAAGGCGGCGAAGGCCATCGCTGACGGACGGTTCGATGGGCAGATCGTGCCGGTACCGGTGGAACGCGTGACGTGGAACGGCACGGCGAAGCAGGTGGCGTCGCATACCTTCGCTCGCGACGAGCTGGTGCGCGCCGAGACAAGTGCGGCGGGACTCGCGAAGCTGAAACCGGCATTCAGGACGAATGGCTCGGTCACGGCGGGAAACGCGAGCCCGTACTCCGACGGCGCGGCTGCCGTCGTGCTGATGCGACGCTCCCACGCCAACGCGCTGGGGCTGACGCCGCTCGCGCGCTTCGTCAGCTTCGCCGTCGCGGGCGTCGATCCGGACGTGATGGGTGTCGGTCCTCTCAAGGCGGTACCCAAGGCGCTGACGCGCGCGGGCATGTCGATGACCGATCTGGACCTCATCGAGTTCAACGAAGCGTTCGCCGCACAGGTGCTCGCCGTCGTCCGCGAGCTCGGCATGTCGGAGGATCGGGTCAACGTGAACGGCGGTGCGATTGCGCTCGGACATCCGCTCGGCGCCACCGGCGCCAAGCTCACCACGCAACTCATCCATGAACTGGGTCGGCGCGGCGGCGGACGCGGGCTGGTGACGATGTGCATCGGTGGCGGGATGGGCGCCGCCGGGATCTTCGAGGTCTACCCGACCGCGGCTTGAACGTCCGGTCGGTCGACGAACGCACCGCCATCCTGCTGATCACGGCCATCGCAGTGATCGCTCGGCTCGCCGTGCTCTGGCAGCCGATGCGCTACGACGAGTCGGTGACCTGGGCGTATTTCGTCGGACGGCCGTGGAGCACCATCGTCAGCTCCTACCAGTTCCCCAACAACCACGTCTTCTTCTCGCTGCTGGCGAAGTTGACGGCGGCCGTCGCGCCCTTCCAGCCATGGGCGCTGCGACTACCCGCGTTTCTCGCGGGCGTGGCGGTGGTTCCACTCACGTGGGCGGTGGGCCGGCGGTTCGCCACGCCCGCCATCGGCCTCATCGGCGCCGCGCTCGCGGCCGGGTCCACGACGCTCGTATTGTATTCCACGAACGCCCGCGGCTACACGCTCGTCGTCGCGCTCTTCCTGGTGCTGCTGCTGCTCGCCGATCGGTTGCGCACGTCGCAGCGGCTCTCGCACTGGGCGATGCTTGCGGTGCTGGGCGCCGTCGGCCTCTACACGATTCCAGTGATGCTCTATCCACTGGGCATCGTCGTCATCTGGCTGTTGCTCGCCGCGCGACAGGCATCCGGTGCCGTGCGGCGTGGGCTCGCGGTTCGCGCGGTGGCGGCGGCGCTCTCGGCAGGCGCGTTGGCCCTGCTGCTTTACCTACCCATCATCCGGAACGCAGGACTCGGCGCACTCGCCGGCAACAAGTTCGTAGAGCCAAGTCCGTGGCCGATGTTCATCGCCGACATCCCCCGTCATCTCGTCGACACGCTGTTGACCTGGACCTCGCCCTTCTCGTGGTGGGCGGTGCCTCTCCTGTTGCTGCTGGGTGTGGTGGGGTTGCACCGCATCGAACCAGCATCGCGACCATCTCTGGTGCTGGCGTCGGCGCTCTGGTGCGGAGGCCTGCTGGTGGCCACCCATCGCGCGCCGTTCGTGCGCGTCTGGCTGTTCCTTCTGCCGCTCTTCCATCTCGCCGTGGCGCGAGGCATTGTGCGCGTCGCGAGCACTCCGCGAGTGCCTCGGGCATTTATCTCACCCGCGGCCGCCACCGCATTGGCAGTGCTCGTCGCAACGCTGACCATGCTGGGCGATACCGTGCGACGGTCGGGCGACACGGGCTCCTTCCGCTCGGCGCGCGAGGTCACGGAGCGCCTGAAGAGGGCGCTCCGTCCCGGTGATCGCGTCCTGGCTCCGATCCCGACGAATGGACCGCTGCTCTACTATTTCAGCGCGCAGGGACTCGACACCGCGTTGCTCAACACGCCACCGGAGTCGACGCGCCGGGCGTTTCTCGTGCTGGATCCCGCGCGTGGACGCACGCTGGACTGGGCGGTATCGGTGGGCATGATCGACCCTGCTCTGTACGCGACGCCTACCCTGCTGCTCCGCCGAGCGGATGTGGAGCTCTGGAGCAGCGACCGGCGCTGACCCTCCGATTCAACGCAGAAGTGGCGCGTACGGCGTCAAGCGAGGCACGTCATCGCGATTCCTGAGATGCGGCCCGAAGCGGTACCACGTGCGATCGCCGAATCGGGCGCGCAACGTTTCGTTGTGGGCGCCATGATCGAGTACGTACACCACGTTACCGCCGACCCGGCCGTCAGCGCCGATCGTATTGGCCGGGAAGAACGGTGCGTAGGTCGCCACACCGTCATCGTCGGCGAGCAGCGCCTGCACGCAGTCTTGTGGCAGCGTCGCTTCGTCGCTGTACTGCGTGGCGTCCTTCACCATGCGACCGAGTCGCACGGAGGCCGGAGCCGTACGCCTCTCTTCCGTGGCGATCGCCTCACGAAGCGAACACGGATGGACGGACGTGACCATTCGTATGGCCTCTCCGCGTGGAATGCCCAACGCCCAGAGTCGCCGCAGGGCGCGCGCATTGAACGATTCGCTCACGAATACCAGGGCGTGATGCAGTCCCGCCGCCCGAGCCACGGAATCGGGGTCGACGCGTCCGCTCATCGAAGCTCCGCGATAGCCCTGTACGCGTCCCGGCACACTGTTCTGCGTACCGTAGAAGCTCCACGCGACCAGCACGCAGACGGGCACGATCATCAGGGCGGCTCGGCGAACCGCGCCGGTGGTGACGGCGGCCAGGAGCAACGGAGCGCGAGCTACGAAGATGACGATCGCCGGCATGACGGTGAAGAGAAACCGCGGCCCGCGAAAGTCTCCCTCGTGCCAGTACAACGCATACCCGATCAGCTGCGCGGCGAGCAGCGCGAGCAGCAGCACATCCCAGCGTGACGGGCGACGCAGGCAGAGCAATCCCGCCACGATGATGCCCACCGCCGGCAGCGGCGCCTCGAGCAACGACATGTCGAGCTGCAGGAGATACTTGGATGCATAGAGCAGGGCACGCAGTGGCGAATGCACGGTGCCGTATGGATCCACGTGGAACCCGAGTCCGTGCGAGCTGCCGTACATCACGTCGTAGCCGAAGTGGAATGGCGCGCCCGTCGTTTTCGCGTTCGCCACGAGCAGCAACGCGATCGGGATCGCGCCGGCGGCCACCTGCACCACGAGGGAGCGCGCTCGCTCCGCGCTCCCCCGCAACTGTGTGAGCTGCAGGGCGCCGATGACGCCAGCCATCAGAAAGGTGTCCAGGGGGCGAACCGTGGCGGCAACGCCGAGGCAGAGGCCGATGAGC
The DNA here is from genome assembly GCA_026786185.1 of Gemmatimonadaceae bacterium. Classification (GTDB taxonomy): domain Bacteria; phylum Gemmatimonadota; class Gemmatimonadetes; order Gemmatimonadales; family Gemmatimonadaceae; genus AG11. The sequence continues at coordinate 6,828 of JAJAYP010000141.1, forward strand.
AGTGCGGATCGCGTTGCCTCGGCACGCTCGGTCGCATCGACCCAGATGGTGAGATGGACCAGCACGATGCTCACGAGCCAGAGCATGGGAACGTGATTCATGAAGCTCGCGCCCATGAACAGCACGAGCGGAGAAAGCGCGAACAGCAGGGCACTCGCACGTGCGGTGGACTCTCCGTAGGCGAGTCTGGCGAAGCGATACAGGTTGACGAGCGTGAGCGCGAGCAGGAGCGGATTGATCAGCCAGGCCGCGCGCGCCAGCATGCCGAGTGCGAGAAAGGCCGGACCGCCGATGGGAAACTGCGAGTACCACGCGCCCTGATCGATGACGTTGTCCATGCCGAAGAATTCCGGATTCGCATCGGGCGGCAGGGCGAGTCGTCCGCTCGTGAGGATGCGCGCATGCCAGAGCTGTGCGACCTCGTCGGCGTTGTGCGGCTGGCGGCCGAAGCAGTACATGGCAATGGCCGCCGAGGCGGTGAACGCGAACAGCGCCGCTCCGCCGACGGTGATCGTCGCTCGGGTCTCCATCGCCAGGCGACGCACCGACTCGATGACTCGGTCGATCGTGCGCGGCATCCATCGGCCCATCGCGACCAGCAGCAGCCACAGCGCTCCACCCGCGGCCATCCAATAGAGGGCCAGTACGGGATACCACAGGGCTGCTCGCGAACCGGTGAGCGCGTTGCCGAGCGGCACGAGCCCGAACGCCGCCAGCACGAGCGCTGCGGCGACGGGCAAGGTGGCGCGATCGTCGCCCGTCGCACCGAGCGATGCCAGCAGCAGCATCGTGGCGGCACCGTACGAGAACGCCGGCAAGAGCAGCGCCCAGCTCACGATGTCCGAGCGCGCTGGCGATTCGCCGAAGGCGGCCGCCACGACGCCCACCAGCAAGAGCGCGCCGATCACTCCACCGAGCAGCAGCGCCGGCGCGCGCAGCGCGACGCGCGCCCGCCGGCTCAGCAGCAGCGCGGGAATCGCGCCGAGCAGCGCTCCACTGGCGCAGAGGATCCGCATCTTGCCCGCGCCGGGAGATGCGGCGGGCACGATGCTCGGAAGGACGGCATAGAGAAACGCGAACCAGCGCAGCGCGCGCGGCGAGCCGAGCATGGGTAGCGACAGGGACCGCGACGAACCCACTACGGCGCCTTGTACCCTTCCACGAAGGCTCGATCGCGCGGTGCCGGACCAGTGCTTCCCGCCTTCATCAGGGCCTCGATCTCGGCGATCTCGCGCGGAGCGCGCGAGATCCCCTCCACACCCTGCTCGGTCACCACGTAGTCATCCTCGATCCGGACGCCGATGTTCCGGTAGAAGGTGACGAGCGGGCGAAGTCGTGCCGCGATCTCCCGGTTGCGCGGGGTGTCGGGCATCTCGTCCAGCACTCGCTCGCGGACGTAGATACCCGGCTCCAGGGTGAATGCGCTGCCGGGGCCGAGCTTGGCCGTGTAGTAGTACTGCTCCGGGTCGTGCACCTCGAGGCCGATACCGTGCCCGAGTCCGTGCATGTAGTACATCCGGTACTGCGGACACTGGCGCGGCGACGCACCCGTGCTGCAGTCGTACGTCGCGTCGGGCGAGTCGATGAGGCGCAGTCGCGCCAGGCCCGCGGCGATCACCGCATTCGCCGAATCGTTCATCAGCCGGGACGGTGCGCCGAGCTTGGCCTGCCGCTCTGCCGCGGCCTGCGCGTCGCGCACGATGGTATACACCTCGCGCTGCGTCGGCGAGAACTTCCCGCTCGCGGGCACCGTCCGCGTCACGTCGGCCGCGTACCCCTTGTACGACGCACCGATGTCCATCACGACGAGATCGTTGATGCCGATGAAGCGGTCGTTCGCGTTGTAGTGCAGCGTCGTCGCATTCGGACCGGATCCGACGATGGTGGCGAACGATGGACGATCCGCGCCGTTGCGGCGGAAGGTGTACTCGATCAGCGCCTGGATCTCGAACTCGTTCATGCCGTCCTTCAATGCGGCGATCGCTTCCTTCTGGGCACGCACCGTGATGTCCGCCGCGCGGCGGATCAGCGCCAGTTCGGCGGGGCTCTTCGTGCCGCGAAGCTCCTCCACGAGGTCGTTCACCGGCGTGACCTTGAGGCCGGCGTACTTCTTCTGGAGGGCGTCCATCATCTGCTCGTCAGGCGAGCGCACGTCCGCACTGCCCTCGGGTCCGTCCGTCGCGCCAAACTGACCCACGACGTTGAACGCCATCCCGGTGCGGGCCAGCGAATCGAGTACGGCCGGCAACTCCGTGACGACGCGACCGCGAATGCTCGTGAGGTCGGTCACGCCGCGCACGCCGAGGCGCACACCGGTCCAGACCTCGCGACTCGGCAGCTTCGGCTGCACGAACATCATGGCCCACGCGACCTGGACGCCCTTTTTCACCATCACGAGGGCGGCATCGGGCTCCTCGAACCCCGTGAGGTAGTTGAACGAGGGGGCCTGCGAGAACGACAGGTAATCCTGGGCCGGCTCGCGAGCGCCGAGCACGACGATCACGCCGTCCGGTACCCGCGTCGCGAACTGCATGCGGCGCCGCTCGAACTCCTGCGTCGATTGCGCGGAGAGCGGGCAAGCCAGCAACACCGGCAACAGGAACGGCAATACGGCGGCGAAAGCGAAACGACGATTCACTGATCCTCCTTGGAAGTTCCGACGCCGCTCACCCGACGAGCACCGTCACGAGATACAGCAAGAGCCCGACGAGCGCGCCGACGAGCGTGCCGTTGATTCGAATGAACTGCAGGTCCCGTCCGATCTGGACCTCGATCTTCGCGGACGCCGCCGTGGCGTCCCATCCTTCGACAGTCCGGGCGATCAGTTCGGCCACCTCGGGCCGATACTGGTCCACCACGCCCAGAACGAGCCGTTCCACCGATTCGTCGATCTCGTGCAGCAACGCCTCGCTCCCGAGCGCGCGCTCGGCCAATGCACCGAGCGCCCGCTCGAGCGGCTCCGCCGTCGGCGCATCGGGCCCCGCGTATTTTGCGAGTGCGTTCCGTCCCGCGCCCACCAGGGCACCCGACAGCTCCATGACGCCGGGATGACCGAGCAGGCGCTCCTTCATTGCCTCCGCCCGCGCGATCGTCTCGGGCGACGTATGCAGCTTCTCCACGAAATCGCGCAGTGCCTTGTCGAATTGCCCCCGAAGCGGATGCGCGTCGTCGGCCGCGACCTCGGCCAGCGTGCGCTCGATACCAGAGACGATCTTCTGGTAGAGTTTGTCATCTACCGCGCCGGGCACCCACCACGGGCTCTCCTCGGAGATTCGCACCCGGATCAACTCCTTGTTCTCCTCGACGATCCGGTTCACCAGCTTGATCAGGCGGTCGAGGAACTCCTGATGCCGGTCGTCCGTGGTCGCCAGGTCCAGCAGGTCGGCGAGAAGTGGCGCGACCTGCACCTTGCGGAGCTGCGTCACGAGCGCGCCCTGCACGCTCGCAAGGAGCTCGTCGTCGGGAACCGCTTCGGCCGCCCGCGCGACACCGCCGGCAACGGCGCGCGCCACGCGCGCCTGGTGGCTCGGCTCCGACAGCCAGGTGGCGGCGCGCTTGCCGAGCGTCATGCCGGCGAGCTGTCGCACGATCACGTCCCGCGCGAGAAAATTGTTGCCCACGAAGTTGCCGAGGCTGCGGCCGATGCGATCCTTGCGCTGGGCGACGATGGCCGTGTGCGGAATGGGAATGCCGAGGGGGTGGCGGAAGAGCGCGGTGACGGCGAACCAGTCCGCGATTCCTCCCACCATCGCCGCCTCCGCCGTCGCTCGCACCAGCCCCACCCAGAACGGTGCGATGTCGGGCCGGAGTTGGCGAAGCACCGCCATCGCCACGAAGAGGAGGGCGAACGCGCCAAGCAGCGCCGTCGCTCGGCGCCGCATGATCGCGTACTGAATGGCCTTCTCGGTATCGTCGCGAACGACCAGCATCGCAAGAAATTACCGGGTGGAGCCTCGGTACGCTGCCGTGCTCACCCGATGCCTTGCCCGTCGCCGTTCTCGAGCGAGCGCCACATGTACCACGAGGCCGTCGACGCATACGGGCGCCATCGCTCGCCCAGCCGCAACACGTCCTTGGGCGATGGGCGCGCGTCGAGACCATATGCACGGTGCATCGCGTTCTGGATTCCGAGGTCGAGTTCGGGCAGCACGTCGGGCCGTCCGAGCCGAAACATGAGGAACATCTGCGCCGTCCAGCGTCCGATCCCCTTCACCTGAATCAGATGCTCGATGATGGCCTCGTCAGGCAGCCGGCCGAGGTGCGCGAGCGGTAGCGACCGGTCGGCGACGCGTGTGGACAGGTCGCGCAGGTAGCCGAGCTTCTGTCGCGACAGGCCGGCGCCGCGCATCGCCTCCTCGGTCGTGCGCACCACCAGCTCGGCGCGCGGACGCCGCTTCGGGTACAGGGCGCAGAACCGGCCGTGGATCGTGCCGGCCGCCTTGCCGGATAGTTGCTGGTACACGATGGCACGCACGAGTGCGTCGTAGTGCGTGCCGCTCCGGCGCGGAGGAGGCGGCGGCGCGCCGACGCGGGCGATGATCGCACCAAGGATGGGATCGACGCGGCGGAGATGGGCGAGGGCAGCACGATGACCGGAAGCCATGCTGAAAGATACGCTCGTGGGCCCGTGCGGATCATGGAGAATCACGCTACCATTTGAGGACCTCTTCCGACCCATTCGAGGATCCCATGCTCGACGTCAGTATTCGCTTCCGGCAGGCCCACGCGGCCGCTCTCGTCGCCCTCGCTCCGATTCTCGCGTGCGCGCCCGTGGTGCCCGCGCCGACCACTTCCGCACCGATGGCGGCGGAGGCCACGACTCTGCTCGTCAGGCTGGGCGCCGACACCATCGGCGTCGAGCAGTTCACGCGGACCGCGACGCGAATGGAAGGCGTTCTCGTGCAGCGCGCGCCGTTCACCACCATCGTGCGATACAGCGTGGACCTCGGCCCGAGCTCCGTGCCCGTGCACGCCGAGTATTCCCTGCGGCGCGGCGATGGCACGACGATCACGGGCCAGATGCAATCGCTTTCAGTGCGCTACGCGGCGGATTCGGTCACGTCCATCGGACACCGGACTGGGGGCGACACGTCGCGCACGGCCGCGATGAAAGGGGAGCTTCTGCCGTATCTCAACGGCTCGTACGGCCTGATGGAGCTCGCACTCGTGCGCCTGCTTTCGTCGCGCCGCGACAGCGCGACCTTCGCCGTGGCACCGCTGAGCTGGGGCGCCCGCGGCACGTCGCCACTGCCGGTGCGGCTCGTCGGACGTGATTCCGCGCGCATCACCTGGTTCGGCTCGCCGCTCTATCTGCGACATGACGGGCGGGGCAACATTCTCTGGGTCGATGGCAGCAGGACCACGGTCAAGGTCCGGGTCGATCGCGTCGCGGCCGTGGCGACCGACACACTGGCGCGCGAGTGGTCAGCGCGCGATCAGGCGAGCGGCATCGCGGGGCCGGCATCCACACGCGATACGACACGCGCGATGATCGGGCGGGCGAACGTCTGGGTGGATTACGGCCGCCCCTCGCTGCGCGGTCGCGACGTGTGGGTGAACGGCGTCCTCGGCGACAGCATCTGGCGCACCGGGGCCAACGCTGCCACACAACTGAGGACCGACGTCGACCTCGACATCGGCGGTAGGGCGGTGCCCGCCGGCATCTACTCGCTCTGGACCCGCGCGACCGCACGCGGCTACGAGCTGATCGTCAACAGACAGGCCGGGCAGTGGGGGACGGAATACCATGCCGAGCGCGATCTCGCGCGAATCCCCCTGCGCGAGACGACGGTCGCGATGCCCGTCGAACGATTCACGATCGCGCTCGACGCTTCCGGCGCACTGAACCTGACGTGGGGCACGAAGCAGTTGAGCGTGCCGATCCGTGCGCGTTAGCATAACGGCGGATCGACGCTGATGCAGGCGGTGAAGCGCGTGAAGGAGCGGACCATCAGCCGGCTGTTCAACTATTTCTTCAAGGGCATCGTCTTTCTCGCGCCATTCGCGCTGACGATCTATGTGTGCGTACGGGTGTTCACCACGATCGACGGATGGCTCGGCATACCGATTCCGGGCGTCGGGTTCCTGGCGACGGTCGTGCTCATCACGCTGTTCGGCTATCTCGCCCAGGGACTGCTCACGCGGAGCGTGTTCGGCGTCATCGAGCGAATCCTCGATCGACTCCCGTTCGTGCGGCTGCTGTACTCCTCCACGAAGGATCTGCTGAATGCGTTCGTGGGGGAGCAGCGCCGGTTCGACAAGCCCGTCACGGTCGAGCTGTATCCGGGCGGAGCGGGTCGCGCGATCGGGTTCGTCACGCAACAGTCGCTCGCATCGATGGGGCTGACCGATCACGTCACCGTGTATCTGCCGCAGTCGTACAACTTCGCGGGGCAACTGCTGATCTTCCCCACGAACGCCGTGCTGCCGCTGGCCGCCGACAGCGCGGATGTGATGGCGTTCATCGTCTCGGGCGGCGTCACCGCGCTGCCAGGACTCGGAGAGGCGCGCCGGTCCACCGGCACCATGCGAGCGATCGAGAAGCAGGGCGCCTGACGCAACCGCTCGCTGCAGGTTAGCGCAGGGAAGCGAGCCTCGCGCGGAACGCTGCGTATGATGGAAGATCGCGCGCAAGCCCCTGCAGCGACGCGGGATCGAGCGCCGCGATCATTCGCTCGGACTCGCGGACGCGATCTTCCTCCAGCGGATGCGACGCGAAGAACGCCTCGATCGCCATGGGGCGTTCGCGTCGCTCCGCGATGAGGCGTTCGAACAGGGCGGGAATGCCCTCGGGATGGATGCCTGCCCGAATGACGTTGTTCACCGCCTCGGCATCGGCTTCCTGCTCGTCCTGCCGGCTGTATTTCGCGAACAGGGCGGCACCGCCCACCTGGATGGCCGCCTGCGCAACACTGTTGTCGCAGATGCGCGTCACGGTGCACGTGAGTGTCACGGCGATGTTCGCGCCCTGCGCTTTCTTCATCTGCTCAACGGAATGCCGGCGCACCACATGACCAATCTCGTGGCCGAGGGCGCCGGCGAGCTCGTCGAGCCGGTCCGCGCGTTCGATCAGGCCCCGATTCACGTAGATGTATCCGCCGGGGAGCGCGAAGGCGTTGATGTCCCGACTGTTCACGATGAAGAATCGCCAGTCGAGATCGGCGCGAGTCGTCGTCCGGGCGATCGAGAGGCCGAGCTCCTGCACATACTGGCTGACGACCGGATCGCGCACGATCGGCATCCGCGCATTGACCTGCGCGGCGTTCTCTCGTCCGACCGACACTTCCTGCTCTTCGCTCACTCCACAGGCGCAGAGCGAGAGCGCCAGCAGCACCGACCCCAGGACGCGCGGGTGCGCCATGCCGTTCGTGCTCACGGTTGCCGAGGCTGCGGCGGTCCGGCGGTGAGGGCATCCGACACCCGCTCCCGCTGTTGCTCGCTGCGGCTGAACAGCAGGGCGAGCAGGTTGTCGTTCTGGATCGACGTCGTCTCGCCGCGCATCGTCAGTTCCGTCGCCGCGCTCACGTATTCATTCGTGTCGAGTGATCGGGCCGCCCGCGCGCGCTGGGTGGAATCGGCGAAGAGATAGATGGCAAGCCCCGACGTGCCCACCTTGAACAGCGTCGGCGTCGCACCGAGCGTCGGCAGATCGGGAAGCGACGTGGTGGTCTGCGGGGCGACACCGGCAGATTCAAGTCGCTTGACCACGGCGCACGAGCTCCAGTGTCCCGTCGCCGGACAGGCCGGCGCTCCGGACATCCCGATCACGATCGGTGGCCGAACCGCGCCGGTAGCCATTGCGCTGTCGCCGCGTGGCGGTGCTTCGCGCGCGCACCCGGCCACCGTCGCTCCCGCGCCCACCAGCATGGCGACGCGAGACATCCAGCGGTGTCGCCGGCCCGCGATCATGCCCACCGCATGCGCTCCCGCAACGCCGTGACGTGCGCGGTATGGTGACGGCCGTGCCAGGAGTAGACACTCAAGAGCGCATCGATGGTCATCGGCCCGTTCTCCGGATGGACGAGGGTGCGCGCAAACGCGTCCACGGGGATCGCGCGCAGCAGATGCACCAGTCGGTCATGCAGCGCTTCCAGCAGTGCGAGCGAGCCGGTGATCGGCATGTCTCGCGCATCCGCGAGTTCCGCCCATGCCGCCTCCGCGTACGGCTTGATCGTCGGTGACTGCTCGGTGAGTGCAAATCGGACGCGGGCGTAGGCGTGCATGTGACTGTCGGCCACGTGATGCACGAGTTGGCGAACTGTCCATCCATCCGGGCGGTAGGGTGTGTCGAGCTGATCGTCACTCAGTCCGCGCACTGCAGCGCGCAACCGTTCGGGGGCCTGGGCGAGCTCATCGATCGCCGCACGTCGCTCGTCCAGGGAAAGCATTGGCGTGCGAACCATTCGTCCAACGGGGTAGCGCAGGTCGGGTCCGGATGAAGCGATGGGAGCGGTCATGATCGGAGCGGAAGAGGGTGGCGCCATGCACGTTGTGCGCAAGCTATGCGGCACGACCCGCAGCACGCGAGAGCCCGGCGTGACGGGTATGGACGCGGGCTCGTCGCTTACCGACACGAGACCTCCCGCCACACGGCGGTCTGACATACGTTTACCCCTGTGCACACGCGGACGCTCGCGCCATGACCGAAAAGAAGCGCCGACCCGCGAAGAAGCGGTCCGGCGGCCATCACCCGTCTCCATATTTTCTCCAGCCGGCCAGGCAGGGGACCGTCACCGTCTTCCGGCGGCCGGCCGGTAACCGAATCGATCCCAAGCTGTGCGGGACGATGTCCAGCCGCGCCATGGCCCTCGCGCTGGTGAAACAGCTCGAGAAGGCGGAGTCGGTGGTCCACGACCTCTTCCTCGAAGCCACCGACGACGGAATCGAGGCACTCGAGGCGGTGCTCGAGGCGTGCCGTGAGTCGGTCACGAGACGCGCCGAGCAGGCCTCTGTGCCGGGCGCACCTGTCGCGAGGAGCCGTCGGGGACGTGGGCGACGGCGGAGTGAGCCGGCATCGCGCGGACCAGAGCATGGCGCAGAACACAGCTCCGCTCGCGGCGACGCGGCGGATGGGCCGCCACCCACGCCGACCGCGAACGACGCCGAAGACACGAGCGCCGCCTGACCGTTCTCGCACTTGGCCGCGACTATGCGGCTCGCGGTGGCGCCCCCGTCATCCGTCGCGTGGACGATGCGATTTTCGACCGGCGCTATTTCGGATTCTGCCTGCAGTGCACCTTCTGTCACGACAGTTGCTGCCAGCACGGCGTTGATGTCGCGCTTGCGGAGCGTGATCGCATCCTGTCACACGCCGACGCGCTCGAGCCAATTGTCGGATCGCCCCGCGATGGCTGGTTCGTGGATCGCGTCGCAGAGGATGTCGATTTTCCCGGCGGGCTCGCGACGCGGACCGCCGTCGTGGACGGCGGATGCGTGTTCCTGCGGCGCGGCGCGCGCGGGTGCGCGTTACATGCCTTCGCGATCGACCGCGGTGTGGACTACCACGAGCTCAAGCCGATGGTGAGTGCCCTCTTTCCCGTCACGTTCGGCGAGGGAACGCTTCTCTGTTCGGAAGAGATGCTCGACGGTTCGCTCATCTGCGCAGGCGAGGGGCCCACCGCGTACGAGATGGCGCGGAGCGAGTTGGCGTGGTACTTCGGGCCAGAGCTGATCGCCGAACTCGACGACCGCCGTCAGTCGCGCGCTTCCAGCACCTGACGCGGAATGCCGCCGGCCGGCGTACGCGACTGCTGCGCTTCGCGAATGCGAGCAAGAAATGCTGCGGGACCTGCATCGTCCGGCAGCGACTGCAGAATGCGCATCGCCTCGTCACGACGCACGGTGATCCCCGCCGGAAAGCTGTGCAGGTCCACACCCACCCGCTGAAACTCCGTCAGTAATTCCTCGAAGCGCCGTTCGTCGGTCATCAGCCTGGGGATCGCGGTTTTCGCGTCGATCGCGCATGACCGGCGCCCCGCTGTCGGTGTGCTGGCGCGCCCGGTGAACTCACCTAACGTTAATGCCTTTATGCGCATTACGGGCAAAAAGGCTGCCAAGCGAGCTGACCAGGAATCGCGCCGCGCACCGATCGCATCCTGCTAACGCCGGCTGATCCGCACCGTCCCGTTCGTCGTGATGGCGCGAATGGCTGGGCCTCCCCCGTTCAGCGGTAGCGTCAGCCGGCGAGAGATGCGTCCCTGGACGGTCCTGGTCGCTTCTCGCGTTCGCTTGAAGCCGGGCAATGACGCGCACGGAATCACCGTCCCACGCCCAAATGCGGATGCTTCCGTTCTGCCGTCCATCGATCTGGAGCGACCGCCCCTCCAGGCGCTGCGGAACCTGTCGCACATCGCACGCTCGGCCACGATCGTCGTCGCCGTAACAATTACCGGAACGACAGTTCTCCAGCCAGTCGGCGTCGTTGTCGGCGGAGTTTCGTTAAGCGTGTGCGGTTGCTAGAAAAGCCACGGAGGCGAGGGCGAGACGAATGAACGGGCGCATCGATTGAATCTCCGGGTGGGCGGGCATGCGGCGACCTTGTGCGATGGCGATGAGACAGCCGGCATCGCGTGATGGTTGGCGAGCGCCCCGACAACCCATCTACGGAAAAAACAGTTGACAGCGGATCGCACGGATCGTATGCTACGGAATAACCCGTAGGGAGACCGGCACATGAGCGACATCTACTTTCCGCCGCGCGAGCTCGAAGTCATGAGCGTCCTCTGGCGACTCGGATCCGCCACCGTCAGCGAGATGCGCGAGGAGCTCGGTGAAGAGCTCGCGTACACGTCGGTCCTGTCCGCTTTGCAGACGCTCGAGGAGAAGTCGTACGTGCGACACGAAGCGGAGGGCCGGGCGTACCGGTATTTCGCCGTCGTCGGGGCAGAACGGGCTGGAGGCAGCGCGCTCGACCGCATTCGCGACGCGATCTTTCACGGCTCGGCCGAACGGATGTTCGCGCAGCTCGTCTCTGACCGGAAGCTCGGGCGCGATGAGCTCGAGCGCATGCGTCACCTGCTCGCCGAGCGGCTCGAGGAGGAAGCATGAGCGCGGGATGGTTCGTCTACGCGCTCGTGATCGGCGCGCTGATCGCATTCGCCACATCGGCGCTCGCCTCCGTCGCACAATCCCGTCGCTGGCCGACGCGGTGGCTCTGGCTCGTATCGATGGCGGCAACGCTGCTCGTGCTCGCCGTCGCGGCGCGCGCCCGCCCCGCTGAGCGCACGCGGAGTGTGGCGGAGTCGTTCGCGGTGCCACTCGCTCAGGGGCCGGGCTCGCCCTCGCGGGCGCTCCTCGCCATGATCGGCGACGCGCAGACGTACGTCGCGTCGGCGCTCTTCTCCGGCGTCGCGACGGTGGCACGTCAGCTACCGCCGTGGCTCCCCGCCGCGCTCGCCGCGCTCTGGTTCGTCGCGACCGTCGGCGCACTTGGCACGCTCGCGCTGGTGCATCTCCGGCTACGGCGCGCGAGGAGCGGCTGGATCGACTCGGAGCTGCACGGGCATCAGGTGCGAGTGGCGCCATCGGAAGGTCCCGCCGTGATCGGGATTCTGCACCCCGTCATCGTGGTGCCACGATGGCTGCTCGCCCGCGATGCCGATGAGCAACGGCTCGTGCTGGAGCACGAGGCCGAGCACGTGCAGGCGCGCGATCACCTGATGCTCTTAGCCGCGTGCGTCGCCGTGGCGTGCATGCCATGGCATCCCGCCACCTGGTGGTCGCTCGCGCGGCTGCGGCTCGCGATCGAGCTGGATTGCGACGCGCGCGTGCTGCGTCGCGGAACGCCTCCGCGCTTCTACGGTGAAATGCTGATCGACCTGGCCGGACAGTGCTCCGGATTTCGTGTGGGCGCGACAGCGCTCGCCGACAAGACCTCGCACCTCGAACGGAGATTGCTCGCCATGAAACCGATCACTCCACGCAATCGCCCGCTTCGCACAGGCCTCCTCTGCGCAACGGCCGCCCTCGCACTCTCCGCCGCATGTGAAGCCCGTGTGCCGACGTCGGCCGAGATCCAGTCGATGGATGTCGCAAGCGCCGAGCGTTCCGCCATGGAGTCCGGCCTGATCGACGCCATGCATGGCGGGCCGCCGGAGTTCTACGTCAACGGCGTCGATGCAAATGACGCCTCGAAATCCGTGGCTCGACCTCTTCTCGCGGAGCTCCACAGGCTCGATGCAAAGATCGTGTCGGTCGAGATCATCAAGGGCGTGCAGGCCACCCAGATGATCAGCGATGCCGCCGCCTGGGACGGCATCATCAAGGTGACGACACGAAAGGGCAAGTGAGACGCCAGCGTCTCACTTCAACATGCCCTTCGCGATCGTGCTGAGTTGCATGTTGCTCGTGCCCTCGTAGATCGCGCCGATCTTCGCGTCGCGATAGAACTTCTCCGCCGGGTAGTCGGTCGTGTAGCCGTACCCACCAAACAGCTCGAGCGAGATGGACGTCACGCGCTCGGCTACCTGCGAGGAGAAGAGCTTCGACATCGCGCCTTCCATCGAGATGTCGTGACCGGCGTCCTTCAACCGCGCGGCATTGTAGACCATGAGTCGCGCGGCTTCGGACTCGGTGCGCGCCTGCGCGAGCTGGAACTGGATGCCCTGGAATTCCGCGAGCGCCTTGCCGAACTGCTGCCGCTCCTTCACGTACGCCGTGGCGGCGGCGAGCGCGCCCTGCGTCACGCCGATCATCTGCGCGCCGATGCCGATGCGCCCTTCGTTCAGCGTCTCGATCGCCACCTTGTAACCCTGGCCCACCGGGCCGAGCACATTCGCCGCCGGCACCTCGACGCCGTCGAGGATGAGTTCCGTCGTGCTGCTGGCGCGGATGCCGAGCTTGTCCTCCTTCTTGCCGACGGAGAATCCCGCGAACTCGCGCTCCACGATGAAAGCGGTGATTCCCTTGTAGCCCGCGGCGGGATCCGTGTTCGCGAACACGATGAAGATGCCAGCCTCGGCGCCATTCGTGATCCACATCTTGCGCCCCGTCAGCACCCACGCATCGCCCTTCTTCGTGGCGCGCGTCGCCATGCCGAACGCATCGGAGCCCGATCCCGGCTCGCTCAGCGCGTACGCGCCGATCGTGTCGCTCGTGAGACGCGGCAGATACTTCGCCCTCAGCGCGTCACTGCCGTATCGATTGATTGGATAGTTCACGAGCGTGTTCTGCACATCGACGACGATGGCGGCCGCCGCGTCGAGCTTGCTGATCTCCTCGACGGCGAGGGCGACCATCATGAGCGATCCGCCCGCGCCGCCGTACTGCTCCGGTACTTCGATACCCATCAGTCCCATCTCGAAGTACTGCTTCACCAGGGCGGAGTCGATCTTGCCGGCGCGCTCCATCGCGGCCACGCGCGGCTTCACCTCTTCGGCAGCGAATCCGGCGACGGCGTCGCGAAACGCGAGCTCGTCTTCCGAGAGAATCGTGAGCGGGGGTCGGGCGGTCGCGAGATCGGTGGACATCGTGGGCAGGGGAGGTACGAAGTTGACGCGAGTCAGCGCGCGGCCGGGACGGCCGTGGCAACGGTATCGGTCACGGGGCGGCAGCGACAGGCGTCCCCGCACGCCGTCGTGGATTGCGACGAGTGCCAGCACCGCGTCGCTTCGTCGACCGTCATCGCATGCATCACCGGCACGCCCGCGCGACCGAGGATGAGTTCAGCGAGCTTCTCGTGCACGCCGAATGCGCTCGTGACACGGATGTCGAGCGCGGGGAAATCGGACGCGGCCTCGGCAACCATGCGAGGGATGTCGCCGGTGGAATGCTTGCCGGGCGACAGCATGTAGGGGAAGACGATGATCTCCGTGACGCCGGCCTCGGCACACTGGCGAACACCCACGGCAATGGACGGCTCCGACAATTCCATGTGGGCGTAGCGGACGACGACGCTGGCGCCAGCCATCGCCTGCACCAGGTTCGCCATGCAGTCCATCATCTCGTTGGCGGCATCGCGGCGCGAGCCGTGGTCGATCAGCAGAATGGCCTTCATCGCTCTTACGATCGGGGGTGAGGGACGCGTCTCCAAAGGTAGCGCGTCAGTCCGTGGCCGGCATTCGCGCGCGGCAGGACGCGGTGACGAGCGAACGTCCGGACCGCCGCCCGGCGTTCCCTCGGGGCGACGCTAGACCGGCACCGCCGCGTTCGTCGCCCCGGCAAGCGCGCTCGCCGGATCGAGCGAATCGCGAAACACTTCCAGCGCCAGCTCCACCTTGCCGAAGGGCGCCGAGACCTGGACGCCCTGCACGGAGCCACGCACGCGCTCGAGCATCTCGCGCGCGATCGCGATGCCCTCGGCCACGGCGTGTTCCTTGGACCGGTCGCCCGCGGAGCGCATGCGCGCGATCACGGCCTCGGGCACGCTCACGCCAGGCACCTCGTTCGCGAGGAACTCGGCATTGCGCACGCTCACCAGCGGCCAGATACCGGCGACGATCGGGATGCGCGCCCCTTCCGTGCGGCGAAGGAAGTTCTCGAGCTGCGCCGGATCGAACACCGGCTGCGTGACGGCGAACTCCGCGCCCGCTTCCACTTTCCACGCGAAGCGCTTGAGCTCGTGCTCGAGATCGATCGGCGCCGGATTCACCCCTACGCCGACGACGAACTTCGTCGGCGCGCCGATGGAGTTGTCGCCCGGATCGCGCCCATGATTCAGGTTGCGCACGAGGTTCGTCAGGCCGATCGCGTCGATGTCGAACACCGCCGTCGCGCTCGGATAGGGCCCCATCTTCGGCGGATCGCCGGTGATGAGCAGCAGGTTGCGCAAGCCGACGGCCGAAGCGCCCAACAAGTCGCTGAGCATGCCGAGCAGGTTGCGGTCGCGGCACGCGTAATGGGTCACCGTCTCGATGCCGACGCGCTGCTCGATCAGCAGCGATGTGAGCAGCGCCCCCATCCGGCTCTGCGCGCGCGGGCCGTCGGGCACGTTCACCGCATCCACACCGGCGCGCTTGAGCTGGCCCACATCGGCGAGCATGCGCGTGGCGTCGACACCGCGCGGAGGCACGATCTCCACGCTCGTCACGAACGCGCCCGACGCCAGCTTCGCGCCCCACCGCGATCGCTCCGCCAGCGGCACCGCCGCGACATCGGGTGTCCGCGTCCCTTCGCGCAGCACGGGCGGTGCACCCACGCCGATCTGCACCGACGAGCCACCCGCGCGCGCAAAGCGCGGGCTCAGAGGCCGTACGCCCTCACTCATCGCGTGGATGTGCTCGGGCGTCGTGCCGCAGCAGCCGCCCACGACCTTGGCGCCCGCCTGCACGAGGTGGCGGGCGTAGCTCGCCATGTACTCGGGACTCGCCATGTACATGCTGCGGCCACCGACATCGCGCGGCATTCCTGCGTTGGGCTGCGCCGAGAGCTTGCGGCTCGTGAGCGGTGCCATCTTCTCGATCGCGTCGAGAATCGTCTGTGGACCCACCGAGCAGTTCAGGCCGATCACGTCGGCGCCGTAGCGGTCGAGGGCACGCGCGACGTCTTCGGGGGTCGCCCCGTATGGCGTGAGGCAATCCACGCCGATCGTCATCTGCGCCACGACGGGCATCGCCGGATCCACTTCGCGCGCGGCGGCAATGGCCTGACCGATCTCGTGCAGGTCGCCGAAGGTCTCCAGGATGAACAGGTCAGCGCCGCCCGCCTTGAGCCCCTCCATCTGCTCACGGAAAATCTCGCGCGCTTCCGCGGCCGACGTCGACCCGTATGGCTCGAGACGCACGCCGAGCGGTCCCACGGCGCCGGCGACGAGCACATCGTGTCCCTGGTCGGCCGCTTCGCGCGCCAGCTCGGCAGCGCGCTTGTTCAGCTCGCGGGTCTGCGCCGCGAGACCGAACGTCGTGAGCTTCATCCGGTTCGCGCCGAAGCTGTTCGTCTCGAGCACCTCGGCGCCTGCCTTCACGTACGCGCGATGCAGGTCGCGCACGAGATCCGGCGAGCGAAGGTTCAGTTCGTCGTAGCACTGATTGATGAACACGCCCTTGGCGTACAGCATCGTGCCCATCGCGCCGTCGAACAGCACGATGGCGTCGGGGTCGATGAGGCGGGCGAGCGCGGGCGACGTCATATTGCTGCGCCTTCGGCGGCGGTGCGTACGGCGTAGTACTTCGCCTGCGGATGATGCACGAGAATGGCGGCCGTGCTCTGCTCGGGAATGAGCTGGTACGCGGACGTGAGCTCCATGCCGAGCGCCTCTTCCGCGGGGAGCAGCTTGAAGAGCTGGGCGTGATCCTCCAGGTCCGGGCACGCACCGTAGCCCCACGAATAGCGCTTGCCGCGCCCGCCCGGCACGCCAAGCTCCCGACGAACGCGCCGATGCATCCACTCGGCAACCGCCTCGGCCGCTTCCACGGCGAGCCCGTGCGAGTAGAGTCCTTCGCTGTACTCGCCCGCCGCCTGCAGCGCCTCGAAGCGGCGCGTCGCCTCGTCACCGACCGTGACGATCTGGAATGCCACGACGTCGACATCGCCGCTCGTGGACGAGCGGAAGTAGTCGGCGATGCACAGACGCTCGCGCCCTTCCTGACGCGGAAAGTGGAACCGGGACTTCTCGACGAGCGATCCGTCGCGCGTGTAGGGTTCGGGCTCGTAGACCACGAGCTCGTTGCCCATGCTCTGCGCGGGGAAATAACCGTAGACCGCGCGCGGACGCAGCCATCCGACGGCAATCGCCTCAGCCTTGAGTCGTTCGAGCGTTGGCCGGAACTCGTCGCGTACGATGCGATCATACTCCGGGCCCGACCCGCGCGCGCCCCACTGGAGGCGGAACAGCTCGTCGAGGTCGAGCAAGGCGAAGATTTCGTCGAGGGGGATGTCCTCGAGCACCATCGTGCCGAAGAAGGGAGCGGCGGGAACGGCGTGATCGTGCGAGACGTCGCTCCGCTCGCCGCCGGAGATGCCCTGCGCGACGTCCTTCCCGACGTTGGTGTTGAGGAAGACGTCCTTGCGTGCATCGTCCAGCAGCTTCGCGATCGCCGCGTCGCGGCGATCGGTGTCCTGCAGTGCGTCCATCGTGTCCAGGCCCTCGAACGCGTCCTTGCAGTAGAAGACGCCCGACTCGTACGCCCGCTCGCCCTCGACGAACATCGCGCGGCGGCCGAAGCGGCGGTTGATCGCCGCGCCGCCGATGAGCACGGGGATCCTGATGCCGCGCTTGTCGAGCTCCTGCACGCACAACGGCATCTGCTTGCTCGTGCTGACGAGCAGCGCGGACAGGCCGATCGCATCGGCACCCACCTCGAGGGCCTTCTCGATGATCGTGTTCACCGGCACCTGCTTGCCGAGGTCGAACACGGTGTAGCCGTTGTTGCTGAGGATCGTGTTCACGAGCGACTTGCCGATGTCGTGCACGTCGCCGTACACCGTTGCGAGCACCACCTTGCCCTTCGTGTACCCTTCCGCCTTCTCGAGGAAGCTCTCGAGATGCTTCACCGCTTTCTTCATCACCTCCGCGCTCTGCAACACGAACGGGAGAATGAGCTCGCCGGCGCCGAACTTGTCGCCCACTTCCTTCATCGCCGGCAGGAGCACGCTGTTCAGCACCTGCACGGGATGTTCGCGCACACCGGCTGCATCGAGCGCGTCCTCGATGCCTTCCTTCTTCCGGTGCAGCACCATCCAGTGGACCTTCTGCTCCGGCGACATGCCGGCGGTCGGGTCTTCCTTCTCTGATCGGCTGTCGAGCTCCGCCTGCGACGAGAAGCCGTCGATGAATCGCTGGAGCGCGTCCGGCCGGCGGTTGAAGACGAGATCATCGGCGAGCGCGCGTTGCTCCGTGCTGATCTCGGCGTACGGCGTGATGTGGGCCGGGTTCACGATCGCCGCGTCGAGTCCCGCCTCCACGCAGTGATGCAGAAAGACGGAGTTCAGGACATAGCGCGCCGCGGGATCGAGACCAAAGCTCACGTTGGACACGCCGAGGATCGTGAAGACGCCCGGCAGCTCCCGCTTGATGAGGCGGATGCCCTCGATCGTCTCGTGTGCGCTGTCGATCCACTCCGGGTCGCCGGTGGCGAGCGTGAAGGTCAGCGCATCGTAGATGAGGTCTTCCGCGCGCAGACCGTATTCACCAACGACGATCTCGTAGATGGCGCGGGCCACCTCGAGCTTGCGCTCGCGGGTCTTGGCCATCCCCACCGGATCGATCGTGAGCGCGACCAGAGCGGCTCCGTGGCGCTTCGCGATCGGCACGACGTCGTCGATGCGCTTGCGGCCGTTCTCCATGTTGATGGAGTTGACGATCGCGCGCCCGGGGATGTGCTGGAGCGCCGCCTCGATGACCGCCGCCTCGGTGGAGTCCACCATGATCGGCGTCTCGACACTCATCGAGATGAGCTTCACCAGCGTCGACATCTGCTCCGCTTCGTCGCCGCGCTCGGTGAGTGCCACGCAGACGTCGAGGACGTGTGCGCCGGAGTCCTGGGGGGGGGGGGGGGGGGGGGGGGGGGGGCGCGGGGGGGGGGGGGGCCGCCCGGGGGGGCCGCGGGGGGGGGGCCGGGGCGGGGGCCCCGCCCCCCCCCGCCCCCCGCGCCGGGCCGCGGGGCGCGCCCCG
>JAJAYP010000142.1 GCA_026786185.1 Gemmatimonadaceae bacterium
ACCATCGACGACGACGCCTCGTTCGGCATTCAGCAGGTCATCGACATTGCGAACAAGGCGTTGTCCCCCGGCATCAACGACGCGACGACCGCCGTGACCGCAATCGACACGCTCTGCGCGATACTCATTCGGCTCGGCTCGCGCTGCACAAACCGGCCGGCGCGGATCGTCGACGGCGTGGAGCGCGTGATCATGGCCGGGCACTCCTACGGGGAGTTCGTGAGCATCGGCCTGGATCAGCTGCGACGCAACGCCAGTGCCGACGTCGGCGTCTCGGTTCACTTGCTACGCGTCATTGCGCGCATCATCGCCGCCACGCCGTGCGAGACGCGGCGCAGGCTGCTCCTCACAAGCGCGGACCTCCTTCGGGAAGCGTCGAGCCGTCGCGTCGCGGTCGCAGCGGACGGCTTGGCCATCGACGCGGCGCACGCACAAGCGTGCTTGATGGCAGGCACCGCCGTTCCGGCTGCCCACATTGCGCCGGAGCAAGGTGACCGCACCGGCAGTGAAAGCAAGACAACTCTCGAACATACCAGGCAGTAGCGTGCGCGCGCGTCCGAAGCTGGCCATCACCCGGCCGACAACTCGTCACACACATCGTGGGCCCGCACGCGCCGTCCGATCCCAGCGGGCGTCGTCGCACGATTCCGGTCGCACGATTCCGGTCGCACGACTCGCGACGCCGCGATTCATGCCACGCGCGATACGCGCGCAAGACACGGACCGTAGATCGCCCCGGAGTGTCGGAAGGCGGGGACTGCCCGCTTCACGCGGGATGTGGAGCGGCAGGACTCGCACCCGGTCGCCATAACGCGACACCCGTGTCCGAGCTGGAAAGGACGATCGCCGTATGGCTCAACTTCGGTACACGGTGAGGATCGCACTCGCTCCGCCGGGCCGTCGCCGGCCGCGGTGCGCCAGCGAGGAGGGCGACAGTTGCGCAGGCAGCCACTGGGAACGGTGAGGGTCACAGAGCGATCCCATCATCATCGGCCTTCGTAGGCACGGCACGTTCGACGACGGAAGCCGCCGCGGATTGCCGAAGCGTCTCCGGTGGGCGACGATCGGAGCGCGCCCGGCGGAGACGACCTCATATGTGCTGTGGCTTTTGGTGCTTCTGCTCCTGATCCTTCTGGTCTCAGTTCCACTGGTGGACGCGACGCGGATCAATCGACGGTGCGAGCACGGGCGTCGTGAAACCCTATCGCCGCGCTTATGTTGGCGGCATGGTCACGGAGGCGGCGCTCACGCCGTGCTCCTCCGAGCGATCTACCCGTTCTGGGACGCGAGGCGTCACCCGCGAGCAGCAGTTGGCGTGGAAAGCGCTCGCTGATGCCAGGGTTACCTGCGCTGGAGCTCTTGGACCAAACTGTCCATCTCCGCGATCTCTCGCCGCTGCGACGAAATGATCTGGTCGGCAAGCGCGCGGACCCGCGGGTCTTTGATGCGGGCGCGTTCGCTTGTCAGGATCGCGATCGAGTGATGAGGGATCATCGCCCGCATGTAGGCGACGTCGCCGATCGTGCGCTGGCTGCGAGCGAGGAAGAGGAACACGACGAAGACGACCGCGGCACTGGCGAAGATTGCCGCGTTCGCGCGCCGGCTGGGGTACATGCCGAGCATGAAGCCGAGCATGATCACGGTCATCGCGGCGCCCATGTAGAGCGCCATGAAGAAGCGGGTGTCGGCGAACCGGACGTGGTCGGCCTCGAGCACGAGTGAATACATCAGAACGAACATCACCGCCGTCGACACGGCGATCATCGCGGCGAAGCGCGTGTACGATCCGTTCATCGGCATTCGCTCGCGGTCGGCCGGACCGTTTTCCGCACCCTTCGCGGACGCCGCCGCGTGCTGCGCTGGCACTGCCATCCTATCGACCCCCGAGCGCAGACGCTGGTGACATTGGGCGCGTGCGCCGCTGGCGGATGTCGACGCATGAACGGCTCATGCGGCCATCCTTCGGCACGCCGCGGCGCAGCGGCGGCAGGCTTCGGCGCAGACGCGGCAGTGTTCCGCCATGCCCGCGTGCCTCTCGCTAGCGCATGCATCGCACGCCTCGGTACAGGCTCGGCAGAGCGATGCAGCCTGGGGCCCGCCGCGGCTCACCGCGCGCAGTGCGGCGTAGCGGGCGTCGGCGCACTGACGGTCCAGCCGGATGCACTGTGTCATCATCTTGACGTCCTTGTCGTCGAGACAGGCGTCCGAGCACATCTCGCACGCCACGAGGCAGATGACGCACGCTTCGATGCACTCGTGGTAATTCTCGCTCCTCTTAGTGAGATAAGCTGTGAGGTCGATGTTCGGCACGTCGCATTCCATTCGAAGGGTGAACGTGTCCGGCAGTAGCTGCAACGATCACGAGCGAAGCCATTGGGCTCCGCTGTCGCGCGCTTCTGCACGCCGGTGTGGCAGAGGAGTGGTACGCTACTGATTCCGAGGCAAAACGCGGACCGATAGCAGGACGTGGCGGGGATAGTCGATGCAGCATTGACTCCAACCTCCACACGACGTGTCACAGGATTCCGAACGAGTGGGTCGAGATGAACAACGAAGGACACATACGCGGCCGTGACGCATTCGCGAGCGCAGCGGTCTCTCCGCGATAACGGGGCCAGGTGGTAGGTTGGGAATCGACCCCGCCAGTGGGCGGAGGAGGTTCCATGAAAACGGACCAGGTTTACCGACGAACAGATCGTCGGCGTGCTGCATGAGGCGAGCGGCAGCGGCAGTATCCGGGAGGTCTGTCGCACGCACGGGATCTCGGAGACCACGTTCTACCGCAGGCGCGCCAGGTATGGCGGGATGCAGAAAGCAGAGGTCCGGCGGCTCGAGCAGCTCGAGGATGAGAACCGGCGGTTGAAGCGACTGGTGGCCGACCTCTCCCTCGATGTGGCGATGCTGAAAGACGTGGCGGGACGAAGCTGGTGACGACGCAATCGCGGCGGAGCTCCGGATCCGGAAACGCGCCCGGCGGAAGCAGGCGAGCACGGTGCGCGTCCCGCGCCCCATCGCGCTCGGGCCGGATGTGCAGTTGGACGCTGGATTTCATCAGCGACCCGTTCGCCTCCGGGCGCACGTTCCGCGTGCCGAGCGTGGTCGATGAGCTCACCCGCGAATGCCTCGCGGTAATCCCGATTGATTCATCGGAATTGCTGGATATCCTTCCGGTGGTGACCTGGCTACCTGCCCAACCAGGGTCAAACCCACCCACGAACGCTTTCCGATGCCTGCCCAATTGCACCGTTTCTCGACTGCCGGACTCGTCTCGCTCGCGGCGATCCTCACCATGCCTGCGCTCGCGCGCGCCCAGCGCGCGGATTCCACCGCTCGGGACAGCGCCCACACCCTCGACCCGGTCCGGGTGACCGCCAAGGTGGCGCCCAAGACCGTCACTTCGCTGCCGGAGCGTCACGGTGCGCTCCTGCTCACGGGAACGAAGACGGAGGTCATCCTCATCGACAGCATGGGGGCAAACGCCGCGCAGAACGTGGCCCGGCAGGTGCTCGGACGCGTTCCCGGCCTCGTGGTCGCGGAGACCGAAGGAGCCGGGTTTCCCTCGAACGGGATCGCCGTCCGCGGGCTCAACCCCACGCAGTCGATCGAGATGAACGTGCGGCAGAATGGCGTCGGCATCACCGCGGACCC
>JAJAYP010000143.1 GCA_026786185.1 Gemmatimonadaceae bacterium
CGTTGCTCGTGACCCATCTCGGCGTTCGAATCTAAGAGGAGCATTTGGGTTCTAGGTCAATCAGACGGTTATATGATGCGGCGTCCGGCGAGAGGCGTGGGGCGCGTCGACTGGCGTTCGGCGTACGGCGGGCGGCGGGAATTCGGAACAGCGCAATATGAGTTGCGCCGTGCGCCGACAACTCTCCGAGCGGCGAAGCCGCACACCCAACCGCCCCTTCCGATTCCCCACCGCACGCCGAACGCGCCCCGCCGCCCGACGCGCCGTACGCCTTTCGCCGCACTTGAGCTCTAGAGAAGCACGGCGTGCCGCAACGACACCAACCCTACTTTCCCCCATACAACTCCCGTGCGATCACCACGCGCTGGATCTCGGACGTTCCCTCGTAGATCTCCGTGATCTTCGCGTCGCGGAAGTACTTCTCCGCCGGGTACTCCTTCACGTAGCCGTACCCGCCGAAGATCTGCACCGCCTCGGTCGTGACGAACATCGCCGTCTCGCTCGCGAGCAGCTTGCACATCGAGCCGTACATCGTGATGGACTCGCCGCGATCCTTGGCCGCGGCGGTGGCGTGCAGGAGCGCGCGAGCCGACTCGATGCGCGAGGCCATGTCGGCCAGCTTGAACTGAATGGCCTGGAATTCCCGGATCGCCTGCTTGAACTGCCGACGCTCGGCGGCGTAGGCGAGGGAGGCGTCCAGCGCCGCGCGCGCAATGCCCAGCGCCTGTGCGGCGATGCCCAGCCGGCCGTTGTCGAGCGAACGCATTGCGTACACGAACCCCTGCCCTTCCTCGCCGAGCAGGTTGCGCGAAGGAAGCCGAAGTCCGTCGAAGTTCAGCTGCACGGTGGGCGACGCACGCAGGCCCATCTTGTCTTCCTTCTTGCCGACGTGGAAGCCCGGGCGGTCCGGCGTGACGATGAAGGCCGAGATGCCCTTGCTGCCGCGCCGCGCGTCGGGCGAATCAGTCCGCGCCATCACCATGATCACATCCGCGAAGCTGCCCGATGTCACCCAGCTCTTGGTTCCGCTGATGACCCATTCGTCGCCCTCGCGGATGGCCTGGCAGGTGAGCGACGATGCATCGGAGCCGGACTCCGGCTCGCTCAGGGCGAAGGCACCGAGCAGTTCGCCGCGGGCCATGGGCTTGAGGTAGTGGTCACGCTGCTCGTCGCTGCCGAAGTGGAGCAGCATCTGCGTCGGCAGCGAGTTGTGCACGCTCATGAGCACGGCGGCCGACGCATCAGCGGCCGAAATTTCCTCGAGCGCCAGCAGATACGACGTCGTGTCGAGACCGAGTCCGTCGAACTCCTCGGGGATGAGCATGCCCAGGAATCCGAGCGCGCCCATCTGCCGCGCCACGGCGACGGGAAAGCAGGCCTCGCGATCCCACCGCGCCGCGTGCGGCGCGATCGCGTCGGCGGCGAAGGTGCGCGCGAGCGAACGGATTTCGCGTTGCACTTCGGTGAGTGGCGTCAGTGACATGCGCTCGGCAGTGATGAGATGGCGGCGGGCAGACTCGGCCAGCGATCAATAACTATAAAACCCGCGTCCCGATTTACGGCCCAGCCAGCCAGCCGCCACATACTTCCGCAGCAGCGGACAGGGCCGGTACTTGGGGTCGCCCAACCCATCGTGCAGGACCTCGAGAATCGCGACGCAGGTGTCCAGCCCGATCAGGTCCGCGAGCGCGAGTGGTCCCATGGGATGGTTCATGCCCAGCTTCATCACCGTATCGATGGCGGTCGGCTCGCCCACGCCCTCCATCACGCAGTACACGGCCTCGTTGATCATCGGCATGAGGATCCGGTTCGCCACGAAGCCGGGGTAGTCGTTCACCTCGACCGGCGTTTTGCCCACCGCGGTGCTCCACCCGACGACGCGCTCCGTAGTGGCGCTGCTGGTCGCCAGGCCGCGAATGATCTCGACGAGCTGCATCACCGGCACGGGATTCATGAAGTGCATACCGATCACCAGCTCGGGCCGCGTCGTGCGCGCGGCGATCTCGGTGATCGAGATGGAGCTCGTATTGGTGGCGAGGATCGCACCGGCGTCTGCCTTTGCGTCCAGGTCGCCGAAGATGCGGAACTTGAGGTCGCGATTTTCCGTGGCCGCCTCGATCACCAGCACCGCTCCCCGAACCGCGTCGGTGGACGTCGCGGTGCTCACGCGGCCGAGTATTGCGCTCCGCTCCGACTCCGGCAGTGCGCCCTTCTTGATCTGGCGGTCGAGATTTTTCGCGATCGTGTCGCGTCCTTTATCGAGCGCCTGTTGTGCGACGTCGATCATCACGACGTCGAAACCGGACTGCGCGAACACATGCGCGATTCCGTTGCCCATCTGGCCGGCGCCGATGACGGCGATGCGGTCGCTCATCGTGCTATGACTCCTCGCGGCGACGCCGCGCATACAGGTAATACAGACACGCCAGCATGCCCAGCACCGCAGCCACGCCACCTTCGGGACCCCACGCTCCACCGGTAAGCCATGCCGGTCCCTCACTCACCGTCCGATAATCCGGAGACTCGAACCGCAAGCCGCTCACCGGTGCATGCAGCGGAACCGCCATCACCCAGTTCCATGCCACGTGTGCCGCCCACGCCGCGTACAAGCTCTGGTACGCGATCCGCACCGCCGCGAGAAAGATCCCCGCGAGCGCCACGATTCCCACCGACGCCACCGTCCATCCGGGATTCGACACGTGCAGCAACCCGAAGACCAGGCTCGTCGAGACGATCGCGCCAATGGTGCCGATGCGGTCGCGAATCACCGTGAGAAGATAACCGCGGCAGAGCACCTCCTCCGCCAGGGCGGCCGGCACGAGGAAGATCGTGATGCGCGCTGCCGCGGCGAGCGACGAGCCCGGCTCGCTGGGGGCGACCCGCAGCGATCCGAGCGCGAGCAGCGTTGCGCACGCCACACCGATGGCGGCGAATCCGAGGATCCACCCACGCCACACGATCGCGGGGCGCCAGGCATCGCGGCCGAGGCCGACGTCGTGCCACGGTCGCATGTCCACGCGACGCAGCATGATGACCGTCGCGCTCAGTGCGGCCACGAGCACCAGCAGTTCATCGATGCGAATTCGTTGTCCGGTACGCCCGACCAGCCAGACCAGGGGGTCGGCGAGCAGGACGATTCCGGCGAATTGCAGGCCCGCGAACAGTGCCACGAACGCGACGATGCGCCCGAGCGTCGCGGCGATCGCACGCAGCGTGGGCACGAGCGACGCCGGAAGACCCTGCGGGCCCTGCGGTGCCTGCGGTGCGGTCAGATCGAACGGCGGCGTCGCGGCGCGCTCACCGCACCGGCCACGATCGCCTTCACGGCGTCAGCCGCCACGAAGGGAAGCACACCGAGGAGCGAGGCCGCCACGAGGCTGCCTGAGAGCACCGCCAGTTGCGCCACGCCACCGAGGTAGATCACGAGGATGCCGGCCATCGCTGCGAGCGCGCGTCCGGCGAATGCCTCACGACCTGCTCCCAGCCGCCCCGCCACGGCAGCGGCCACCGGATACGCGAGCAGATATCCGCCGGTCGGTCCGAGCAGACGCGCGAGTCCCGGCGCGCCGATCGGTGCGAACACCGGAAGACCGGCCGCACCGGCTGCCAGATAGAGCAGCATGGCCGCCGCGGCATCCACGGGTCCGAGCAGCAGCCCGGCGAGCACGACGACGAATGGCTGGAGTGTGAGCGGCACCGGCGTGCCGGGAATCGGCAATGCGAACTGCGCCGAAAGCGCGAGCGCGCCCGCAGCGAGCGCAATCGCCAGTGTGCGGGTGCGCGGAGAGCGGGCGGCCACGGCGATCGTCGTCATCTACTTCTTCTCCCGCGAGACGGAGAGGGCGACCGCGGCGCCCCCGCCAAGGCAAAGGGTGGCGAGACCGCGCTCGATGTCGCGGTCCTGCATGGCATACAGCAGCGTGGTGAGGACGCGCGCGCCGCTGGCGCCGATGGGATGTCCGAGCGCGATGGCGCCACCGTTCACATTGACGCGATCCCAATCCCAGCGCAGTCCCGCGCCGTCGGCGAGCGCCTGCGACGCGAACGCCTCGTTGGCTTCGATCAGTCCGTAGTCGCCGATCGCACGGCCTTCCTTCTTCATCAGGTTGTTGACCGCCGTGATGGGCGCGAAGAAGAGCTCCTGCGGATCGACAGCGCCCGTGGCGTAAGCGGCAATTCGTCCGAGCACGGGCAAGCCATGCGCCTCGGCGTACGCGAGCGACGTGACGACGACGGCCGCGCCGCCATCATTCAGCGAGCTCGCATTGCCGGCCGTCACGGTGGCGCCGTCGCCCTTCGCGAACGCCGGCCGCAGCTTGGCGAGGACATCCGCGGTCGTGTCGACGCGGGGGCCTTCATCCGTGTCGACGACCGTGTCGCCTTTTTTGCCCGAGATCGTGACGGGCGCCATTTCCTTCGTGAAGCGCCCGGCCTTCTGCGCGTCCACCGCCTTCCGATGCGACGCGGCGGCGAAGTCGTCCTGCTCCTTTCGTGTGAGGCCGGCCTTCTTCGCGGTGTACTCGGCATGGCCGCCCATGTGGACGTCACACGAGGCGCACCAGAGCCCGTCCCTGATCATGCCGTCCACCATCGTCTGGTCGCCCACCTTCACGCCGTTACGCATCCCGGCGACGTAGTACGGTGCGTTCGACATCGACTCCTGGCCGCCGGCGACGATGACCTGCGCATCTCCCGCCTTGATCGATTGCGCCGCGAGCATCACGGCCTTGAGGCCGGAACCGCACACCATGTTGATCGTCATCGCGCTCACGCTCGATGGCACACCGGCCTTGAGCATGGCCTGCCGCGCGGGGGCCTGGCCGACTCCGCCCTGGATGACGTTGCCCATGATGACCTCGTGCACCTCGCTCGCCGGAATCCCGGACTTGGCGAGCGCCGCCCTGATCGCCGTGGCGCCGAGATCGGGTGCTGACACGGTGGCGAGTGCGCCGAGGAACTTGCCGATGGGCGTGCGAGCCGCGGCAACGATGACGGGGATGCGAGAGCTGTCGGACATGCGCCAAAGCTATCGGAGCGCGCGGGACGGGACAACGACGCCGAGACGAGGCGTCGTCGCCGCGTGCGCGTCAGGGCGTGAGCGTGTTCGCCCCGATCTGATCGAGGATGAATGCGTAGCGGAACGCCTGCTCCCGCAACGCGTCGTACCGACCCGAGGAGCCGCCGTGCCCGGCACCCATGTTCGTCTTCAGCAGCAGCACGTTGTCGTCGGTCTTGGTCGCGCGCAGCTTTGCCACCCACTTGGCCGGCTCCCAATACGCGACGCGTGGATCGTTGAGGCCGGTGGTGACGAGCATCGCCGGATATCGGGTCGCCGTCACGTTGTCGTACGGCGAGTACGACTTCATGTAGCGATAATCGGCGGCGTCCTTCGGATTGCCCCACTGGAGCCACTCACCCGCGGTGAGCGGGATGGACGCATCGAGCATGGTGTTGATGACGTCGACGAACGGCACGTCGGCGACGACGGCCTTGAAGAGGTCCGGGCGCATGTTCGTCACCGCGCCCATGAGCAGCCCGCCAGCGCTGCCGCCGTTGATCGCGAGCCGGTCGCGCGAGGTGTATCGCTGCGCCAGCAGGTGTTCGGCCGCGGCGACGAAATCGGTGAAGGTATTCTTCTTCTTGAGCATCTTCCCGTCGTCGTACCATTTCCGTCCCATCTCCTGCCCGCCGCGAATGTGCGCGATGGCGTAGACCACGCCGCGGTCGAGCAGCGACAGCCGGACGATGGAGAACGACGGATCCGTGTTGGCGCCGTATGACCCGTAGGCGTAGAGGAGCGCCGGCCGGGTGCCGTCACGCACGAAGGGCTTCCTGTAGACGATGGACATCGGCACGAGCGTGCCGTCCGATGCCCGGGCCCACGCGCGCTCGGTCGCGTACTTTCGCTTGTCGTATCCGCCGACGACCTCGTCCTGCTTGCGCAGGGTGTTCGCGCGTGTCGTCATGTCGTGATCGTAGACGGAGTTCGGCGTCACGAGCGACGTGTAGGCGTAGCGCAGTATCGACGTGTCGAACTCGCGGTTGCCTCCCAGGCGAGCGGTGTACACGCTTTCCGGAAAGGTGAGGTAATGCACGGTCCCGCGCGCCGCGTTCACGATGCGAACGCGCCGCAGCGCGTTCGCGCGCTCGAACACCACGAGGTGATCGCGAAAGGGCAGCATCGTTTCCACCTGCACGTCGGATCGTACGGCCAGCCAGTCGCGCCAGTTCGCCTTGACCGGGTTCGACACCGGCGCCGTGACCACCTTGAAGTTCGTGGCGCCATCGGCGTTGGTGGTGATGAAGAATCGATCGCCGTGATGCTCCACCTCGTACTCGAGATTCGGCGTGCGGGGCTCGACGACGCGCCAGGGCGCGTCCGGCGTCGCCGCATCGAGGTACTTCACCTCGCTCGACGTGAAGCTGCCGTGGGTGATGAACAGGTACCGTCCGCTGTGCGACTTGCCGAGGTTCACGCTGAACAGCGGGTCGGGCTCGGTGGCCACGAGCACGTCCTGCGACGCCGCGTCACCCAAGCGATGCCGGAAGATGCGGTCGGCGCGCTTCGCGGAATCGAACCGCGTGTAGAAGAGGGTGCGGTTGTCGTTGGCCCACTCGACGCCGTACGTGGTTTCCGGAATCGAGTCGGCGAGCCACCGGCCCGTGGCGATGTCCTTGACGCGCAGCACGAAGTGCTCGGCTCCGCTGCGATCCTCGAGCACGGCGAGCAGGCGATGATCGGGGCTGACCTCGGTGGCGCCGGTTGCGTAGTACTTGTCGGCGCCGGCGCGCTCGTTTCGGTCGAGCAGGATTTCCTCGCGGGCGCGCTCCGTGCCGCGCTTGCGCGCGAAGATGGAGTACTGCTTTCCCTCCACGGTGCGCGTGTAGTAGAGGAACGGGCCGTCACGCTCCGGCACCTGCAGGTCGGTCTGCTTGATGCGCCCCATGAACTCGGCGAACAGCTTTTCGCGCAGTGGCGCCAGCGACGCGCTTTTCGCCTCGGTGAACGCGTTCTCCGCGTTCAGGTAGCCGATGACGTCGGCACGCGTCCGCGCGTCGTCGCGCAGCCAGGCATAGTTGTCGACGAGCACGTCGCCGTGGAGGGTGTCGAGTCGCGGGACGATCTTCGCGACTGGCGGCGAGAGGGGCGCGTTCTGCGCGAAGGCGGTCGGGGCGACGGCCGAGGCGAACAGAAGCGCGACGAGAGCTGAGTTCAGGCGACGCATTCGTGACCGAGGGGGGTTCGGGGTGACTACCGAAGTCGACAGATCAGAGTCGGGAGTTTGCACGGCCGAGCTGACAGCTTCGAGCTGTCAGCTGACTGAAACGTGTCGTAGCCTGATGCGCGACGAAAGCGCGACGATGCGGGGCGCTTTCGGGACGAACTTCGTAACGACTGCACCGCGAGTCCACCGTTACTCCCTTCTGATGCTGAGAGCTTGCAGCTGTCAGCTCGGCCCTGGACCGCACCGACAACCGTCAACCAAGCCCGGCTCCCGGCGTCAGCCGCCGCGCCGCGATCTCCGCGCGCACACGCGAAATGAACTCATCCACTGAGACCGGCGCTGGCCTCTGTCCCTCCCCCGCGCCGCGCGTGTTCACCGCGACCTGATCCGCCTCTGCCTCGCGGCGACCGATGACGCACATGTACGGGATCTTCGTCCGCGCACCTTCGGCCACGCGATACTTGAGCGTCTCGCTGCGCGCATCGAGGTGCGCGCGAATGCCGGCCGCCAGCATGCGCGTCACCACCGCTTCCGCCACCGGCGCCTGCTCCTCGCTGATCGGCAGCACGCGCACCTGTTCCGGGGCGAGCCAGGTGGGAAAGGCGCCGGCAAAGTGCTCGATGAGGATGGCGATGAACCGCTCGAACGATCCACTCACCGCCCGGTGAATCACGACGGGGCGATGATCGGCATTGTCCTCGCCCACGTACTGCAGGTCGAACCGCTCCGGCGCGGCGTAGTCGAGCTGGATCGTGCCGAGCTGCCACGCGCGACCGAGCGAATCGGTGACGTCGAAGTCGATCTTGGGACCATAGAACGCGCCGTCACCCGGCTTCAGCGCGTACGACTGACCGGTGGCCTCCAGCGCCGCCTTGAGCGCGCCTTCGGCACGATCCCACATTGCGTCGTCACCGATGCGCGTCTCGGGCCGCGTCGCGAACTTGAGCGTCGCCGTGAGCCCGAACGCCGAGTAGTAGTCGAGGATGAAGCGCATGAGGAACTGCACCTCGCTCGCGATCTGATCCTCGCGCAGGAACACGTGGCAGTCGTCCTGCGCGAATTGCCGCACGCGCGTGAGGCCCGACAGGGCGCCCGTGAGCTCGTTGCGATGCAGGACGTCGAAGGTCACGTACCGCATGGGGAGCTCACGGTACGAATGGCGCTTCGCCAGATACATCAGGTAGTGCGACGGGCAGTTCATCGGCTTGAGCGAGATGTCGTGCTCACCCGTCTCGGCGTCGAGGACGAGGAACATGTTCTCCCGGTACTTGCCCCAGTGTCCCGATGTCTCCCACAGCCCCTTGTTGTACAGGAGCGGCGTCTTGATCTCGGCGAAGTCGCGCCGTTGCCGCTCGCGGACGAAGTCGACGAGCGTGTTGTAGAGCGTCGTGCCACGCTCCGTCCAGAACGCCGCGCCCGGCGAGAACGGGTGGAACATCATGAGGTCCAGCTCGCGCCCGAGCTTGCGGTGGTCGCGCTTCTTCGCCTCCTCGATGCGGAAGAGGTACTGGTCGAGCTCTTCCTTCTTGAACCAGGCGGTGCCGTAGATGCGCTGGAGCATCTGCCGCTTCTCATCCCCGCGCCAATAGGCGCCGGCCGTGTGGAGCAGCTTGAAATGCTTCAGCCGCCCGGTGTGCGGCACGTGCGGGCCCTTGCACAGGTCGATGAAGGGACCGTCGGTGTACGTGGAGATGATCTCGTTGGGGTCGGTGAAATCGTCGAGGCGTTCGAGCTTGAGCGGATCGTCGGCGAAGCGTTGCCGCGCCTCGGGCATGGCGACTTCCGCGCGGACGAAGTCGAGCTTTTCCGCCGCGACCTTCCGCATCTCGGCCTCGAAGCGCTCCAGGTCGTCCGGCGTGAACGGTGTCGCCACCTCGAAGTCGTAGTAGAACCCGTCGTCGATCGACGGCCCGAATCCGATCTTCGCGTCCGGCCGCAGCCGCCGCACCGCGGTGGCGAGAACATGCGCGGCCGAGTGACGCAGCACGCTCAACCCCTCGGGATCGCGCTCGGTGAGCACCCGGAACGCGCCGCCACGTCGGAGGGGCGTCATGAGATCCTGCACCGTACCCTCCACCGATACGGCGACCGCTGCCTGCAGCAGGCGCTCGCCGATGGAGCGCACGACGTCGGCGGGCAGGGTGCCCGGCGCGACGCTCCGCGTGGCGCCATCGGGGAGGACCAGGACGAGCTCGGACTCCGGGACGGCGGTCACGGGACGGTCGATCATGCGGCGGGCGATTCGAAGCGACTAGGTGAGGAGCGGCACGACCAGCCGCTCATACTTGAAGTAGAGCACGAGACCGATGACGAGCACGATCGCGAACAGAGCCCAGAGCACGGCCTGGCGCAGCGGCACGGTGTCCGGATCGGTCGGCGACTCTGCCGTTCTGAAGATTTGCGAGAGGCGCAACGTGCCGAATGGAAAGGGGAGCGTGCGGCCTTCTTCTTGCACCTTGCACGCAGCAATTCGCGCTGCTTTCGTTCACAAGTTATCCTTGCGGCACATCCTCCGCCACAGGCGTTCCGCTATGTCATATCTGCCGTTTCAGGACGAAGACGAATCCTCCGTCGCCGGCACCGTCTCGAGCGTGCTGCTCGGTGCGGTCGCCGGATTCGCTGTCGGCATGCTCGTCGCGCAACGCGTCGGCGGCTTCAGCGGTCTCACGAATCTCGCGCGCCGGGTTCGCATCGGCGGCAGCGCGCCGGCCGATCTTGTTGGCGGTCCCGTCGTGGCCGACGACTTCTCGGATTACGAGGACGATTTCGAGGACGACGAGCTGATGGAGCCGGGTGAAGGCTCCGAGCTCGAGGAGCGGGTGCTCGAGGCATTCCGCAACGATCCCGTGCTGAGCGAGCGCGCGATCGACATCGGTGGCATCGGCGAGGAATCGATCGAGCTCGCCGGCTGGGTGGCCACGGAAGAGGAAGCCGAGCATGCAGTGGTCCTTGCGCGCGGCGTTCCTGGCGTGAGCACGGTGCTGAACCGCATCGCCGTCGGCGACGAGGAGGAGCGCATCCAGGATCACACGCGTCGCTTCGCCGCTGGTGACGACTCGCTCACCGAAGCCCATTGGGATGGCCACACCGTCGGCACGGGCCGTCGTCGGCAGGGCACATCGGCAGAGCCTGACCGGCACTCCGATCCGCGCGTCGAGCTCAAGGAGCGTTGGACGAGCGCCGATGTCGAGGTGGCCGAGGCGGCCGAGGACACCACGGGGATCGCCGAACGGCGCTACCGCGAGAAGAAGGTCATGAAAGGCGACCGCACCGGTGGCTCCCCCATCGCCCCCACGGGCGTGCCGAAGGGCGATCACGTGGCGAATCCGACCAGTTCGTCGGGCGACTGACGGCACGGGCGCGCAGCGCGCCCGCACACGCGCGACACGACTTTGATGGCGCATGACCCGCGGGTTAACTTCTGCGGGTCATGTCAATTTCGGATACCGCCGATCCCGCGCCCGACCGCGCGCCCGCATCGGACGACTTTCCTGCGCAGTACGACCCCGCCGCGACGGAAGCTCGCATCTCGGATCGGTGGGAGCAGGCGGGTGCGTTCGTCGCCGATGCCTCGCGCTCGTCGCGCGTGGGCGGCGATCGCGATCCGTACAGCATCCTGCTGCCCCCACCGAACGTCACGGCCATTCTGCACGTCGGCCATGGCCTGAACGCCACGGTGCAGGACGTGCTCGTGCGCTGGGCGCGCATGAAAGGCCGGGAGACGCTCTGGGTGCCCGGCACCGACCACGCCGGCATCGCGACGCAGAACATCATCGAACGTCAGCTCGCCGAGGAGGGCCGCTCCCGCCAGGATCTGGGTCGCGACGCGTTCCTCCAACGCACGGCCGCCTTCGTCGAGCGCACCGGCGGGACGATTCTCCAGCAGCTTCGCGCGATGGGCGCGTCGGCGGACTGGTCGCGCACGGCATACACCTTCAGTCCCGAGCTGAGCGGCGCGGTGCGCGAGGCGTTCGTGCGGCTCCACGAGCGCGGTCTCATCTATCGCGGGCATCGCGTCATCCACTGGTGCCCGCGCTGCCGCACGTCGCTGTCCG
Organism: Gemmatimonadaceae bacterium; assembly: GCA_026786185.1. GTDB lineage: Bacteria > Gemmatimonadota > Gemmatimonadetes > Gemmatimonadales > Gemmatimonadaceae > AG11. The sequence continues at coordinate 11,282 of JAJAYP010000143.1, forward strand.
ACGAAGAGGCCGAGCCGCACGAGACCAACGGCACGCTCTACCATGTGTCGTACCCCGTGCAGGGCGACGCCTCGCGGTCGATCACCGTTGCGACGACCCGGCCCGAAACGATGCTCGGCGACGTCGCCGTCGCCGTCAACCCGGATGACGAGCGCTACCAGTCGTTGATCGGGACGAACGTCCTGTTGCCCATCCTCGAGCTCGCGATCCCGGTGATCGCCGACGAGTACGCCGATCCGGCGTTCGGCACGGGTGTCGTGAAGATCACGCCGGCGCACGACGCGAATGACTTCGAGGTGGGACGACGACACGGGCTGGCGATGCCGGTGGTGATCGACCAGACGGGTCGCATGGGCGAAGGCCCGGACGCGGGAGGGCGTGTGCCTGAACGCCTGCGCGGCGTGGACCGTTTCGACGCGCGCAAGCGGATCGTGGCAGAGCTGGAGACGGCAGGTCGTCTGGTGAAGAAGGAGCCGCACTCGCACAACGTGCGTCATTGTTATCGCTGCGACACCGTGGTCGAGCCGCGGCTGAGCGATCAGTGGTTCGTGCGCATGCAGCCGCTGGCCGAACCGGCGCTCGACGCGGTGCGCACGGGCCGCGTCCGCATATTGCCCGAGCGGCACATCGCGGTGTACGAACACTGGCTCACGAACATCCGCGACTGGAACATCTCGCGTCAGCTCTGGTGGGGGCATCGCGTGCCGGTCTGGTACTGTCAGGCCGACGCCAGTCACGTGATCGCCAGCCGTGAGGACATCACCACGTGTCCACACTGCGGTGGAGCGGCGGTGCAGGACGAGGACGTGCTGGATACCTGGTTCTCGAGCTGGCTCTGGCCGATGTCCACGCTCGGCTGGCCGAACGAAGGCGCCACCGACTTGCGCGCCTTTTATCCAAGCGACGTGCTCGTGACGGCACCGGAAATCCTGTTTTTCTGGGTCGCGCGCATGGTCATGGCTGGCTACGCGTTCATGGGCGACGCACCGTTTCATTCGATCTACCTGCACGGCACGGCGCGCGACACGAAGGGGCGGAAGATGTCGAAGTCGCTCGGCAACGGCATCGACCCGGTGGATGTCATCGGCCTCTACGGGGCGGACGCGCTACGCTTCACGCTCGTCTCCGGCATGGGACTCGGGGCGGACGTCTTCCTGGACCCGGCCGACCTCGAGAAGACGTTCGCTCCCGGCCGAAATTTTTCCACGAAGCTGTGGAATATCGGCCGCTTCCTGCTCACGAACGTGGGCACGGGCGAGGTTCGTCCGTTCGCCGATCTCGCGCCGGACGAGTTCACGCGTGCCGACGCCTGGATCCTCGAGCGGCTCGACAATGCGATTCGCGACTGCGATCGCGCGATCGGTCCGCTCTCCAACGTGCGTGGCGTGTGGCTCGACGACGAGCGCGCGGCGGGCCTGCGCCTCAACGATCACGCGGAAACCGCTCGACGGTTCGTCTGGAACGAGCTGGCGGACTGGTACCTGGAGGCGATCAAGACGCGGCTGCTCACGCCCGGCGACGACCAGCAGGTCGCGCGCTCGGTGCTCGTGCACGTGTTCGATCAGGGGCTGCGACTGCTGCATCCGATCGTGCCGTTCATCACGGAGGCGCTCTGGGAGCGGCTGCCCGGACATGTCGACGGCACGTTCGTCGCCACATCGCCGTGGCCGGAAGCGCGCCCTGCCACGGAAGTCAGCCCGCTCGCCACCCAGTTCGAGGAGCTGCGTGACGTGGTCTCCGCACTTCGGACCATCAGATCGGAGTACAACATCGCGCCGTCACGCATGATCGATGCGTTCGTCGTCGCGTCCGCGGATCGCCGGCAGATGCTCGACGAGGAGTACCTGCTGATCAACCGGTTGAGCAGGACGGGGCTCGCGTTCGTGGACGAGGCCCCCGCCACGCAGGGCGCCAGCGTGATCCTGAGCGGTGGAACGGAGCTGATCGTGCCGCTCGAGGGAGTGATCGACGTCGACAAGGAATGCGCGAGGCTGAAAGGCGAGCTCGCCAGCCTGGAGAAGCAGCTCGTAGCGCTCGAGGCGCGGCTCGGCAATCCTTCGTTCGCCGAGCGGGCGCCGTCGCACGTGATCGATGCCGAGCGAGCCAAGCGAGAGGAATGGTCGGCGCGGCGCGAGCATCTCTCCCGACGCGTCGAGGGGCTGTGCGGCGCGGGCTGAGCGCGGGCGTCGTGCTCGCAGTGTCTCTGGCGTGCGCGTCGGCGTCGCCGCCTCCCGGAGGACCGGAAGATCGCGAGCCGCCCCGACTCGTCGCGCTGTCGCCTGACTCGAACGCGGTGAACGTCCGCGAGCGCAACGTCACCTTCCGGTTCGACGAGACGATCAACGATCGGGGTAGCGGGTCGCAGGAGCTGGACCGGTACTTTCTGGTGTCTCCGTCGGATGGCAACCCGCGGGTGAGCTGGCATCGCAGCCGGATAGAAGTTCGTCCGCGAAACGGTTTCCGCGCGAACACCGCGTACACCGTGACGCTGTTACCGGGGCTCACGGATCTGCGAGGCAACTCGGCGCGTGCCGGCGCGAGCGTCGTCTTCTCCACCGGGGCGACGATCCCACCCGATCGCATCGACGGCGTCGTGTTCGACTGGATCGCCGAACGGCCTGCGGCTCGCGCGCTCATCGAAGCCATCACGCCCGACAGCGTACGATATCTCGCGCAGTCCGACAGCGTGGGACGATTCACGGTGGGGCCGCTCCCACCGGGGAGTTATCTCGTGCGCGCGATCATCGACGCCAATAGCAATCGGGCCCTGGATCGCGCGGAAGCGTTCGACACGGCGCGTGTCGTAGCGCCACAAGCCGGCGGGCTCGAGCTGCGCACGATTGCCCGCGATACGCTGCCAGCGCGCATCTCCTCCGTCGCGCTCTCCGACTCGCTGTCGCTCCGCGTCACCTTCGACCGCTACCTCGACCCGGATCAGCCACCTCCGGCGACCGCGTTTCGGCTCGTCGCCAGCGACAGCACCGTGATTCCCGTGCTTGCCGCATTGAGTCCGCGGGCTGAACAGGCCGAGGTGTCGGCCCGGCAGCAGGCGACGGTCGACTCGTTGCGTCGCGTCGACTCGCTCGCCGGCAAACCGCTCCTGCCGAAACTGGCCGTCGTGGAGCGGCGCTCGGCGGGTGGCTCGTCGCCCAGCGCACCGCCTCCCTACACGACCGTGCTGCTACGCATCGCGCGGCCGCTGGCACCCATCACGACACATCGGCTGCGCGTGAGCTCCGCGCGTTCGCTGAGCAAGCGCGAGGAAGCGAGCGAGCGGACGTTCACCACGCCTCGTGCGCCCGCGCCCGTGCGCGTGCCGGCGCCCGTTCCCGCGCTGGACAGCACTCGCGTTCCCGCAGCGTCGCCGCCGTGAGCGACCTCCGTCGCGCCCTGCCGAGCGTGGGCGCGCTCCTCGAGACCGTCGAGGTGCGTGCGCTCCTCGCGGTCACGCCGCGGGGCCTGGTGGTGAACGCGGTGCGCGACGTCGTGGCGCGTGCGCGTGCCGCGGATGGCTCCACGCCAGCCGATGCCCCGGCGTGGACGCGCGCCGTTGCGGAGCAGGTGGCGGCAGCGAGGCGGCCGTCGCTGCGCCGCGTCATCAACGCCACCGGCGTGGTGCTGCACACCAATCTCGGGCGGGCGCCCCTGCCCCGCGCGGCACTCGAAGCGATGACGACGGTGAGTGCCGGCTACAGCAACCTGGAGTACGATCTGGCCATCGGCGGGCGCGGATCGCGCTACGCACACTGCGCGGCGCTGCTCACCGAGCTCACGGGTGCCGACGACGCGCTCGTCGTGAACAACTGCGCCGCGGCGCTGGTGCTCGCATTGAACACCATGGCGCAGGATCGCGAGGTGATCATCTCGCGGGGAGAGCTCGTGGAGATCGGCGGCAGCTTTCGCGTCTTCGACATCATGGCGAAGAGCGGGGCGCGCCGGCGCGAGGTGGGGTCCACCAATCGCACCCATCTCGCGGACTACGCCGCCGCGATGACGCCGGATACCGGCGCGATCGTGAAGGTGCATCGTAGCAACTTCGATGTCGTCGGCTACACGGCCGAGGTGCCGGTGCGCGACCTGGCGCCACTCGCACGCGCGCACGACGTGCCAGTGCTTCATGATCTCGGCAGCGGACTGCTCATCGGGCTGGACGAGATCGGCCTCACCGGTGAACCCACGGCGCGCGACGCGCTCGCCGCTGGTGCCGACGTCGTGGTCATGAGCGGAGACAAGCTGCTCGGTGGTCCGCAGGCCGGACTCATCGTCGGGAAGGCGCGTTACCTGGCGGCGATGCGCGCGAATCCGTTCGCGCGCGCCTTCCGCGTGGACAAGATGACCCTCGCCGCGCTGGAAGCGACGCTCGCGCTCTATCGGGATCCGGCCGTCGCTTTCAGGGACATTCCCGTACTCGCGATGCTCGCCACGCCGCTCGAGTCGATTCGCCAGCGGGCAATGCGATGCCGCGACGCGCTGCGCGCCGGCGGCATGGAGAGCGAGGTCGCCGATGCGGTCGGATCGGTGGGCGCCGGAGCGTTTCCCACCGCGACGATCCCCAGCATCGCGCTCGTGCTGCACGGCGATGCCGAACGGTGGACGGCCGCGCTGCGTGGCGGTGAACCCGCCATCGTCGGTCGCGTGCACGATGGGCGCGCACTGCTCGACCTGCGGACCGTGCCGGACGACGACGTGTCGATACTGGTGGACGCAGTGCTGGCGGCCGCACCGGACCTCCCCGAAGCGGCGCGGCGGAGCGACGCGTGACCGCGGTCCCTCGCCCGCAGGCTGCGTTGCTCGACCGCGATGGCACGATCATCGTGGACCACCACTATCTCAACGATCCGGCCAACGTCGAACTGTTGCCAGGCGTTGCGGAGGCGATCGGCCGACTCGCGGCGGCGGGCATTCCGTCCATCGTCTGCACCAATCAGTCGGGTGTGGCGCGCGGAACCATCACGCTGGCGCAGCATCACGCCGTCCGGCTCCGGCTGGATGCGCTGCTCGCGGCCGAAGGGGTGGCACTACTGGACACATTCGCTTGCCCGCATCACCCCGACGTCACGGGACCGTGCGGCTGTCGCAAGCCGGCGCTGGGCCTGTACGAGCGTGCGGCGTCGCTGCATGGGCTCGATCTCGCACGTTGCCTGTACGCCGGGGACCGATACCGCGACGTCGCCGCGGCCACGGCATTCCGCGGTCGGGGCCTGTTCGTGGAATCGCGGGTGAGCGTCGCCGAGGATCGCGCGCGCGCCGTCGCCGAAGGCATGTCGGCGGTGCCGTCACTGCTCCATGGTGTGCAGGCCCTGCTCCTCACCCTCGCGGCATGACGGCGCGCATTGCGGTGCTCGCCAGCGGTGGCGGCTCGAACCTCCATGCGCTACTCGACTATTCCGCCAGTCTGGGAAGCGACCGTGCTGGCGCGATCGCGCTCGTGGCATCGAACCGGCGCGATGCCGGTGCACTCGTGCGTGCGCGCGCGGCGGGCATCGGCACGTGCGTGCTCGACAGCGGCTCGCCAGACCTGGCGTCGGTGCTCGCGCTCCACGACATCGACCTCGTGGTACTGGCCGGCTACCTCCAGTTCGTGCCCGTGCCCGTCACGCGTCGTTATGCCGGACGCATCATCAACGTGCATCCAGCGCTGCTCCCGCAGTTCGGCGGACCGGGGATGTACGGCGCGAACGTGCATCGCGCCGTGCTCGCCGCGCACGCACCCGTGAGCGGGGCCACCGTGCACTTCGTGGACGAGGTGTACGATCACGGCGCGATCATCGCACAGTGGCGGGTGCCGGTGCATCCGGCGGACGACGAGCATACGCTTGGCGCGCGCGTGCTGCGCGTCGAGCATCTGCTGTATCCGCGCGTCGTGCAGGCGGTGGCGGCGGGAGAAGTTCGACTGACCGCTGATGGTCGCGTCGAGCCGACGTTCGTGCTCGACCCTGCCACCCTTCCGCTGCTCGATCCCGAGCTGGACGACGATTCGCTCGCCAGTGCATTGCACGGCGCTCGGCCGCGCTGAGCGTCCGGCACCGCCCGCCCTCTCCTTCACTCCCGCTTCCCTCTCGAGCCGCGATGCCCCGCGCCCTGCTGTCCGTCTCCGACAAGTCCGGCCTGCTCGAGTTTGCACGGGCGCTGCACGGGCTCGGTTGGGAGCTGCTCTCCACCGGCGGCACCGCGCGCGCGCTGCGCGATGCGGAGATTCCGGTGCGTGACGTCAGCGACGTCACCAATTTTCCCGAGATGCTGGATGGGCGGGTGAAGACCCTGCATCCTGCGGTGCACGGAGGATTGCTCGCGCGGCGGGATCTACCCGAGCACATGGAGGCGATCGCCGCGCAGGGCATCGCACCGATCGATCTCGTGGCTGTGAATCTGTATCCCTTCCGCCAGACCGCGGCGCGGACCGGCGTCGCGCCGGCTGATGTGATCGAGCAGATCGACATCGGTGGGCCAGGCATGCTGCGGTCCGCGGCGAAGAACTTCGCGGCGGTGACGACCGTGGTGGATCCCGCCGACTATCCACAGGTCGTCGCCGTGCTTGGCGAGGGCACCGACGACGAGGAGTTCAGGCGGCGACTGGCCGGCAAGGTGTTCGAGCACACGGCGGCGTACGACGCCGCGATCGCGGCCTGGTTCGCGGGCCAAAGAGGCGATCGTTTTCCCGAGCGGGTGACGATCGCGCTCGAGCGCGCACAGTCGTTACGGTACGGCGAGAACCCCGGCCAGGCCGCCGCCTTCTACGTCGAGCGGCCGCGCGCCGGCCTCGCAGGGCTCGTGCAGCACGGCGGCAAGGAGCTCTCGTTCAACAACCTGCTCGACCTCGAGGGCGCGTTGCTGGCGACCGAGCCCTTCGGCGATGGGGCGTGCTGCGCGATCGTGAAGCACACCACCCCGTGCGGGCTTGCGACCGGTCGAGACGCACTGGACGCCTACCGCAAGGCGCTCGCGTGCGATCCCGTGTCCGCCTTCGGCTCCGTGATCTCGTTCACCGTGGGCGTGGACGACGCGGCGGCGGAGGCGGTGTCCAGCCTGTTCGTGGAGTGCGTAATGGCACCATCGTTCAGCGCGGCGGCGCTCGAGATACTCGGGCGGAAGAAGAATCTCCGCGTGCTGGAGGGCACGGCCCGATGGGAGCGTGGGGCGATGGACTTCAAACGCGTGCGAGGCGGCATGCTGGCGCAGGAGCGACCGCCGGCGGCGATCGACGATGCCAGCTGGACGGTCGTGACGAAACGCCAGCCGACGAGCGAAGAGCAGCGTGACCTGCTGTTCGCCTGGCGCGCGGTGGCGAGCGTGAAGAGCAACGCCATCGTGCTCGCGCGCGACGGCGCGACGATCGGAATCGGGGCGGGCCAGATGTCGCGCGTGGATGCGGCGTTCATGGCGGTGCACAAGGCGGCGACCGCCGGACATCACACGGCCGGCTCGGCGCTCGGGTCGGATGCCTTCTTCCCCTTTCGCGACGGTGTCGATCACGCGGCGGACGCCGGCGTACGGGCCATCGTCCAGCCGGGTGGCTCCGTGCGCGATGCCGACGTCATCGCCGCCGCAGACGAGCACGACATCGCGATGGTCTTCACCGGCACGAGGTTGTTCAGGCACTGAGCGAGGTGCCGCACTGTTCCTGAGCCGGTTTCGTCGCCATCTTTGACCGGCTGCAGCCAGATGTCGTCCCCGCCCCGCCTCCGCGGGGCGTCTGCTTTCCGTCACCCCCGAATCCATGGCGTCGCCGTCTTCGCCCTCCGAGCTCGACTACCGGCCGTCCTACCTGGCCGGCGGCATCGTCTCGGCCGCGATCTTCCTGCTCTATCTCGTGACGCTCGCGCCGTCCACGGCGATGTGGGACACCAGCGAGTACATCACTGCGGCCACCGTGCTCGGCATGCCGCATCCGCCGGGCAACCCCCTGTTCGTGCTGATCGGTCGCGTGTTCGCCATCCTGCCCATCGCCTCGTCGATCGCGGTGCGCATCAACATTCTCGCGGCCGTGTGCAGCGCCGTGTCGGCGGGCATGTGGTTCCTGATCACGGAGCGGGTGCTCGTCGCGTGGTTCGAGCAGCGCTGGCAGCGCATCCTCGGGGGCGCGCTGGCCGCGCTCATCGGCGCCACCGCGTTCACCGTCTGGAACCAGAGCGTCGTCAACGAAAAGGTGTACACCGTTTCGCTGCTCGGCATCGCGATCGTGAGCTGGCTCATGGTGCGCTGGTGCGACCAGCCCGACGGGCGGAAGTCCGATCGGATCCTCGTGATCGTGGCGTACCTGTGCGGCCTGGGCTACGCGAACCACATGGCCGGCATGCTCGCCGCGCCAGCCGCGGCGCTGGCCGTGCTCGTCGTGCGACCGCGTACCGTCCTCCGGTGGAAGCTGCTGCTGGCCTGCATCGTGGCCGTCGGGTTCGGGATCACGCCCTTCGCCATGCAGCCGATTCGCGCCGCGCACTTTCCGGCGCTGAACGAGGGTGAGCCCACCGCGTGCCGGACCGAACTGACCGCGTCGTGCACCTTCAGCAAGGGCACGTACGACGCGTTCATGTACAACTTCAATCGCGGGCAGTACGGCAAGCCGCAGCTGGGCGAGCGTCAGGCGCCGTTCACGGCGCAGGTCGGCATGTGGTGGCTCTACTTCAAGTGGCAATGGCTGCGCGATGCGCACTACGACCGGCCCTTCGTGCAGAGCCTCCTCGCGGCGGTCTTCCTCGTGCTCGGACTGCTGGGGGGATACGTGCACTGGCAGCGCGATCGCCGAAGTTTCTGGTACTTCGGCTCGTTGATGTTCACGATGTCGTTCGTGCTGATCTACTACCTGAACTTCAAGTATGGCGCGTCGCAGGACCCTGATCTCGTCGGGGTGGCACGCGAGGTTCGCGACCGCGACTACTTCTATCTGTGGAGCTTCTCCGCGTGGGGCGTGTGGGCGGCGCTCGGACTCGTCGCCGCGTGGGAATCCTTGGCGTCGCTGATCGGTCGCGAACAGGTCGTCGTCGGGCGGGAGACGGTCGAGCGTCCGACACGCATGGCACGTCTTGCGTCGGCCCCCGTGCTGGCGTTGGCCATCGTACCGCTCTTCACGAATTGGAGCACGGCCTCGCGCGCCGGCCAGACCGATACGGCGGACTTCGCACGCGACCTGCTCAACTCCGTGGAGCCATACGGCGTGCTGGTGACGGTGGGGGACAACGACACCTTCCCGCTGTGGTACGCGCAGGAGGTCGAGGGCGTGCGTCGCGACGTCGTGGTCGCGAATACGTCCCTGCTCAACACCGATTGGTACACCCGGCAGCTGATCCGGCGTCCGGTGTTCGAGTACGACGCGGCCAAAGGCCCCGCCATTTATCGCGCGAAGGCGTGGCCGAAGCCGGCGACGGGACCGATCAAGATGACGATGCTCCAGGCAGACTCGGTGCCCTCGTACATCCAGATCGACAAGCCCATGATGTTCCAGGGTGGCCCGATCAAGGCGACGATCGATCCGCAGCGGCTCTCCATCCCGAACGTGCTTCAGCGAGCGGACATTTTCGTCCTCCGCATGATCGCGGACTCGTTCGGCGAACGCCCCATCTACCTCAGCCGCACGTCGGCCGGCTACGGCGCGGAGCTCGGGATCGGGAGCTACCTCCTCACGCAGGGACTCGCGACCAAGCTGTTCATTCCGCCCGTCTCGGCCAACAAGGACACTCTCATGGTCGCCGGAGCCGGGTGGGTGGACGTCGCGCGCACACGAACGCTGTGGGACAGCGTCTTCACCGGCCACCGCTCGCTCGCCAAGCGCCACGATTGGGTGGACCGACCGTCGGTGGGCATTCCGTATCTCTATGTGGCGACGGGGCTGATGCTTTCCGAAGTGCTCCAGGCGACGGGCGATTCGTCGTCCGCCGCGCGGGTGCTGGGCGACGCGAAGCGTGTGGCGCAGGGCGTGAAGCTCACCGATCTGCTCGCGCAGATGGAGCAGCAGATGGCGCCGGCTCCGGCGAGCAGTCCGCTGCTCGTGCCGCCGTCCGGCGATAGTCAGCGTGGGACCGAGCTGCCGGTGCGGAAGCCGTAGTCACGCACGGAGGTCTGGGTTGCGTGCGAGACGAGCCGGACGTCGATGCGTCCGGCTCGTCTCGTGTCCAGCGGTCAGGCGGCGAAGGTGAGAAGCGTCTGACTCGCGCCGTGCTGAATGCGCAGCGCGACATCGTGCCCTTCACCATCGGTGAGCACATCCACCGCAGCCACGTTGCCGATGCTGCGCGAGAGGTGCCGTCCGCCGGATATCCCGTCGCCCAACATGAGCTCGACGCGTCCCGCTCGCTCGTCGTAGACCGTGCCGAGGAGCGGATAGTTGTACTCCTGTGCCTGCGCGCCCAGCTCGATGTCGTCCACCTCGAGAATGGTGCGCCGTCCCTCGTTGCGCTTGGAGAACGCGCTGAGCAGCTCGACCCAGACCGCCGGCGCTGGACGCGGTGCGAGGCCGACCGACGCCCGCTCCGCTGGTTCGAGTGCCGGCAGCGGATCGCGTGGCACGGACAGCACCGCACAGTGCGAACCACGCAGCAGCCTGGTGGCGACGCTTCCCAGCACGGCCCGCGCGACGAATCCACGACCGTGCGTACCGGTCGCGATCAGGTTCGCGTCCACGCGTTGCGCGTGATCGAGCAGCGCGTGGGCGGCACTGCCGCGGATGGCGATGGACTTCAGCGTCACGCCGGCCGGCACGACGAGGCGAGCGGCGAGGGAGTCGAGCTGACTGTGGGCCCATCGTTCGCTGGGCGCGACGCCGTCGACCGCGAAGGCGTTTTCCTGGATGAACGGCATCACGTGCACCAATTCGACAATGCCCTCGTCACCGACCGTGTCGATGGCGCACTGCGCCGCGCGATCGGAGATCTCGCCGAAGTCCACCGCAACGATGGCGTGCCATGCACTTCCGACCGCATGTTCCGGCACTGCAAGCACCGGTACGCGTGAGATGCGCGCGAGCTGAATCGCCGTCTCGTCGCTGAACAGTCGGTCGGTGAGGCCGTGGCGGCCGAGCCCGACGACGACGAGCGCGGCGCGGCGCTCGATGGCGACACGAGAGATCGTGAACGCCGGGTTGCCGTCCAGGACGGTCACGCCGTGCTCGCGGGGCTTTCCGGTGACGCGCACCAGCTGCGCCTCAACGGCGCGTCGCTGGCAACCCCGTCGCGTGGCATTGTCTTCCTGCCAGAGCGTCATGCCGTCGGGGGAGGTGAGCGGTTCCCACCGCGCGACGGTGAGAATCTCGATCGACGCGCTGGTGGCGCGGGCGCGCGCCAGCGCGACACGCAGGGCGCCGTCCGACCGCTCGGTACCGTCCGAGGCCACGAGGATGACGGCCGGACGGCGGGCTCCGCTCCACGGGAGCTGCTCCGCCACGAGATACTGCGAGTCCGGATACGCGCCCGCGGGCGTGAACTGTGTGGCGGGATGGGTGGTCGGCATGTCCTTCTCCAGAAGGGGGGCACGTTGGTGCGCCGCGAACCGGGCGGCGCACTAAAGCAATGAGTGGCAGGGTGGGTCACGTCAGAACGCGCCGCCGCCCACGACCCCCCACC
>JAJAYP010000144.1 GCA_026786185.1 Gemmatimonadaceae bacterium
AGGAGCGCAAGGTTCAGGATTTTCACATTTCACTAGCGGCAAACGGGTAATCGAACGGGCAACGCCGTTTCACCACGTTCGCTAACTCGTTGCAGATCAATCGGGACGGCGGGATTTTAACCCGCGCCCCCCCGAACCCCATTTAAGGTAGCAGCTGTCAAGGCATGCACTCTAGCACCGACATCTTCCATGCGGATGTACGTCAAGAGTCAGACGATATGTCGCCGTCATAACAGATCCACCGAGTAAGGTCCGCTCCGAAGCTACCGCCCCGCCTCCCTGATCCCCCCTTCCACCACCCTGGCCATCACCCGATACCCCGCCTCCGTCGGATGCACCCCATCCTTCGCCAGCTCCACCGGCAATCCATCCCTCGAGTCCTTCATCACCGAGTGATAGTCCACATAAACCTCACCCACTGACAACGCATACTGCCGTATCCACTCATTCAACCGAACGATCTTCGGCCCCGGCTCCAACCCAGGCTTCCACGGATAGTCAAAAACCGGCAACACAGAACACAGCACCACTCGAATCCCGTTCGCCTTCGCAATCTCAGTCATCCCAGCGAGATTGTCCTGAATCATCTCGAGCGATGAAGGCCCGGTGTTCCCAGCGATGTCGTTCGTCCCCGCCAGTATCACCACCACCGCGGGCTTCAAACTCACCACATCCTGCCGGAACCGCACGAGCATCTGCGGCGTGGTCTGCCCGCCGATCCCCCGCCCAACGTACGGCTTCTCCGGAAACATCACGGGGAACCACCGCGCCCACCCTTCCGTGATCGAGTTGCCGTAGAACACGACGCGCTTCTCGCCCGCGGCAGGCGCACTGAGCTTCGCGTTCTCCCCGCGATACCGACCGAGATTCGCCCAGTCATTCCGCGCACGCTCATCCTCCGCGCGCCTCCGCTCGGCGACCTCCAGCGCGGAACTACTGATAACTGCTGGCGCCCGCACGACCACTCGCGCAGGCTCGCCCATCGGTCTCGCGGCCTGACACGCCATCACCACCCCCGCGAGCAGCACGACACCGGCGCGCCTCGCCCTTCCACTCATGAACATCCGGACGTATCGCTTCATCTCCGCGAACCTACACCCACGCCAAGGCTCCGGAAGAGCGTACATCCTCCCTTCTATAACTATGAGAACGCTCTCACCCAACTCCTCCCGCGCCAGGTTGGGCGCAACTTCCCCCCGCCCTCCCCCGTACTGCCACTATCCCCCGGAGGCCCCACATGGATGGAGATATCCTCGCGTTCGCACAGGTCATGACGGTGATCGTCATGTCCACCGCATCGTTCGTCGTCATCGGACTCGGCACCCGCGCACTCTGGAACCGAGGCTCTTCTAAGCAGCCGTCGACTCGCACTCCGTCCGACGACGCCCGCATGGAGCGCCTCGAGACCGCGGTCGACACGATCGCCATCGAGGTCGAGCGGATCTCCGAGGCGCAGCGCTTCATGGTCGGCCTCCTCAGCGAGGCCCTCCCCGCGCGCCGCGCTGAACGGGTCGCGGAGCTGGCGTCGCCCGACAAAAGCGGCCGGGTGATCACGCCGTACTGAACGGCGAGGCCGACGCCGATTCGCAGCGGGAAGGCCCGGCGCCCGAAGCGAGCGTCGACCATTGCACCCGCCCGCAATCCGGTCGACATTGGATTCCCGCCGTCACCACCAGGGAGTTCCCCATGTCACGCCCATCCGCCATCGGCAAGGCCGTCGTCCTCCTCGTCGCCCTGACGAGCCGGCTCTCCGCACAGGACCACGCCCACGCAAAACCGGGCGCCGAACAGCTCGGAACGGTCCACTTCCCCACATCGTGTAGCGCTGCGGTCACGCCGACGTTCGACCGCGCCATCGCACTCCTGCACTCGTTCGAGTTCGGCGCGTCCATCGGCGCATTCAATGAAGTGCTCGCCTCCGATTCCACCTGCGCCATGGCGCACTGGGGCATCGCGCTCAGCCGGTGGGGCAATCCCACATCGGCCGCCAATCGCGCACCCCGGGCGCTCGACCCGGGCCGCATTGCCGCCAACTCGGCCACCCGCCTCTCCGCCGGTGCCACCGATCGCGAACGCGGCTACATCGCCGCCGTGAACCAGCTATTCGCGGACTACGAGCAGCGCGACCAACGCACGCGCATCGTGGCATACGAAGCGGCCATGGCCGACCTCGTCGCGAAGCAGCCGACGGACACCGAAGCGCGCATCTTCCACGCGCTCGCGCAAGTGGGCAAGGCGCCGCCCACTGACAAGACGTACGCGCTCCAGATCGCCGCGGGCACCACGCTCGAGAAGCTCTGGGAACAGCAGCCGAACCACCCGGGCCTCGCACACTACATCATCCACGCGTACGACGTCCCCGCCCTCGCCGACCGCGCCCGCGCCGCCGCCGCGCGCTACGCCCGCATCGCCCCCTCCGCCGCGCACGCGCTGCACATGCCGTCGCACACCTTCACGCGCGTCGGCCTGTGGCAGGAGTCCATCAATACCAACCTCCGCTCGATGAACGAAGCGAAGCGCACGGGCTCTATGGCCGAGGCGCTGCACGCGGCCGACTACGCGACGTACGCGTATCTGCAGTTGCGACGCGATGACTCCGCGAAGGCGATGGTCGACAGCATGCCCGCCTACGCCGCGCGCTTCGACGTGAACGCCGTCACCGGCGCCGCACCCGGCTGGGCCGGACTGTTCGCGCTCGCGTCGATCCCGGCGCGCTACGCGTTGGAGCGCGGCGACTGGAAGCTGGCGTCGTCGCTGCGCCCAACCGCCACATCAGTCCCCTACACCGAAGCGCAGACGTACTTCGCTCGCGCACTCGGCGCCTCACGCACGGGCGACGTCGCCACCGCCCGCGCCAACATCGATTCGCTCGGCGCCATTCACGGGCGGCTCGTCGCACAGAAGGAGGCATATTGGACCGAGCAGGTCGCGATACAGCGTCTCGCTGCGCAGTCCTGGCTCGCCCTTGCCGAGCGTCGTCCCGATTCGGCGCTGGCGCACATGCGTGAAGCGTCGACGCGCGAAGACGCTACGGAGAAAAGTCCGGTGACACCTGGGCCACTCGCGCCGGCGCACGAGCTCGCGGGCGATCTGCTGATGGAGCTTGGCAAGCCGGCCGACGCGCTCACCGAATATCGCAAGACGCTTACGAAGGAGCCGGGCCGGTATCGTTCCCTGCTCGGCGCACGGAACGCCGCGCGCAAGATGGGCGACAAGAAGACGGAAGCGGAGTTCGCGAAGCAGTTGCCAGTGGGCCATGGTCGGTAAGGCAACGTCCAACAGCCTTGTACCGCGGAGGGCGCGGAGGGCCGCAGAGGAATGCTTCAGTTGGCGGGAGCCTCACCCGCCCCCGGTTCGATGGTGCATGAACAAGGGAACCGCGCTGCGGTTCCCTTTCTTGCATATGCTGATCATTCATGGCGATGAAACTCGGCATGTGCGGGCCAAGGCCCCCGCCGACTTCGAGTTCACCATCAAGGCGTGGCAGGTGATCACACACGCCGGAACGAGCCCTACCTATGGAAGGCTGAAGCGTCCGTTCACCGATCGGGAGCGCGGCGAGGCGGGCGGGTTCAGGGTCACACCCACGGTGCTCGCGGCGTGGGAGACGACGCTCGATGCCGCGCGCGCATTGCGTGTCACCGCCATCCTCTTTCAATGTCCGGCCAGCTTCAAGGCAACAGATGAAAACGTGGCCGCGATGCGCTGGTTCTTCCAGACCGTCGAACGTCCAATCGGAGTTCGACTGTTGTGGGAGCCGCGCGGCGCCTGGCCGGACGAGCGCTTCCGTTCAAGTTACACGCTGACGTAGGAGCTTCCATCGCTCAGCGATCAGTAGAGGCAACTTCTCAAAGTGCGATAAAACCGCAGAGGACACAGAGAAACGCAGAGGAATTGGGGGGCAGGTGCAGTCCTCTGCGACCCTCTGCGTCCCCTGCGGTAAAAAGCCGAGCGATAGAGTCGAACCATGATTGCTTGACCGAGCGGCCCTACTCCACTTTCGGCCACACCGCTACCTGCTTCAAGCGCCAGCAATCGCGATCACGCTCGAGACGCTGCTCATGCTACCCTGGACAAGAAAAAGCAAAGTCAAACACGAGCGATTTACCGCAGAGGACGCAGAGGAACGCAGAGGAACTCGTAAAGACGACGTAGTCCTCTGTGACCCTCTGCGTCCTCTGCGGTGAAATCCAGAGAATAGAGTCAAGAAATGATGCATGAATGCAAGGCATTCTGATGCTCGCAGCGCCAACGCGTTCGCCCGACATCGGGCGTCGCTCACCCGCCCCGCCGAGCCAGCGCAGGGGCTCGCGGTACCTCGGCCCCACGTAGCGCGATCTCTCCCTGACGTGCATAGTCGATCGCCCGCCCGAGAATTCGCGCCGCCTCTTGCGGCGCGTGAAACCCCATCGAGTTCTCCGCCTCGACGAAGTCGGTGAAGAACTGTGCGCGCCGCTGGAAGTCGCGCGCCTTCGTCAGCCGCGCATCGGTGCTGTCGCGCGCTACCACAGTGGCGATCCCGCGCGTCAACTGCAGCACCGCGTCGAGCGCGACGTTCCGAAGCTCGTACGTGCGGTTCTGGATCGCTTCCACGCGCCCTTTCAGCTCCTCCTCGGATACCTTGTGGCACGTCTGGCACGCACGGTTGATGTTGAGCACCGGGCTCCGCACGTGATGATCCGAGATCTTCTGCGCGCCTACCCGCTCGTACGGCATGTGGCAGTCGGCGCAGGCGACGCCGGCGCGCGCGTGGATACCCTGGCTGTAGAGCTCGAACTCGGGATGCTGCGCCTTGAGCACCTTCGCTCCGCTCACCGCGTGCGTCCAGTCCGAATGCCTGGTGGAGTCGTAGTAGGCGAGAATGCTGTCCACCGTGAGTCCCTTCGCCCACGGATACACGAGCCGCTTCTCCGGCCCCTTGAAGTGGTACTCCACGTGACACTG
>JAJAYP010000145.1 GCA_026786185.1 Gemmatimonadaceae bacterium
CCACCCTCCCCCGCACCGCTAAAACCACCACAGCCCCCGCCTGCGCCCCCCAATCTAACTCCGCCCCACCCCGCGCGGCGGGGGCCCACCGCCCTGGGGGCGGGCGCCGCCCCTCGGCGCTTTCCTCGATCCGGCGCATGGTGTCTGGTCGCTGGCACGCGCGACATCGCTGCCGCGAGATGCCAGGGCAAGTGTCGTGAACCTGGGTGCGACGGTCACCGTGCTGTACGACGATCGCGCCGTGCCGCACATCTTCGCGGCGAACGAGGAGGATGCCTACCGCGCGCTCGGGTACGTGACGGCGCGCGACCGACTCTATCAACTCTACCTGCAGACGATGGCGGCGAGCGGCCGCCTCACCGAGATCGCCGGGCCTCGCGCGCTCGCACTCGATCGCGAGATGCGCGGGCTCGGCCTGCCTCGGTCGGCAGAGCGGCTCGCGGCGACCGTACGCGACACGTCACCCTCGGTGCGACGACTGCGCGCCTATGCCGACGGCATCAACTCGTACGTACGAACGCTTCCGGCGAGCGAGCTGCCGCTGGAATTCCGCTTGACGGGAACGCGACCGTCGGAATGGACGCTGGCGGATTCCTACCATCTATTCAGTCGCATGGGATGGACGCTCGCGTATCTCTCGCTCGAGGATGATCGCGCGGCCGCGGCATCGCGTGTCGGGACGCGCGCGGCCGCCGCGCTCGTTCCCGACAATGAGGCGATCCAGGAGCCCATCCAGCCGAACGGCCAGCGTGCCCCGAGGTTCGACGCGCGCGTCCTGCCTCCACCGGGCGAGCCCGACACCGGCAGCGGGAGACTCCTCGCGGCTGGCGCGACATTCTTTCCGGCGCGGTCCGCGGCCATGCGCGAGGATGATGAACGGCGCTCGATGGCCAGCAACAATTGGGCGGTCTCTCCGCGCCGGTCGGCCACGGGTCACGCGCTGCTGGCGGGAGATCCGCATCTCGACCTGACCCTCCCGTCCATCTGGTACGAGGCGCATCTCGTGGTGCCCGGCGCGCTGGACGTGGCCGGCGTGACGATTCCGGGATCGGGCGCCATCGTGATCGGGTTCAACCGCGACGTCGCGTGGACGCTGACGAATTCCGGCGCAGACGTGCTCGATCTGTACGCGGAGCAGGTGGACGACAGCGTGGCGCCGACGCGGTATCGGCTCGACGGTGAGTGGAAAGCGCTCGAGTCCCGCATCGAGCGCTATCGGGGCCATGGTGGGGAGACGATTGCGATCGACACGCTGTACTTCACGCACCGCGGTCCGATGCAGCGCGTGCGCGGGCGCTGGCTCTCGATGCGCTGGACGGTGCTCGAAGCGGGGACGGAGATCGACGCGTTTCAGGATGCGGCGCACGCGCGGTCCGCCGCCGACGTGCAGGCGGCCTTCGGGCACTCGTATCGCGCGCCGGCGCAGAACGTGATCGCCGCGGATCGCGCGGGACATATCGCAATCGGCACGCAGGGCCGATTCCCGATCCGCGCCGGCGATGGGAGTGGGAGCACCGTGCGGGATGGAGGCTCGAGTGCGAACGACTGGCGAGGTACCGTGGCGGCGGATGCACTGCCGCAGTCCATCGACCCGGCGCAGGGGTTTCTCGCGTCGGCCAATCAGCAGCCCATCGATCCGCTCGTCACCACGAACTGGTGGGGTGGGAGCTACGACCCGTGGCGCGCCGTGCGCATCAACAGGTTGCTGCGTGGCGATTCCGCCGTGACGGTCGATGCCATGCGCCGGTACCAGACCGACCCGGGTAGCGCCCGGGCCGATCTGTTCGTGCCGCACTTTCTCGCGGCGGCGGCACGCGTCCTCGCGCGCACGGGTACCGAGCCGGATGCATCGCTCGCTGAGGCAAGGCGCCTGCTGGGCCAGTGGGACCGGCGATACACGAGGGATGACGCGCGCGCTGTCCTGTTCGAAGGCGCGATGCAGGAGCTGACGACGCGCACGTGGGACGAGTTGATCGTGCCCGACTCGGCGCGTCGGATCATCACTCCCGCGAGTGCGATGCTCGCCGTGTTGCTCGGCGATTCGGCGAGTGCGTGGTGGGACGTACGCTCCACTCCGGCGATCGAGCGTCGGGACGACATACTGGCGGCGAGTCTCGCCGCATCGCTCGCGAGTGCCCGTGCGAAGTATGGAGCGCCAGACGCGGGCGGGTGGCGTTGGCAGGGGATTCGCCGGGCGAATATCTTCCACCTGCTCCGCCTTCCGGCGCTCTCCGCCCTCGAGATACCGGTGCAGGGAGGACCGGCAACGCTGTCGCCGTCGTCGGGTTCGGGCACGCACGGTGCGAGCTGGCGCATGGTGGTGGAACTCGGACCCGCGCTACGGGCATGGGCGACGTATCCCGGCGGCCAGTCCGGCAACCCTTTGAGCAGCAGGTACCGCGATCGCATGGACGAATGGACGAGAGGCGCGCTGACGCCGGTTCGGCTGCCGGCGTCGCCCGCGGAACTCGACGAGGCGCATCGCTCCGCGCGCCTGATCCTCGAGCGTGCACGATGAGCGGCGCCGCATGATCTTCGTGCTCTTCGTCGCCGCGGCGATGATCACACTGACGTGGCTGCTCGGCTGGTGGGGGATTCTGGTCGTGGCGCTCATCATCGGCGTCGTGTTCCATGAACACGGCGGCGGCGGCTGGCGCGTAGCCGCAGCGGCATCCGTCGCGTGGGGCACGCTGCTCGTGGCTGACGGGGTCGTCGGTCCGCTGGGTCACGTCGCCACCATGCTCGGCGGCGTGATGGGTGTGCCAGCCGCAGGCGTACTGGTGCTGACACTCGTTTTTCCCGCCGCGCTCGCGTGGAGCGCAGCGACGATCGCGGCCGAGTCGCGCCGGATCGTCGGATCACGAGCGTCGTGATTCGCTACTGGCGAGGTGGGCGCGTCGTATTCGGCCGTGGCAGAGTCGACCCCGGAATGAAAAACGGATCTTCATTGATCGTGGGCGTGCGCCGCTCCGCGGGCGTCGTACGCTCATCGGGGGCGCGACGCTCCGTCGGCTCGATGCCGAGCTGTCGGCGCGTGTACTCCACCGGGTTGGCTTCCCTGAGCGAGTCGAGCCATTGCGTGGCCGTCTGCATCGCGGCGGAATCCATGGCGATCGGCGGAGGTGGCGCGGCGATCGCGGGCGCGGCAGTCACCGGTGTTACAGGCGCCGATGCAATCGGCGCGGCGGGCCCGCCCCCGTGCGCCGCCGGGACCCGCCACCCCCCCCGGGGTGGCGCCAGCCCCCCCACCCCCCCCACCGCGGCGGGCGCGCCCCGTAGAAAACAATTACCAC
>JAJAYP010000146.1 GCA_026786185.1 Gemmatimonadaceae bacterium
GGCGACGCGTGCTCTTCGTCCTGCATCGCGCGCACTTCGCCGACGGTCCAGCGGCGGGCGGAAACTGGCATACCCATATGATGCTCGGCCGAGCGGGAATGATGCAAGGGATCACGCTGCAAGGTGAGCGTGGCCGACGAGCGGAGCGTCATCCTGTCGTCGCAATCACCATCGGGATAGGGCCGCTGACGTCGTCAGGGCAGAACGAACGACGATGACCGACTTTAGGGGAACGACGTGTCGTATGCGTGCGCGGATAATTGCCGACCGACGTTCCTCCCATGTCGACCCATTCGAAGCCGAGCAAGAACGAAGAGGAGTTTTTTGCCCGCGCCGACGCCGAGTTGCGAAAGCAGCGGCGCAAACGGGCGATCGTCGAGCAGCTTGTCGCGCTCGTTCCCGCGGGGAGCGCGAGCACCCGCGCACTGGTCGAAGAACACGTAGGTCGTGAGGCGTCAATCGTCAGACCGTCAGACCGTCTACAATTCACCATGATCGCCGACCAGCACGACGCCTATCGCGCCTGGAAGCGGGTGACGGTCCGGATCGCGGAACGCGAATACGCCATGGCGACCAAGCCAGGCACCGTCGCCTGCGGCCGCGTGGACCCGGCCGCGGTGCTGCTCGGCGAGCGGCTGGACGTGGCGAATGGCGACGTGGTAGTGCAGCTGCATTGCGGAAACGGACTCGTGGGAGCGGTCGCGTGGGCGCGAGGCGCCGCACGCGTGCTCCTCGCCGATCGAAACGTCCTCAGCGTAGAAGCGGCCCGGCGCACGCTCGTCGAGAACGGGGTGGGGAATGGTGAGGCGCTGCCCGGGCAGGGTGCGCTCGCGCTCCCCTCCGGCACCCAGGCCGATGTGGTGGCGATCCGCATTCCGCCGGAGCGTCAGTCGCTGCAGCAGCTGCTATGGGATGCCTTCCATGTGCTGAGGGTCGGCGGCCGCTGTTACATCGCTGGCGCGACGAACGAGGGTATCCGCACCGCGGAGCGTACGATGGACCGCCTGTTCGGAGGCGGACGGCTGCTCGGACAGGACAGCGGGCACCGCGTAACCATGGCGACCAGACGGACGGTGGAGCCGGCGGACCGCGCGGCGATCGACAGCCCGTACCTCGACGCCGATGCCTTCCACGAGCAGGTCGCGACCATGCGCGGACGCCCCTTCACGCTGTGCTCGCGCCCCGGCGTGTTCTCGTGGGATCACCTCGACGAAGCCACCGCGATTCTCGCCGAGACAATGTTGGTGCATCCGGGCGACTCGGTGCTCGACCTGGGCTGCGGCGCCGGAGCGCTCGGGACGCTGGCGGGAACGCTCTCGGGGGCTCCAGTCACCATGGTGGACGTCGACGTGGAGGCGGTTCGATCGGCCACGAGAACGGCGGCGGCCGCCGGGCTTTCCGGCGCGCGGATCCTGGCGAGCGACGTGGCGGGCGCGGTGCTCGGCGAACGGTTCGACGTGGTGGTGACGAACCCGCCATTCCACGTGGGGAAGATGACCGATCTGGATGTGCCCATGCAGTTCATCGCCGACGCGTGGACGGTGCTCGCCCCCGGCGGGCGGCTCTACCTCGTGGCCAATCGCACGCTCCCCTACGAGCGGGTCATCGCGCGGTGGTTCGGTAACCTCACCACCCTGCACGACGGACGGCGATTCAAGGTGCTGAGCGCGGTACGCTGAAGGGGGGCCTGCCGGCGGACGCGAACGCGTCGCGGAGCGCCTGGAGCTCGTGGTCGCCGAGCACGCGCCACTCGCCGGACGGCAGCTGGCCCAGCGAGAGCGGGCCGAGCGCCGACCGATGGAGCGCGGTCACATGATTGCCGACGGCGGCGAACATGCGACGCACCTGATGATATCGCCCTTCGGTGAGCGTCAGGCGGGCATGCCGCGGGCCGAGGACGTCGAGCGTCGCCGGACAGAGCGCACCGGCTTCGCCCTCCAGGCGCATCGTGCCGCTCGCGAACGTGGCGCCTTCGTCGCCCCGCAGGTCGGCGGCGAGTCGCGCGTCGTAGATCTTTGGCAGATGGGTGCGCGGCGACGTGAGGCGGTGGTTGAGCGGTCCGTCATCGGTGAGCAGCAGCAGGCCGGAGGTGTCGCGGTCGAGTCGGCCCGCGGCGGCGACGACCGGCGTGCGCCGGAGAAAGCGTGCTGGAAGGAGCTCGTACACCAGGCGGGTGGCCTCGCTGGTCGAGCAGACGAAGCCCGCCGGCTTGTGCAGCATGATCACCATGCCGGGCGGC
This sequence comes from Gemmatimonadaceae bacterium, assembly GCA_026786185.1. Classification (GTDB taxonomy): domain Bacteria; phylum Gemmatimonadota; class Gemmatimonadetes; order Gemmatimonadales; family Gemmatimonadaceae; genus AG11. Next base: position 2,240 of record JAJAYP010000146.1, read on the forward strand.
ATGTCGAGCGGCTCGCCGTCCACAAGGATGTCGTCGTGTGTCGCCTGATCGGCCGCGGCCAGCCGCCGTCCGGCGCGATGCGTGACACGTCCCTCGGCGCACAGTCGCTCCACGTCGCGGCGGTTACCGTAGCCGAGGCTGGCGAGATATCGGGAGAGCTTCACCCTGGCAGGTCACCCGATGGGAGGAGAGGTTCGACTCGAGGCACGGCGACCGGAGGCTGACGATACTGCATGGACGGCTGCGGGCTTCGCTACTGATGACGTGCCGAGGAGAAGGCGTGAACCCCCTGATTTCAGCGCATCGGTCCGTTCGCGTCGCCGTGCCGAAGCCGCCGCGGATGCGCTCCAACTTGACGATGCAC
>JAJAYP010000147.1 GCA_026786185.1 Gemmatimonadaceae bacterium
GTTCGTCCGTACATCGCGTTCGCCGACGGCTCGCCCATCGGCTTCATGCAGTCGTACGTCGCCATGAACGCTGGCGACGGATGGTGGCCCGACGAGCGGGATCCGGGAGTACGCGGCATCGATCAGTTCCTCGCCGATGCCGACCGGCTCGGGCGCGGACTCGGCACGGCGATGGTGCGCGCGTTCGTCGCCAGCCTGTTCGCCGATCCCTCTGTCACGCGCGTGCAGACCGACCCGTCTCCCTTCAACGCGCGCGCGATCCGCTGCTATGAGAAGGCTGGCTTCCGTCGCGTGGGTGAGGTGGACACCCCGGACGGACGGGAGCTGCTGATGATCTGCGAGCGCGGCGGCATCGCCGATTGACTTTCGCCTCGCCCGCCCGGAAGATGAGCGATGGATGTTTCGCCGCCTCGGCCGTGGCAACCAACGTCACCTTACGACTACCGCGCTCGCACCGACATCCCGACGTCCGGGAAGTCGCCGAACATTCCGTCGACGCCGAGCGCCGAGAACCGCCGCCACTCAGCCCCCGCGTCGCCGAAGTAGGCTGCGGGCAGGAACGCCGGATCGCTGCGCAGGGTCCAGACGTGAATCTTCAGACCAGCGCGATGCGCGTCCGCCACGAGCGACGTCGGGATGCCGAGCGTGCCGTCCGGAGCGATCGGCTGGACGAGACTCTTCTCCACGCCGATCGCGTCCGCATACCGTGCAATCGCCGCCAGCCCGGCCGGCGTGATCATCGACGCCACGTCCCGCGGCACGTCGGAGAACAGCGCCGTGTCAGGCGGCGCGCCAGTGGCGCCGATCAATTGCACCAGCCGCACGCCGGTGCGCTCGCGCAGCGCACGGAGATTCGCCACCTCGAACGACTGGATGAATATGGGTGATGCCTTCGTCGTGAGTCCGCGTCGCGCCAGCGCCGCGAGCAACGGCTCCTCGAGCGGACGGCCGAGCGCCCGGAAGTAGGATGAATGCTTCGTTTCCGGATAAATGCCGATGCGACGACCGGCCGCCCGCGAGCGCTGGGCGACGAGATCGAGGATCTCCTCGAACGTCGGGATCTGATCCTCACCGTCGTGCGCTTTCGATCGGGGGGCGATGCGCTCCTTCGTTCGCAACGTCTTCAGCTCGGCGAGCGTGAAGTCCTCGGTGAACCAGCCCTCGATCCTTGCACCGTCTATCATCTTCGCGGTTCGGCGCGCAGGGTATCGCATCGCTACATCCGTCGTGCCACCGATCTCGTTCTCGTGCCGAGCCACCAGCACCGAGTCGCGCGTGATCACGAGGTCCGGCTCGATGTAGTCGGCGCCCATGTCGATCGCGAGCGCGTACGCGGCGAGCGTGTGTTCCGGCCGGTGGCCGCTCGCTCCGCGGTGGGCGATGACGAGCGGGCTGAGCTCGACGGGTGGCTCGCGCCGAGGTCCGAAGGTCGCACACGAAGAGAGCATGGTTGCGGCCATGATCGACAGTGTCAGGCGCATTGGAGCGACATGAGAGGGAGACCGTTGTGGCACTCAGGACACCTGGCGTCGTACGGCGAGAAGCGACCGACGTACGGCGAGAGGCGACCGACGTACGGCGAGAGGTGTACGGCGCGTCGTGTGGCGAGAGGCGTGCGGCGGGCGGCGTGAGAATCCGGAACGCGCCCGCCGCTGCGCGTCGTCCGAACGGATGGAGATGCGGGAGGGAGCGAGCGTTCCTGAAGACGGCGTCTCGAGTCGCGCAGCGACGATGAGTCCCGCCGTCGTAAGGAGCGCACGCGACCGACCGAGGCGCACGGAGTCCTGACCAGGCCCAAGCGCAACGACGCACTCAAGGCCGCACGCCACCCCGCCCCCGAGCTACAGCATCGAGCGAATCGCTCCGGGCCTTTCGCAGCTCGCGCCGAGCCACGATCATCGAACCCAGCTCCAGATACGCGTCGGTCGCCGCGTCGTAGGCAGGCCACCGCGGCAACCTCCGCGCACCGGACGATCCATTCGGATCGCCACTGATCGCAAAAGCCACCCAGTACTCGCTCATCGCGTTCGCCAACTTCGCGTCGTACGCCGCGCGTCCCGCCGATGCCTGGATCGGACGCGGGATCCCGAACGCGAACGTGATCTCTGCACTGTGATACGCCCCACGCTGGCGACTTGCACTGTCAGCTCCCGCGCGCGTGAACTGATACAGATACGCCCGCGCCCCGCGCGCCGTCACCAGCCGCGCGAACGCGCGCGCGGGCGCGCCGAAGATCTCGTCCGACTCGTCTGCGTTGCTGCCCACGATCACCGGCACCAGGTTCACCGCGCCGCGCGCCAGCGCCGAGTCCACCGGTCGTGGTACCACCCACCCGTCCAGCACCGGCTGTATCGGAAGCCCGGAGCTACTCCCCACCGCACCCGCGAGCGTATCCGCCTTCAGCGCACGCAACGCGGCTGCCGCCTCACGCCCGGTACCCGTCACACCCAGCGACGCCGCCAACTTGACTCCGTGTGCCTCGGCCGAGTCACGTCGCTCGACACCGAGTCCGATGCCCGTACCACTCTGCAGAATCGCGCGATGAAACAGTCCGCGCGCGAGCGGCGACACGATGAGAGCACCCACGCTCATTCCACCCGCCGACTCGCCGAAGATCGTGACGCGCGACGGATCGCCACCGAACTGCGCGATGTTGCTCCGCACCCAGCGCAGCGCCTCGATCTGGTCCAGCAGTCCGTAGTTGCCCGACGCATTACGCCGCGACTCGGCAGCGAGCGCTGGGTGCGCAAGAAACCCGAGTGCGCCGAGCCGGTAGTTGATCGTCACGACGACGGCGCCCTTCTTCGCGAGGTGGGCGCCGTCGTGACGCGCTTCACCTCCAAAGCCGGCACGGAATCCGCCGCCATGAATCCAGACGAGCACCGGTCGCGCCGCTCCACGCGTGCCCGCGGTCCACACATTCAGGTTCAGGCAATCCTCCGACACGCCGACGGCGAACGGGTCGATGTCGCCGTAGACCTGCGTCTGCATGCAGTTGTGGCCGAGCCGGCCTGCGTCACGCACGCCCTGCCATCGCGCCGCCGACCGCGGTGCCCGCCATCGCAGGTCGCCCACCGGTGGCGCCGCATACGGGATGCCGCGGAACACCAGCATGTTCGTCACCGAATCGACGGATCCCTCCAGCGTACCGGCCTGGATGGTCACGCGCGGAGCGGCGGCCTTGGACTGTGCCTCGAGTCGTGCGCTCGCAGTGGTCAACAGCGGTACGGCTACTACCATATAGAAGGCGATCCGTCGCAGCATGACTCCTCGCTGGTTGAGGACGATCGGGTGGTCGACGCTGATGAAATAGACGCTGCCGGGCACCGACGGATAGAGGCGGGCCCGCTGCCACCACATCCACCAGGATCGATGCCCGTCCCGGCTCCGCCCACCAGCACCACCGTCGGCGCCACCTGGCGCGGCGGGCGACGCTACGACATCGCGCGACCGGGCGGACCGACGACGACGATCGACGGCGCAGGCGAAGCCGGTACCGGCCCGGTCGACACCCTCCTCGGCGCACTCGCCGCCTGCGCGGCCATCGACGTGGAAGACTACCTCGTTAAGCGGCGCACGCCTCCCGAACGACTCACCGTCACCGTTCGGGCCGAGCGGCGCGCCGAGCTTCCTCGGCGCATCATGTCGGCGCACCTGGAGTTCGCCATCGATGGCGCGGGAGTGGAACCCGCACATGCTGCGCGCGCCGTCGCGTTGGCAGTCGACCGGTACTGCTCGGTGGCCGCCTCGCTCGCTGCCGACATCGTCATCGGTCGAAGCATGATCGTGAACGGTGTGCCCGTGTCGCCGAGCGTCGAGGCGCAAAGCGAGTGAGCCGCCGCGTGCTCGCGGGCCTCGTTGTCGGGCTCGTACTGGGGTTGATCGCGCACGCCACGCGACTGCCGGCGCTGCTCGCACTCGTCACCGTGGCGGAGCCGGTCGGCACACTCTGGATCAACGCGATTCTTTCGACGGTGATCCCGCTCGTCGTGTCGAGCCTCATCGTCGGCATCGCGTCGTCGAGCGATACACGTTTCGTAGGCCGGCTCGGTCGCAGAGCTGCGGTGTGGTTCTTCGTGTTCGCCGCCTGCAGCGCCGTCATCGCCGCGCTGCTCGCGCCGCTGCTGCTCGCGTGGCTGCCGCTCGATGCTGCGACGTCCGCATCGTTGCGCGCGAGCGCCGCAACGGCTGCCGTGTCGAGCGCGCCGGTGCCCACCGTGCGCGAATGGCTCATCGGACTCGTGCCGTCCAACGCCATCAAGGCGGCTACAGACGGCGCGATGCTTCCGCTCGTCATCTTCACGCTCGCCTTCGCACTGGCACTCACGCGCGTCGAAGCCTCGTCGCGCGAGTCGGTGGTGCGGTTCTTCGAGGGAGTGTCTGCGGCGATGCGGGTGCTGGTGGGGTGGGTCCTCGCGCTCGCACCGGTCGGCGTGTTCGCGCTCACCTTCGCGCTCGCTGCGCGGCTCGGCATCTCGGCAGCCGGTGCGCTCGCGTACTACGTCGTGCTCGCCGTATCGCTCTCCGTCGTGCTCATGCTCGTCCTGTATCCGGCGACTATGCTGGCGGCTCGAGTTTCTCTGCTTCGCTTCGCACGCGCCGCCGCGCCGGCGCAAGCGGTCGCCTTCGGATCGCGATCGTCGCTCGCGTCGCTCCCCGCGTTGCTGCACGGTGCCGAGCGAGCGCTGGGTGTGCCGACCGCCGTGGCGGGATTTGCGTTGCCGCTGGCCGTGGCGACCTTCAAGTTCAGCGGGCCGGCCGCCATCCTGGTGGGCGTACTGTTCACCGGCCGGCTGTACGACATCTCGTTCGGTCCGCTCGCGCTGGCGCAGGCCACGGTGATGGCGCTCGTGCTGAGCTTCGCCGTACCCGGCGTGCCCGGCGGGTGGTTGCTCATCGCCGCGCCCATCTTCGCCGCCATGGGCGTGCCGGTGCAGGCGATCGGGATGCTGCTCGCCGTGGATGCCATTCCCGACATGTTCCGCACGCCGGTGAACGTGACGGCCGATCTCGCGGTGACGGCGATCCTCGGGCGCGAGACCACTACCGAGTAGCCGAACGCGAGCCGGACTGGCATGTTTGCGAGCCGTCTGGCTCCCTGCGATTCCGTCCCGCTCCCTCACCCGCGACGACGCATGTCTCCCTTTCTCGCTGAACTGCTCGGCACCACCATCCTCATCGTGCTCGGCAATGGCGTCGTCGCCAACGTCGTGCTTCATCGCACCAAGGGTCACGGTGCCGACTGGATGGTCATCACCGCTGGGTGGGCATTCGCCGTCACGATCGCAGTCTATTGCGTGAACAGCGTCAGCGGCGCGCATCTCAACCCGGCCGTCACCATCGCGCTTGCGTCCATCGGGACATTCGCCTGGGCGAAGGTGCCGATGTACATCGCCGCGCAGATCGTCGGAGGATTCATCGGCGCCGTCATCGTGTGGCTTGCGTATCTGCCGCACTGGAGCGAGACGCCGAATCCCGAGCACAAGCTCGGCGTATTTTCCACCTCGCCGGCGATCCGGCGGCGCGGCGCGAATCTCGTCGCGGAGATCATCGGCGGCTTCGCGCTCGTGCTCGCGCTGCTCGCCGTGCTGTCGCCCGGAAACTTCGCGCCGGGCTCGGACCTCGCGAAGGGATTCGGCCCCGTGCTTGTCGGCGTCATCATCTGGGCCATCGGCCTTTCGCTTGGCGGTCCTACCGGTTTCGCGATCAACCCGGCGCGCGACCTCGGGCCGCGTATCGCGCACTCTGTGCTCCCGATTCCCGGCAAGGGCACCTCCGACTGGGGCTATGCCTGGATCCCAATCGCCGGCCCCATCATCGGCGGCGTGCTCGGCGCGCTGATGTACAAACTCGTGTGGACCGCATGAAGTACATCCTCGCGCTCGACCAGGGCACCACCAGCTCGCGCGCGATCGTCTTCGATCACGCTGGTTCCATCGTCTCAGTGGCGCAGAAGGAGTTTCCGCAGATCTTTCCGAAGCCCGGCTGGGTGGAGCACGACCCGCGCGACATCTGGTCGACGCAGGCAGGCGTCGCGGCTGAAGCGCTGACGAAGGCGAGCGTCAGGGCCACCGACGTCGCCGCCATCGGGATCACCAACCAGCGCGAGACCACCGTCGTGTGGGATCGGATGACCGGGGTTCCGATCTGTAACGCAATTGTCTGGCAGGATCGGCGCACCGCCAGCATCTGCGATAAGCTCCGTGCGCGGAAGCTTAGTCGCGTCATCCGTCGCAAGACCGGACTCGTGATCGACGCCTATTTCTCCGCGACAAAAGTGCAGTGGATACTCCAGCACGTGAAGGGCGCGCGCGCGCGGGCGAAGGCCGGCGAGCTCGCGTTCGGCACCGTGGACTCATGGCTGGTGTGGAACCTCACCGGCGGCAAGGTGCACGTCACCGACGCGAGCAATGCGTCGCGCACCATGCTGTTCAACATCGTGACCGGCGAGTGGGACGACGAGCTGCTGAAGATCTTCGGCGTGCCACGCTCGATGCTGCCGGGGGTGCGGTCGTCGAGCGAGGTCTACGGCCACACCTCGTTGCTCGGCACGCCCATCCCCATCGCCGGCATCGCCGGCGATCAGCAGGCGGCGCTGTTCGGTCAGGCGTGCACGAAGCCCGGCATGGTGAAGAACACCTATGGCACCGGCTGCTTCATGCTGATGAACACCGGCACGAAGCCAATAGCCTCGAAGAACAACCTGTTGACGACAGTGGCCTGGCGCATCGGCGACCGCACCGAGTACGCGCTCGAGGGGAGCATCTTCATCGCCGGCGCGGTGGTGCAGTGGCTGCGCGACGGACTGGAGATCATCAGGTCATCGGCCGATGTCGAAGCGTTGGCGGCGAGCGTGCCGGACACCGATGGCGTCTATCTCGTACCTGCCTTCGCCGGGCTCGGCGCGCCGCACTGGGATCAGTATGCGCGCGGCACCATCGTCGGTCTCACGCGAGGCACGACGAAGGCGCATCTCGCGCGCGCCGCGCTCGAAGGGATCGCGCTTCAGGTCATGGATGTGCTGAAGGCGATGGAGGCCGACGCCGGCATCAAGCTGAAGGAACTGCGAGTCGATGGTGGTGCGAGCGCGAACAATCTGCTGATGCAGTTGCAGGCCGATCTACTCAACGTGCCGGTCGTGCGGCCGAAGGTGGCGGAGACGACTGCGCTTGGAGCGGCGTATCTCGCGGGGCTGGCGGTGGGATACTGGAAGAGTCAGGCGGACATCGCACGGCAGTGGCAGGTGGATGCGCGATTCACGTCGACGATGAAACCGGCGGTGCGGAAGCGGATTGCTGCGGGGTGGTTGAGGGCGTTGAGCCGCGCCAAGGCGTGGGAGACGTCGTAGCGCAAGCAGTCGGCTCGATGGACCGCGATGGCGTTGAGGAGTCAGTTTGCCAGCCATCGTGTGGAATCGTGCGCGATGGCGGCGGACGAGGCGCTGCATCGCTCCAGGGAAGAGGGTGATGTCGCGTGGCGATGTGAGGCGCATCCTCACCGCGGTGACGCGGGGCCTCCGGCATTGGCGTACCGCATCGCCGAGCGATTATTTTTCCGGCATGTCACCTCGTCCCGACGCGCCGACCGTGCATCCGCTGGATGCCGCCCTGATCATCCGCCACATCGTGGCCGGCTTCCTGGCCGTGAACGGCGACTGGGTAGTCCAGGTGGCAAATCCGAAGGCGTGCACCATGTTGCGACGGCCGGCGCGCGAGATCGAGGGGTGCGTGCTCTGGGACGCGTTCGCGGGCCTCGGCGAGCCGGCGATCGCGAGCCAGCTCCGCGCCGCCCGAACGGGTCGCGTCGAGCGACGGTTCGAGCTGTTTTCGCCAGCGCTCTACAACTGGTTCGAGCTGTGGGCGGTTCCCGCCGAGAATGGGGATCTCTACATCTTCTTCAAGGACGTGACTGATCGTGCCCGCGCCGTGCAGAGCGACGCGGTGCGAGAGGCGCTGCGGCGGACGCTGATGGAGGCGCCGATCGCAATCTCGATCACACGCGGAGCGGAACACCGGTACGAGCTGCTCAACCACGGCGCGCGCGCGCTCGTCGGCGGTCGCAACCTTTAGGGGATGACCGCGCGCAACGCGATGCCGGAGGTGGATCCCGCGCTGTTCGATCTTCTCGACCGCGTCTATCGCACTGGCGAGCCATCCACGGTGCGGGACCTGGAGGTGACGTACGATCGCGAGGGCAACGGGTCGTCGTACACCGGCACCTTCGACGTCACCTACCAGCCGATGCGTGGCGCCGACGGTAGCGTCGAGGGGGTGATCCAGACCGCCGTCGAGACGACGTCGTACACCGACGCGCTGAGCGCTCCCGGAACCGGTCGCCGGTATTGTGCCCGCGCCCGGTTCGCTGTACGATCTCACGCTCAAGGATATCGGTCCGCGACGACTCGCGGCCCTTCCCTCGCGATGCCGCCAGGGGACTTCCACTGTTCTCGCACCCCTCGCTCACCATGCGCAGAATCTCCTCCTGGCTCGCGCTCGCTATCGGCATCGCGGGCTGCTCCGACCTCCCCAACGCACCCATTTCCCCCACGTCTCCATCCCCGGCACCCGCCAGCTTCGCGCGACAGAGCGCGCCAATCCCTGGCCGCTACATCGTCGTCTTCACCGGCGACGTCGGTGACCCCGCGGCGCACGGCCGGCTGGTGGCGGCTCGCCACGCCGCGAAGGTGAAGTTCACCTACACCGCGGCGCTCAAGGGGATGGCGGTGGAGATGGCCGATGCCGAGGTAGCGTCACTGCGTGCCGAGCCCGGCGTCGCGTACGTCGAGCAGGATCAGACCATGTCGATCGTCACCACGCAGACCGGCGCGACGTGGGGACTCGACCGCATCGACCAGCGCGCGATGCCGCTCGACGGGCTGTACGTGTACAATGCCGACGGCACCGGGGTCACCGCGTATATCATCGACACCGGCATCAACTTCACGCATCAGGAATACTCGACGCGCGCGCGCACCGGAATCGATGAAGTGACAGCGGGCGGCACGGCCACCGACTGCAACGGTCACGGATCGCACGTCTCGGGCACCGTGGGCGGTACTACGTACGGAGTCGCGAAGAACGTGAAGCTCGTGGCTGTGCGGGTGCTCGACTGCTCCGGCTCGGGCACCAACTCCGGCGTGATCGCGGGCATCGACTGGGTCACGGCGAACCGCATCCTCCCCGCGGTCGCCAACATGAGCCTCGGTGGCGGCTATTCGCTCGCGCTCAACCAGGCGGTGGACCGCTCGGCGGCGGCCGGCGTGACCTACGGCATCGCAGCGGGCAACAGCACGGCCGACGCATGCAACTCGTCGCCGGCAAGCGCGACGACAGGCATCACGGTGGGCGCGACAGACAACACCGATACCTTCGCCTCCTTCTCCAACTTCGGCACCTGCGTCCACATCAACGCGCCCGGCGTCGGCATCACCTCGGCATGGATGGGCAGCAGCACGGCCACGAACACCATCAGCGGTACGTCGATGGCGACGCCGCACGTCGTCGGCGCCGCGGCGCTCTATCTGCAGACGAACCCGTCGGCCACCCCGTCGCAGGTCCGCTCCGCGCTGACCTCGAACGCGACGCCCAATCTGATCACCGCTATTGGTCCGGGCACACCCAATCTCCTCCTCTACACGGGCTTCATCAGCGCCGCGCCCTCCACCGCTCCGCCGGTGGCCCGCTTCACCTCGAGCTGCTCGCTGCTCAGCTGCTCGTTCGACGCCAGCAGCAGCTCCGCGCTCGCGGCCGCGACGTACAGCTGGACCTTCGGTGACGCCACGAGCGGCACCGGGAAGACCACGTCACACGCCTACGCCGCGCCAGGAACGTACAGCGTGACCCTCACGGTCACCGACGCCAACGGCACGAGCTCGTTGACGCAGTCGATCACGGTCTCGAACACACCGCCGGCACCGGTCGCGAGCTTCACGTCGAGCTGCAGCGCCCTCACCTGCAGCTTCAATGGATCGGCCAGCACGAACACCACCTCGTACGCGTGGACGTTCGGCGACGGTGGCACGGGCACCGGCGTCACCATCAGCCACAAGTTCCTCCGGAACGCCACCTACACCGTAACGCTCACGGCGGGCAACGCCGGCTCGGCGACAAGCACGAGCAGCAGAACGATCACCTGCAACAACAAGCGCTGCAACTGACCGACCGCAGCCAGCGGCGGGACACGCGGGGCATTCTCGCCCGCGTGTCCGGTCGTGGCGTGCCGTCTCGCTATGCCGATGGCATCGACGCCGTCGCGGTGATCGCGAAACCGCTCGGTGTGCACCTCGCGATCTTCGTCGACGATCAGGGGCAGGAACTCGTCGTCGCGAGCACGCATCCCATACGCGTGATCTGCTGAGCGCGACCGCCCCTCAGTTCGTCCGCTCCCATGGGTTGGCGCCGCCGGACGCGTACGACCGTTTTCCGACTGGCAATGTCGAGCTGTACCCGCGGGACTGCGTTCATACCAACGACTCTTCCGTGTGCGACCAGTCTACCCACAACATGTCGCGGTCGCCCGAGATCAGGCGACGACAGTAAATCAACACACGACGAACGGTCACCGCGCGCGGTGCAGCCGCTGGAGACCGTTTGGTGACCGTTGCAAAGCAAAAAAAGGCTGCCGAGATCGGCAGCCGATTTTCGCAATTCAAAGAGCACAATGACTTGCAGAGCGGACGACCGGGCTCGAACCGGCGACATCCTGTTTGGGAAGCGGGCCTTGGACGCATCTTGCTTATACAAATCTCCGCACTCCCTGCCCGGTGAAGAAGCGCGCGCCAGCTGATCTTACGTCAGGTGGGCGGCGTTCAGCGGCGCAGCGACCAACGGACGTCATTGATGCACAACGCCTTGCATTGTGCGCTTCGTGGAGTCTCGCCCGCCTACGTCGCCCTGTGCTACCGATAAGTGGCGCAGAAAATACAACAGCATTCTCGCGTAAATCAGCGACGGAACTTGAATATCGACCAGCTCACCGACGGAAAGGCTTCCCCCGACGAATCAGTTACCTCGGCCCACCTGTGATGTATGATTAGCAAAACGACTTACGGCGTCGACGGACGCCGTAAGTCGTTTTCATTTCATCGCCTTGTATCGGGGCAGCGGGATTTGAACCCGCGACCCCCTGAACCCCATGGGACGTTAGGCAGCAATCGATCACGGCAAGTTGA
>JAJAYP010000148.1 GCA_026786185.1 Gemmatimonadaceae bacterium
CCCCCCCCCCCCCCCCCCCCCCCCCCCGCCGCCCGCCCCCCCGCCCCGCGGGGTTGGCCTGACTCGCTGAGATTGGGAACGCCGAGCGTCAAGGGCCGTACGCCTCTCACACAACGTCAAACGGCCGTACGGCGAAAGGCGTACGGCGCGTCGTGGAGCGAAAGGTGTACGGCGTGCGGCGTTCGGCGTTCCGCTCAGCTCGTTCGACAGCGCCATGCATCTAGATTCCACGCGTGCTCATCGCCGTCGCGCTTCCGCTTCCCCTGTTCCGGACCTTCACCTACCGCGTCCCGGACGGACTGGCTGGTAGTGTCGTGCCCGGCTCGCGCGTCGTCGTCCCGTTCCGCAGCCGCAAGCAGCTCGGCATCGTGATCGGGTCGGAGGAGCCGCGCGAGGGCATTGCCTACAAGGACGTCGTCGAGGCCCCCGACGAGGCGCCGGTGCTCGATGAGCCGATGCTCGCGCTCTGCCGCTGGATCGCCGAGTATTACATCGTTCCGCTCGGCGTTGCGCTGCGCACGGCGCTTCCCGCAGCGCTGACGGGCGCCAACGTGCCGGCGCCTGTCCGCAAGACGCGGCGCGTGATTCAGGTCGTGCGAGAGCTTCCGTCACTGATCGAGCGCGACCAGCTCTTCGCGCGCGCGCCGCAACAGCGCGCGGTCTATGAGCTGCTCGAGGCGATCGGCGGGCGCGCGTCCGTCGAGCATCTTGCGGAGCGGATCGACTTCTCGGCGTCGGTGCTCAAGGGGCTCGTCACGCGGGGGCTGGTGGAGATCGCGTTCGAGACGGTCGAGCGCGACCCGTTCCTCACACGTGCGCGTCGCGAGCCCGACGCGCATGCGCCGAGCGACGCGCAGGCGCACGCCATCGCGCGGCTGGCCGTCGCGCCGCCCGGTCACGTCGCGTTGTTGCATGGCGTCACGGGCAGTGGCAAGACACTCGTCTACATCGAGCTGCTCAAGCGCGTCGTGATCGAGGAAGGGAAGACGGCCATCGTGCTCGTACCGGAGATCGCGCTCACGCCGCAGACCGTCGATCGATTTCGCGCTGTGTTCGGCGACCGGATCGCCGTACTTCACAGTGCGCTCTCCGACGGCGAGCGGTACGACGCCTGGCTCGCCCTGCGTCGCGGCGAGAAGCGCATCGCTGTCGGGGCGCGCTCGGCCATCTTCGCGCCCGTGCGCGATCTCGGCGCCATCGTCGTGGATGAGGAGCACGAGTCCAGCTACAAGCAGGGAGAAGCGCCGCGCTATCACGCCCGCGAGGTCGCCATCGTGCGTGCGCGCATGGAAGGCGCCGTCGTCGTGCTTGGGAGCGCGACACCCAGCCTCGAGAGCTGGAGCAATGCGTCGAGCGGCAAGTTCGAGCTGCTCACCCTGCCGGAACGCGCGGGCGGTGCGCGGCTGCCTGTCGTGGCCGTGGTCGACCTGCGCGACGCGAAGCCGAAGCGTCCGCCCAGCGACAACGCCACCGGCGACGCGGCGTTCACGTTCGCCATCAGTGCGCCGCTCGAGCACGCGCTCGCCGACCGGCTCGCGAAGCGCGAGCAGAGTATCCTGCTCCTCAATCGTCGCGGGTACGCGTCGTTCGTACAGTGTGGCACCTGCGGCGACGTCGCCGTGTGCCCCGACTGCAGCATCAGCCTCACCTATCATCGCACGCCAGAACGACTGGTCTGCCACTACTGCCAGCACTCGGAGCCGCTGCACACGAGTTGCCCGCGCTGCGCCGGCCTCCGACTTCGCCAGCGCGGCCTCGGTACGCAGCAGGTGGAGCGGCTGCTGGCGGAGCGATATCCAGCGGCCCGGATCGCGCGCATGGACGTGGACACGACGAGTGGCAAATGGGCGCACACGGAGATCCTCGATCGCGTCGGCGCAGGCGAGGTCGACATTCTGCTCGGCACGCAGATGATCGCCAAGGGGCTCGACTTTCCGAACGTCACGCTCGTGGGCGTGATCGACGCCGACGTCGGAATCAACCTACCGGACTTTCGCGCCTCGGAGCGGTGCTTCCAGCTCCTCAGCCAGGTTGCGGGCCGAGCGGGGCGAGGGCCCAAGGGAGGAGAGGTGTTGATCCAGACGCGCTCGCCGTCGCATCACGCGGTCCGGTGCGCGGTGACGCACGACTATCACGCCTTCGTGAAGCAGGAGCTCACGGGACGAAAGCATCCAGCGTACCCGCCGAACGTGCGCATCGCCAACGTTGTGTTGAGCGGCACGCAGGAGGACGCCACTGCCCGCCTGGCCACGCGCGCGGCCGAGTGGCTTCACAAGCTGCTCGCGGCGCGTTCCACGCCTGGTGTCAGCGTCATCGGCCCGGCTCCGTGTCCGGTCGAGCGCGTGAAGCAGCGGTGGCGGTGGCATGTGCTCATCAAGGGAGAGCGACCGCAGGAGTTGGGGCGCGTGGCGCAGTACCTGGTCGAGCGATTCGAGATTCCGAAGCAGTTCGGGCTGCGAATGACCGTTGACCGGGACCCGGTGGCGCTGCTCTGAGAATGGTGCACGCTCTGACGTCCGAATGGAAAACGGCAGGAGGAGAGCGCGGAGCGAGGATCCTCGAGCAATGAGCGGTGGTCAATGAGTAGCATGCCAGTCACCGCCCCACGCGGAACGCTCCCGGCTCTCCTGCTATCTGGCGATCGCGGCCCGTCACGCAACGCGCAGTCAGCTCCGAGTCGCTTGTCCTGCCTTGCCGCCGCAACGATCTTTCCCTCGTGACCTTCTACCCGCCCGACTTCTCCAGGCCCCTGCTCGCTACAGGGCCGGACGCCCGCTTCGTGGCTGCGCCCGCCGACGGGGTGCTCCCCGACGGATTCTTCTCGTCGACGAATCTGCCCACCTATGTGCGCGTCGCGGGGAAGTGGCGGATGCCGCGCGAGCCGCGCATGGACTCGGTGATCGTGCTGGACGACCACGACGTGCTCTGGACGCGCGAGATGCGCCGCGTGAAGCGCGGCGACCGGGTCGCCGTCGGGCTGGCGGAAGACGGACGGGAGGGTATCCTCGTCCACGCCACCGCCTTCACGGGCGAACCCGCTGCCGATCCCGAGTTCAAGTTCATGGCGAGCGAGGTGTCACGCGAAAAGCCGATCGACTACTCTCTCCTGGCGGATCTCCTGCTCAAGGAGCGTGATCGCGGCGGGTATCCCGTGTGGGTCTGCGGGCCGGCGCTCGTCCACTCGCGCGCCCGGAACGACATGGTGTGGTTCATCCAGAACGGCTTCGTGGGCGCGATGCTCGCCGGCAACGCCGTTGCCGTGCACGACATCGAAGCCAGCATCTTCGGCACCACGCTTGGCATGACGGGGCAGGGCGAGGCCACGTCTGGCGGACACGGGGCGCACATGCGCGCCATCAACAAGGTGCGGAGCTCCGGCTCGATCGCGAACGCCGTCGCCGACGGGACGATCACCGACGGCATCATGCACGCGCTCGTCACGGCGAAGATTCCGTTCGTGCTCACCGGCTCCATCCGCGACGACGGGCCGCTTCCCGACGTGATCACCGACGCGCTCGTCGCGCAGGATGCCATGCGCGCGCATGCGATCAAGGCGACGATGGCGATCCTCATCGCCACCGCGTTGCATGCCATCGCGACGGGGAACATGCTGCCCGCCTTCGTCACCGAGAAAGATGGGTCCATCCGGGAGCTTGCGACGATCTGCGTCGACTCGGCGGAATTCGTCGTCAGCAAGCTGAAGGACCGCGGCACCCATCAGGCGTTCGGCGTCGTCACCAACGCGCAGGATTTCATGCACATCCTGCGGCTCTACCTCGAGCGCGAGCTCGATCAGCGCGGGACGGCGGCACCAGCCACGCGCGAGCTGGCGGCCCCCCGATGACGGATGACGTACGCGCCCGCTTCCTCGCGGGCATCGCCGCGCAGCTTCCGCCGCATCTCGTGCAGGAGGTTCATCTCTTCGGCGCCATTCGCCAGGGTGGCGCCGAGAG
>JAJAYP010000149.1 GCA_026786185.1 Gemmatimonadaceae bacterium
ACGCGTCTCGGCGCGCGAGCTCGGCGCGCATCACGGTGGTGATGCCGTACTACGGGTACTCGCGCCAGGACCGGAAGGACCAGCCCCGCGTCGCGATCGGCGCGAAGCTCATGGCGAACATGATCATGAGCGCGGGAGCCGACCGCGTGCTCGGCATCGACTTTCACCAGCACCAATTGCAGGGATTCTTCGACATTCCGGTCGATCATCTGTACGCGATGCCGGTGCTCAGCGGGTACTTCAAGCGCAAGCAGCTGAAGGAGGTCGTCATCGTGGCGCCCGACGTGGGCGCGGCGAAGATGGCACGTGGTTTCGCGAAGCGGCTGGACGCGTCGCTCGCGATCATCGACAAGCGACGGCCGCGCGCGAACGTGAGTGAAGTCGTGAACGTGGTCGGCGAGGTGGAGGGGCGCGATTGCATCCTGGCCGACGACATGATCGACACGGCGGGGACGGTGACGGAGGCCGCGCACGCGCTGCGGCGTCTGGGCGCGAAGGACGTGTACGTGTGCGCGACGCATGGCTTGCTCAGCGGGCCGGCAGTGCAGCGCATCAAGGACGCCCCGATCAAGGAAGTCGTCATCACCGACACGATCCTCACCCCGCCCGACAAGCGGTTCGAGAAGCTGACGGTGCTGTCGGTGGGGGAGCTGCTGAGCAAGGCGATCCGGTACACCCACGCGGAGCAGTCGGTGAGTTCGCTGTTCGACTGACGGTTGACGACTGACGACTGACCGTGAACCGTGAACCGTGAACCGTCACCACGTGCGCCGTGGCTCTTTACCGTTTATAATTCACCGTGAGCGCTTTTTACGGTTCACCGTTCACGGTTCACCGTTCACGAGCAGTTCGTAGTTTTGAGTTCCCCGCGGTGTGCTGCTTCGCAGCACCGGCATGGTAGGGCGGACGCAGCCGCCCGAGAGTAGCACCGGCATCGCGGTTCGCTGCAGTCGAAGACCGTTCCGGGCAGGACATTCATCATGGCATCTGCATCACTCAGCGCTGAAATGCGCTCCGATCGTGGCAAGGGCGTCGCCCGCAAGCTGCGTGCGGCCGGCCGGATTCCCGGCGTCGTCTACGGACATGGCCGCGAGCCGCAATCGCTCTCCCTCGTCGCGCGCGATCTCGACAAGTTGCTCTCGCACATCGCCGCGGGCAGCACGGTGATCGATCTCACCCTCGGCAAGGCAACCACCAAGACGCTGATCCGCGAGATCCAGCGGCATCCGTTCAAGAAGCAGATTCTGCACATCGATTTCATGGAGCTGGTGGCGGGCGAGAAGGTCATCGTCGACATCCCGCTCGTGTTCGTCGGCATTCCCGAGGGCGTGCGCCTCAGCGGCGCGCTGCTCGAGCAGATGGTGCACAGCATCGAGGTGAACGTCGATCCGTCGAACATCCCGAACCATATCGACGTCGACGTCACGGAACTCGCCATGGGACACTCGCTGCACGTGCGCGATCTCGTGCTGCCCGCCGGCCTCGAGGTCCTGACCGATGAGGACACGACGATCTGCGCCGTGATCGCCCCGCGCGCCGTGGTGGAAGAGAAGCCCGAGGGTGACGCCGAGGCCGCCGCAGGCGAGCCGGAGCTCATTCGCAAGGCGAAGGAAGACGAAGAGGCGGCGAAGTAATCCGCTCGCTGTTTCGTGCACTCGTCGGACGGCTGCGCCCCGCTGGGGCGGAGCCGTCGTCGCATTCCCCCGTTCTCTCGACGGATACGCGCATGAAGGTCATCCTGGGTCTCGGCAACCCCGGCAAGGAGTACGAACAGACCAGGCACAACGTGGGGTGGTGGCTGATCGACGCGATCGCCGAGCGGTGGGGATTCGACGGCTGGAAGAAGGACGGTCAGGCGAAGGTGGCGCAGGGACAGGTGCCCGGCGTGAAGGAGACGGTGCGGCTGGTGAAGCCTCAAAGCTTCATGAACCTGTCGGGCGGCGCGGTAGTGCAGTACGCCCGCCGGCCGTTCTGGTCCGCCGCCACCGACCTGCTCGTGCTCGTGGATGACGTGGCGATTCCTGCAGGGACCTGGCGCGTGCGCGGCGAAGGAGGGGCGGGAGGACACAACGGCCTCAAATCGATCCAGCAGGCCATCGGGAGTCAGCAGTACCCGCGCCTGCGTATCGGCATCGGCGATCCGGATCGCGCGCTTGGTGGACCGTTGTCCGATTTCGTGCTCGGCGCCGTGGGAAAACGTGACGCCGACGCCATTCGCGCGCAGTTTTCAGTGATGAGCGAGGCGGTGGAGGCGTGGGTCCGGGAGGGGATGAAAGGGGCGCTCGACGTGCAGGCGCGGGTGGGGACGTCGCGGGAGCCCTGACTGCCAAACGGATAGGAGGAGAGCCATGAGCGGGGGGCTTGGGGCGCTGAGCAATGGGCGGTGAGTAGCGAGCCACTCACTGCTCATCGCTTCCTGCTTCCTCGCTGCCCGCTCCCTGCTCTCCTGCTTCCCGGTGAGTCGAACTCTCACCGCGCAGGCGCATCACCCTGCAAAGCGAGAACAACATCCGGCGAATCTCCGTCAACCGCTCGTCGAAGAGCGTGAACGTCGCGTTGTCGAGCCATCCCATATCGTGAGCGAACAGGAGGTGATTTTCCGTCTCCTTGGCCGACCCGAGAGCAATGTCGAGATAGCGTGCAAATTCCGCGTCCGAGCGCTTGCCACACCCTTCCGAAATGTTTGCCGGAATGGACCCTACGGCCCGCAGCAACTGATTGCGACTCGTCGCCGTCCCGGCACTCCGACGGGAGAGGAGCGCCCGATGCGCATCGACCGAAAGCGCATGAGCTTTTTGCCAGACGATTAGCTTTCGGAAGTCTCGCACACCGCACGATCACGCCCGCGCGCGCGGGTGCGTCATCCTCCTTCCGCTCCACCCGTCGTTCCAATGCTCAAACTCGGCATCGTCGGCCTTCCGAACGTCGGCAAGTCCACGTTGTTCAATGCGCTCACCAGCGCCGGCGTCCTCGCCGCGAATTATCCGTTCGCCACGAAGGACCCGAACATCGGTCGCGTGAACGTGCCGGATGCTCGGCTGGACGTGCTCGCCGACGTCGTGCAGCCGCAGCGCACCGTCCCCGCTGCGGTGGAGTTCGTCGACATCGCGGGTCTCGTCGAGGGTGCGTCCAAGGGCGAGGGACTCGGCAATCAGTTCCTCGCGAACATCCGCGAGACGGACGCGATCGTGCACGTCGTCCGCTGCTTCGACGACGACGACATCCTGCACGTGATGGGCTCCGTGGATCCCGTCCGCGACCGCGAAGTGATCGAGTTCGAGCTCGCGCTCGCCGACCTCTCCACGGTGGAGAAGCGCCTCGATCGCGTGAAGCGCTCGGCCAAGACGGGCGACAAGGACGCGCTGGCCGAACTGCCGACGATCGAGAAAGCGCATTCCTTTCTCAAGGACGGGCGAGGACTGTGGGAGGCGAAGCTCAACCGCGACGAGTTGGCGATCCTCAAGCCGCTGTCGCTGCTCACGGCGAAGCCGATCCTCTACGCCGCGAACGTCACCGACGCGGAGCTGTCGGGCGACGAGGGCCCGCATCTCACCACGCTGCGCGCCGCCATCGTGGCGAGCGGCGAGCGGGCGGACGTCGTGCCCTTCTCCGCCAAGATCGAGAGCGAGCTTGCCGAACTGCCTGTCGAGGATCGGCAGGAATTCCTGGCGTCGCTCGGGCTGACGTCCGCGGGCCTCGACCGGCTCATCACCGCGGGATATCACCTGCTCGGGCTGCAGACCTACTTCACGGCCGGCGAGCAGGAAGTGCGCGCCTGGACGATCCATCGCGGGGACACCGCGCCGCAGGCCGCCGCCGTGATCCACACCGATTTCGAGCGCGGGTTCATCAAGGCCGAGACGGCGGGTTATGACGACTTCGTGTCGAACGGCGGGTGGAAGGGGGTGAAGGAGAAGGGCATGATGCGGCAGGAGGGAAAGGAGTACATCGTGAAGGACGGCGACGTGCTGCTGTTCCGTTTCAACGTCTGATCACGCTCAGCCGCGCAGCAGGGTGAGCGTGAAGGTGCTCCCGCTGCCGACGTCACTCTCCACCTCCAGCGCCCCTCCCATCGCGACCGCCAGCCGCTGACTGATCGCGAGGCCCAGTCCGAGCCCTCGCTGGCCGCGCGGCATGCGGTGCGCGTCCACTTGCACGTAGGGTTCGAAGACCTGCGTGAGCCAGGTCGCGGGAATGCCGCGCCCGGTGTCCGTCACGCGAATCCGCACCGCCTGCGCATTCGTTTCGCATTCCACCGCGATCTCTCCCCCCGGCTCCGTGAACTTGATCGCGTTCGCGAGCAGGTGCCGGAGCACCCGTCGGACCTTGGACGGATCCGCACGAACAATGATGTCGCGCGGACACGTGGACGGGTGATAGTGGAGCCCCTTGAGGTAGGTCTGCTGCACGACGTCGTGCTTCAACTCGACGAGTAACGTCGCGACGTCCACGTCGTCGACGTGCAGCAGCAACTCCCCCGTGTCGAGCTTGGCGAACTCGATCGCGTTGCGCACGAGACTGGTCCAGGACCGCACCGTCTGCGCAATCCACCTGAACGGACCGGCCGTCGAGCGACGCCGTCGAATATCCGCCTGCGGCATCGACGTGGCCCCTCTCGGCCGCGACACCAATGATGAAACGTGCGCCAGCGGTGCCTCGTGGCGCGATGCATCCGTGCCGCGATGCCGATCCACGTCCACCTCCACCTCCACCGGCGCCAACTCCGCGACCTCCACCGACGCCGGTTCCACAACATCAACCGCTCTCGGTTCCACGACGTCGATCAGCGCGGATTCTGCGCGTGGCCGATCGTCCGCCTCGGCGTCACTCACGGCCGTGGGCTCGACGACCTGCTCGGGCGACACGACCGCCACCGCAGGCGGCGTCGCGCGCCCCACCGCGCCATCGGCGCGAAAGAGCAGGTGCTCAGCCAGCGTGGCCGTCGTGGCGCTCGACGACACGCCGACGCGGGTGCGAAGCGCGACCTGTTCCGTGCCCACCAGCACCGTCTGCTCGCACGCCGCGCGCAGGTGCTCCGACATCTGTTGCACGGCGTCCATCGTCTCCAGTCGCTCGACGACGGCCGCGAACTGGTCTCCCCCCATTCTCGCCACGAGCGCGTCTCGCCCAGCAGCCCGGACGAGTCGTCGCCCCGCCGCCATCAGCACCTGATCGCCCACCTTGTGACCGAACTTCGCGTTCACGGCCGAGAAGTTCTCCACGTCCATCATGAACACGGCGACGAGGTCCTCGGCCGGGGGCGCGAGCATCTGGTCCGAGGTACCGCGCAGCTCGGCGACGGGACGTGGCGGACGCACGAGTGCGTCGCGGAGCCGCTCGAGCAGCGCACCACGTGTCGCCAATCCCGTGAGCGCATCGTGATCCGCGTTGAACCGCAGGCGCGATTCGTTCTCCGCGTGCTCGTCCACTTGGCGTCGAAGCTCGAGGTCTGCGGCGGCGAGCTGCGCGAACTGCTGCAGCATGGCGCGATCGTCGTCGTTCCACGACGTCGGCGTGGTGTACACCGCGCAGACGACCCCGTACACATGATCCGATGTCGAGCGAATGGGTACGCCGAGGAGTGACCCGAGCCGGAGCTGCGCGAAGATTCGGAGCTGGTCGAGCGGGTAGTTGCGCGTCATGTCGCGCATCTCCACCGGACCCCCGCTCACCATCTCCACCAATCCGGACCGCCAGAGCGCCGCCTCGTCTGCCGCGCTCCATCGCGGGATCTCGCCCGTGCCCGCGACGATGCATGCCCGTTCGTTCGGGGGGCCGGGCATGGCCATGAGCACCAGCGGTACGCGAAGCGCCGACGCCGCGAGCGACGCGAGCTGCTCCATCGCGTCGATATGCTGCCCTCGCTCGGCGAATTCGCTCTCGTTCAGGTCCGCCGGTCGCAGGGGCTCGAGGTTCATCGCGGCGAAAGCTAGAGGGAAGGCCGATGCGTCGCATCTCCCTGTTTCCGTTGTCTGGCGAGCCGATGCTCCACGCGCCGGAGGCGATGGCGCGGCGCGCCGACGCGGATGGTCTCCCCTTCTCTGCGTCGTCGTGCCGGTTTATCTTGAAAGGCTGTCACAACGTGCCGTGCCCGGCCCTCTGCCGCACGGCACTTCATCCCCTCCTCCCGCGCCGGCAACCAGCGGGGGGCGGATACGTCCAAAGGGAGGATTGCCAGGACATGCCACGTCCATACGAGGCGGTGTACGTCTTCGACTCCACGCTCGAAGATTCCGCCGTGAACGAGAAGCTCGACCGCTTCCACCAGCTTCTCGGCACCACCGGGGAGATGAAGATCGATCACTGGGGTCGCCGTCAGCTCGCGTACCCGATCGGGCCGAAGGAAAACGGCTATTACGTCATCGCCCGGTTCGAAGCGGAGACCGCCGGCCTGCCCGAGTACGAGCGGGCTCTCAAGCTCGACGATGGCGTCATTCGTCATCTCATCACGCTCTTCGAGGATGAAGTCGGCGCGCCGCCGATGACCGAAGAGGAGCTCGCCCTCGCGAAGAAGCGTGGCGATGACGACGACGACGACGAGGAGTAGACCATGCGCCGCCCATCGAAGGCTTGCCCATTCTGCGAGACGCGCGTCCGCTTCGTCGACTACAAGGACGAACGGACCCTCGGCCGCTTCATCACCGATCACGGAAAGATCCTTCCCAGCCGCCTGAGTGGCGTGTGCGCGCGGCATCAGCGTCAGCTGAGCACTGCGATCAAGCGCGCGCGCTATCTGGCGCTGATTCCCTACACGCGGGGCCTGCAGGGCTAGGATGTCCGACGCCGTGTCCCCGGCGCCGTCCGAACGGGGGTGGGGGAAACTCCTCCTCGCGCTCGCGGCGTTCCTCTTCCTGCCGCACGTGCCACCCTTCACCGCGCTCCTGCCGGTGGAGGAGACGCTCGTGCTGCTCCTCCCTGCCCTGGCCGCGTGTTGCCTGGTGGGGTGGTGGGCCGGGGGTCGGCTCTTCCTCGCCGTGCTGTGCGTCGCGCTCACCCTCCGCGTACTCGCGCTGGACTCCACGCCGGGGTCGTTCTACAACCTCGTCCGCGGATGGAGTCTGCTCGTCGCGGGAGGATTCGGTCTCGCGTGCCTGCTCGGCCTGCAGCGACCGTTCTTCCCGCGCGCGCTCACCGCGCTGACACTCGGCGTGGCGATCGTGCTGGCGATGGGGATTCGTGGACCGCTCACCCCCACGCGCATCGGAGAGTCGATGCAGGTGGAGTTCGAGCGGCGGAATGAGGCGGCGATGGCGATGTTCCGCACGGCCGTCACCGAACATCCGGGCATCATGCAGCGCATGCCCGAGTCGGGACCGTTGCTCACCGAGTTCTCGCAACGACTGCAGGAAACGACGAAGACGGGCGTGGAGCTCTTCCCATCCCTGCTCTTTCTCGAGTCGCTCATCGCGATGGCACTGGCGTGGACGACGTACCACCGGATCGCGCGCACGCGCCTCGGCGCGCCGCTGGGTCCATTGAAGGATTTTCGATTCAACGACCAGCTCGTGTGGGGGCTCATCGCCGGCCTGGCGATCGTGTTCCTGCCGGCGCTCGGCTTCATCGAGGGCGCGGGTCGCAACCTGCTGGTGTTTTTCGGAGCGCTCTACGCCATTCGAGGATTCGGCGTGCTCTCCTGGTTTCTCGCGCCTGGCGTGCTCGCCGCGACGCTGATGGTCGGGTTCGCCATGCTCTGGTGGCCCGTCCTCAGCGTGGTGGCCATCTCCGGGTTCGTGCTCCTCACGCTCGCTGCCTTCGGGCTCGGTCTCGGTGATACCTGGGCCGATTGGCGACGCCGCCCGCGTCCTACCACGTAATCAGAGGGTCATTCCATGGAAATCATCCTGCGCCAGGCGATCGAGAATCTCGGGCATCCGGGTGACGTCGTCACGGTCAAGAACGGCTACGCCCGCAACTTCCTGCTCCCCCGCGGTTTCGCCTACGAGGCCACACCGGGCAATCTCAAGCGCATCGGTGCCGAACGCGGCCGTCTTGAAGCCGCCGAGAGCGAGCGGCGCGAGAGCGCGAGCGAGATCGCGAAGCGCCTCGAAGAGGTGCAGCTCACCTTCTCCGCACGCGTCGGTGAGGAAGGCAAGCTGTTCGGCTCGGTCACGTCGGCCGATGTCGCGGAGCAGCTCGCCGCTCACGGGTTCAACATCGAGAAGCGCTTGATCGACCTGCACGAGCCCATCAAGGCGCTAGGAGTCTATCGCGTGCCGGTACGACTGCACGCGGACGTGAAGCCGGAGATCCGCGTCTGGGTGATCAAGCAGTAAGACCCGAGGTTACTGGCTTCGCGCGCTGGACTGACGTCATAACTGAAAGTACCTGGTACTTGGTACCCGGTACGAAGTACCAAGTACTGCTCTGAACTGAAAGTACCCGGTACTTGGTACCGAGTACGAAGTACCAAGTACTGCCTTGGCCTGAAAGTACTTGGTACTCGGTACCAGGTACGAAGTACCAAGTACTGCCTTGGCCTGAAAGTACCTGGTACTCGGTACCAGGTACGAAGTACCAAGTACCGTTTGTTGCCTGAAAGTACCTGGTACTTGGTACCAGGTACGAAGTACCAAGTACTGCTCTTTTGCCTCACGACTTCAACCGATTGCCAATGTCCGCCCCCGCAATGCTTCCGTCGTACACGTCGCTCGATCTCGCGCAGCGTGCGGCCACGATCCTGCTGGATCGCAAGGGGAACGACGTCGTGCTGCTGAGCCTCAAGGGCGTGTCGGACATGACCGATTACTTCCTCATCGCCAGCGGAACGTCCGACACCCATGTCCGCGCCCTGGGCAACTCGGTGCTCGGCGACCTCAAGAAGGAGACGGGGCAGACGGCCAATCATGTGGAAGGGCTGCAGCAGGGGCGCTGGGTCCTGCTCGATTACGTGGACTTCGTCGTGCACGTGTTTCATCCGACGCTTCGCAACTTCTATCAGATCGAACGCCTCTGGGCCGACGCGGACGTGATTCCCATCACGGCCCACGGCGCACGCTGACGCACCGCGCGCGCCTGTTCTCCGCCGTCGCGCGGGGATAAATTCTGATCGTGCGATCGACGCTCCTCGCGTTGGCGGTCGTGCTCGCCGCGTGCAACAATGACCGGCCCGCCGGCTCCGCTACTCGCGCCGCCCCTTCCGCCCAGGCATCGCGCGGACCCGACAACCTCGTGCTGCGCATCGCGCAGAAAGGGGGCACGGCGCGCGTGTATGCGTACCCGCGCCTCGACACCGTCGTCTGGACCGCGCCGTCGGCGCCTGCACCGGCGCGCGTGCTCGCGTTCGACGACGAGGCGGGAGAGATCGCGTACGTGGACATCCGGGGTCTCCCTGCGCGCATCGACTTTCGTGAAGGTGGCGCGCGCGCGGTCTCGAAAACGAAGCTGAGCAGCATCACGTCCACCGACGGCTCCTCGATCTACGCCATCCTCGCCGACGGCACCGTGCAGCGCTTCGCCGAGGGCGGGTCGTGGAAGTGGAAGCCACCGCTCGCCGCGCGCGCCCTGTTTCCGCAGTCGGACGGTAGCCTGCTCGTGCTCGCGGAACGGACGGGTGGATCCGTCGTCTGGCGGCTTCGGCCTCCCGCGACGGAGGTTGTCGATTCGGTCGTGCTGCCGAAGGTGGACCGCACGCTGCGCACCCAGGTTGGCGATCGCCTCTACCTCGGTGCCGATCGCGAGCTCACGGGGATTCGCACGCGCACCATGGAGCGCACGCCCACGATCACGATGGACGCGCCCATCGAACTGCTGGCCGCGACCCCCAGCGGCGACCGCGTCTTCGTCATCACCACGGGTGATTCCGCGATTCACGTCGTCGATCGCTATCGCGAACGGGAGAGCGATCGCATCGAGCTGGGCCGACACATCGCCGAATTGCGCGTGGACCCGCTCGGCCGCGACCAGCTCGCCCGGCCGCGCGGCGCGGGCACGCCGCTAGTCATACCGCGGGGGCCCCTGGGGGGGGCTTGGGGGCCGACCCCGGGGTGGGGGCCCAGCGCTTTCTCGTGGGTGGTGCCCGCCCGGCGGGCCGGCGGGTGCGGGTGGCGGCCCACCGGGTCCACGCGCAATTCGGCGATGTGTCGGCCCAGCTCGATGCGATCG
>JAJAYP010000150.1 GCA_026786185.1 Gemmatimonadaceae bacterium
GCGCGGGCAAGAGCACCACGCTCGGGGTGCTGGCCGGATTTCTCTTCGCGAGGCGCGGAACGCTGCGTCTTGATGGCGTCTCCGTCCCACTGGAGCGATGGTCGCCAAGAGCCGGCCTGAGCTACCTGCCAGAGCGCCCCATCATCGACGAGCGCGTGACGCCTTGGCAGTGGTGCGACTTCGTCGCGAGCCTGAAAGGTGTGACGCCATCCGCGGACTCCGCGGACCTGCTCGCGTGTCTGGGGCTGGACGAAGACTACATGCACGCGCCTCTCGCGACACTGTCGTTCGGAACCATTCGCAAGGTCGCGTTGTTCGCGGAGCTCGTCACCACGAGCCGCTGTCTCATCATGGATGAGCCCCTCAGTGGGCTCGATCCAGCGGCGGTCGAGGGTTTCCACGACGCGCTTCGCGCGTTCGTGCGCACGGGAAAGCGTAGCGTGCTTCTGTCTACGCATCTCCTTGGCGAAGCCGAAGCAGTAGCCAGCCACGTCGGCGTCATCGTGGATGGGCGGACGATCGCCGAGGGCAGTGTCTCGGAGGTGTGCGGATCGGAATCGCTCCGGGCGACGTACCGCCGGCTCACGGCCAAGCCACGTGTCGTCGTCG
This sequence comes from Gemmatimonadaceae bacterium, assembly GCA_026786185.1. GTDB lineage: Bacteria > Gemmatimonadota > Gemmatimonadetes > Gemmatimonadales > Gemmatimonadaceae > AG11. The sequence goes on from JAJAYP010000150.1 coordinate 610, forward strand.
AGAGCAATAGGTGAGCGCCTGGTGGAACGAGTCAGCGCGAGTTCTGCACGCGGACGCCATCAGGCGATGGCGCGGGCTCGAAACGGCACTCGCTTCCACGGACAGCTCCGTCGCGTGGCTGGGATGGCGCGACCTGTTCGCGGGCTCCGTCGGTCTCCTTGGCTACGTCTGGGTGCTCGTCACGCTGTCCCGGGGCGGGGATCCAACACGTCCGCCTCCGAGCCTCGTCGCCGCGGGCTCGATGTCGTGGCTGCTTGGCCTCGTGCTTTTCGTGGATGCATGGCGAAAGGCCAGAAGTGATCCGAGGCCCCGTGCCCGTCACCCGTTCGACGGCGCACGTTCGCTGCGACTGCGCGGAGTTCGGCCGAGCGTGTTCGCGACGTACGGCACGGTGCGGTCGTTCGCCAGGCTGGCAGGACTCGCATGGGTCCCCGCTGTGCCGCTCGCCCTTCTCGCGCCCGGCATGCGATGGAGCGCCCTGAGCGGCCTTCCGTGGATCGGCTTCGGCGACGCGGTCGGGAGCCGATGGGCGACGAGCCGCTCCGTCGCTCGCGTTGCCCTCGTCACGGCGACGGTCGCTGCGTGGGGACTTGGCGTTCTCGGACTTGTCCCCCCGGAGCAGTCGGCGACCTGGTCGGCGCCCATGGAGTCGTTGTCGGGACATGGGGGCCCACTCCGCCTGGCCGCGATGACGGTATTGTCGATCATCGCCAGCGGGGTGTCTCGGTACTTCGCCGAGGCATCGGCGCGCGACGACGTCCCTGGCCGTGCGGGGAGGAAGGCCATCTCGCGCCAGCCTCGCGCACACGTCGACCAGGCGTCACGCGTGCGGCGCGGTGGTCTCGGCGAGCGGGACCGCGTGTCGCTGCGTGCGTGGGCGCGAAGGGAGCCCGTCGTCGTGCTGGTCGCCGCCGCCCCGACCGCCTACCTTTGTTGGCTGGTGGCGCGGCATCCGGAGCGGATCGCGAGCATCTTCTCGCCGGCCGGCGCCGTCGGCATGGCGATCACGCTCGTGCTGCCGACACTGGCCGTCTCGGAGACCCTCTGGGGAAGTGAGTCCCGCACCCTCATGGGATACATGCGCCTGGTGAGCAGGCGGGGACTTGCGCCGCTGCTGCGGGATCGCGTGACCTTGCTCTGCCGGGTTCTGATCGGATGGCACCTCATGGCGATCACCGTGGTGTCGCTGTGCGGAAGGACGATGGTATCCGGGGCAATCGAGTATGCGGTCGTCGGGGCATCTGGAATCGTCGCCGCGGCGGCCGTTGGTGCGTGCACCGCACTCGCCACCACCGCCTGGAGCCTCGAGACGACATGGATCGCCAGGCCGATCCGCTACATCATGCTCGTCGCGGCGCTGGTGGCCCCAATGGCCGCCTGGAGCTCGATGGGTGGATGGGCCGCCGCGCTCGTCGCAGGCGTCGCCATCGCGGTTGGGGGCATGCGGCTGGCAATTCTTGCCAGCGAGCGGGTGCAGTTCCAGGAATCGTCTGTACCATGAACCACCATCCGTCATATGCGCAAGATCAGCACGGCGGGGTATGAGGCAACGGAAGAGCGCGTGAGCCAACTGGGGACAGTGAGCCGGACGGGGCACATGCCAAGGGCCAGGAGCACGTGGGGCCTTCCCCTCCTCCTTGCGAGCGCGATGACCGCGATCATGCCTGTGCTGAACGTCTGGACGTTTGGCCTGTCTCGCCTGCAAGCCGTGGCCCTCGCCGACGCCGAGCGCATAGTGCATGGGCGCCTCAGTGAGCCCATGGCCGCCCTGATCACGCGTCAGGTCGCCATCGTGACCGAGCCGGGTGCGGTGGGAGTGCTCTTCGTGCTGACGGTCCTCCTGATCATGCTGAGCGGTTTCAGCCTGGTGGTCGGAACGATGCTCGTCGGCGAGCGACTGGTTGCTGCCCAGGCGCTACGCACCGCCGCGGTCTCGACGCTGGCGGTGCTGGTGGCACGCATCATCGCCTGGGCGGGGACGATCGCACTCTCCGGACGCGATGTCGCCGCGGAGACGTCATGGAGAGCGGTTGCCACGAGCGACTTCAGCGTGCTCGCGACGGACGATACCGGGGCGGTTGCTAGAACGGTGCTGCATTCGACAGACCTCCTGTCGATCCTGGGGATCATCGTCTCGATGTTCCTTCTCCTGAGGGCCCTGCCACGAATGCGGGTTCTCGCGGCGCTCCTCGCCTCCAGCCTGTGGTGGACCGCCGTTGTCGTGCTGAAGCTCGCACTCGCCGCAGCATTCAACATCCCCCTGTGAGGCCCAACATGGGGAGCAAGCCGATGACGCGATTCATCGCGGCAATGGCGATCATGACTCTCGTGGGTGGCACCGCGCTGCTGGCGGCCGGACGTTCTTCCCGCCGTTCGCGCCAAGCCGTCTCCACGTCTGGCATGTCACACGACAGTCAACCCGCGGTGCTGGTTCGAGGGATCGACGGTCGCACACGCGACCTCTGGCCACGGAGGGGCGGAGTGACGCTGTTCATGATGACGAGTTGTTCGCACTGTCACTCCATGCTGGAAGCACTCGCGGTCCGCAAGCCGAGGGAGGGGTACCCTCGGCTCCAGGTCGTGGCGTTGGATGGGGCGGCTTCGGCACATGCGTACCTCGACTCCATCGGGCTCAGGAACACCGAAGTCGTTGAGCCGGCGGGCTCCATCTCCGACTTCGGCCGCACCGTCCGGGTGAACGCAACGCCTACCCTGATACTGTCGGACAGCACGAAGCGGGTACAGGACCGCATGGTCGGAGAGCTGGGAGCAGAGGACTTGCGTCGCTGGTCCGCGTTGATGAGTGCGGCTCGATAGGCTGAACGACGCAGTGTGCGGTACACGCGCGAAGGGGCGGGATTGTGGCTGCGAATGGCCGGCTCGTATCCGGCCTCTCACCTTTCCGTGCGCCGTCCGCTACGCCGGGGCAGGAAAGACCTCGCGCCGCCGACCCAGGCGACGCTGACGATCAGGGAGAGTTTCGAACTCACGCTCGATGAGGAGAAGGGCAAGTACGCCTCTGCCGAGACTCGCCGGCACGGCGATATGCGGACTCTCCGGGGCATCCTCCTCGCGCCGGGATGCTCGACCCAACTTCACGTGGGCCAGGGCGTCGGTACGATCACTTTATTGCGCTCTGGCGACGCATGGCCGATATCCACAAGCAGGAGCCCGAGACAGTCGAACCGCGCCGCGCGGAGATCATGATGGACACGTTGTGCTCGGTCGAGGCGTGGCTTCGAAAGCGTGAGCGAATCGCCTCGACCTCCGCCCTAGCGGGTGGAGCGTCTGCAGGAGCGGGAGGAACGGACGAAGCGAGCCGTCCACGTGAACAAGCCGAGGCACTGCGTCACCGAAGCGCGGGCGATCGTCGCCTCGCACTGGGAGCCGATTCGGCTGCGCTACCGCGAACTCTTGCGGCTCACGGGAGGAGGCAGCCAGCGGCCGCTGGCCCTCGCCATCCGCCAAGACATCGTGCGCGCTCACACCGGGCAACCCGTCGCCCTGCGACTTCGCGTGCTTCGCGAGAGTCGCAACCGCACGGGTGAGACTGTGAGAGTTCGCCTGCCGCTCGACGACGGCGCACGCGAAGTTCTCGCGCAGGTTGACACTCCTGGGTCCGCGCCCAATGCGCGTCTGTTCAATGTGCCGCTGCATGTTCTCGCACTCGACCCGCGCATCGAGCTCGCCTTTGCGCTCTGGGCGGCGATGCGGGTGGTCACGTCGGCGAGTCGCGCCGCTCGCAGTTCGATCTTACGTCGACACCCATGGCGCCGCACGGGGCGTGCATGAACCGCGACGAGAAGAAGCCGGGTGAGAAGCTTGCGCTTAGCGCGAGGCAGCGCGTTGTGCCGACCGCGCGCTGGAGACGGTGCTTGCCGAGTCAGAGGCGGCATGCGATCCACATGACGGCGTACCGACTTCTACCTCATCCGAGGGTAAGCTCGTCCACGGGCCGCCGTCGTGGAGCGCGTGCGCCGGGCGCCGTTGACGCGCCAGGCGCAGCAAGGCGTTTTATGCCCTCGAACTCGCCGCCGGTGTCACGCCCGTGCGCGGCCGCGGCTTGTACGGTATCCGTCGCGTCTCTACCGACGGCGCGCCGACACGAGTGACCGTCGTGTGCTCGACAAGCTCGGCGGCTGCACGGCGGGTCGAGGACGAGTGAGGACACCTCCAGGACCGCCAGGACGAGCTGCTCATTCCCGAGACAGCGGCCGTCCGCACGGCGTCGCGGGCCGGCACGGAGATGCGGAGCGAGAGTGTTCCTGCGACCTCCGAGGCCGGGCTGACCCTGCTTCCCGTAGCGCTTCGCGACGCAGTGCTTCCCACTTCGGCTTGGGCACCTCGAATGACGTGAGCACCGCCGTGGGCACCAACGACAGCACCGCCGGAATCCAGGAATCCGGCGGTGCTGCAAGACGATGTTTTACAAGGAGCGGGCGACCGGACTCGAACCGGCGACGTCCAGCTTGGGAAGCTGGCATTCTACCAACTGAATTACGCCCGCGAGCACTGGTCACCGCCAGCGATCGGAATCTAGGTCGCACGCCGGACCGTCACAAGACGGACCTCCCCGCTGAGGCCAGCGGTATCGAACTGCTGAATTCGGATACGAAGTACGCGCCAGGATCGTCCTGATCAGCCGACCAACGTCGCGTCCACCTCGACATCCTGTCTCCAGTTCATGCGATTCCACCGGAACCTCGCCTTCGGGCTCGGCGCGCTCGTGGCCGCCGTGCTCGTCGCACTGCTCGCCGTCCCCTTCGTCTTCCGCGACCGCATCGCCACGCGCCTGAAGATGGAGGTCAACTCGTCGGTGAACGCACGAGTCGACTGGCATTGGGCAAGCCTGAGCGTCCTGCGTGACTTTCCGAACGCCACCCTGCGCCTCGATCGGTTCTCCGTCGTCGGAGCGGGGCCGTTCCAGCGTGACACGCTGGTGTCGATGCGTCAGGCGCGTCTGGTGCTCGACATCGGCAGCGTGATTGGCCACGTGAAGTCCGGCCGCCGCATCGTCGTGCGCGAGGTCGTGCTCACCGAGCCGGCCGCGACGCTCCGCGTGCTGGCTGACGGACGCGCGAACTGGGACATCGCTCGCGCCGCGAATGACGCCGCACGCGACACCGCGCGATCGGTCGCGATCTCCCTGCGCGATTTCCGCATCACCGATGGCCGCGTCACCTTCCAGGATGAGCAGTCCCACGTCTCCGCGTCGCTCACGGGACTCCACGAGTCCCTCCGCGGCGACTTCGCGCGCGACCGCGTGCTCCTCGCGACGCGGACGCGAATCGACACCGTGTCGTTTCGCTTCGCCGGCGTGCCGTACCTCAGCCGCGTGCGCGTCGAGTTGAACGCCGACGTGGACGCCGACCTGCGCGCGCGGCGATTCACCTTCGCCAACGACTCGCTTCGCCTGAACGATCTCGTGCTGGCCTTCGCGGGCTCCGTGACGATGGGCAATCCGAACGTCGCGCTGGACCTCACGTTCGCGACTCCGAGCACGGCGTTCCGCGATCTCCTCTCCCTGGTCCCCGCCGTCTACCCGCGCGACTTCGACCGGCTCCAGACGGCGGGCACCATGTCCACGTCGGGCCGCGTGCGCGGGGCGTACGGCCCCCGTGCCTTTCCGGCGCTCGCGCTGCGGGCGCGCGTCGCCAACGGCGCCTTTCGCGATCCTCGGCTCCCGCTCCCGGCGCGCGACATCTTCCTGGATCTGGCAATAGACAATCCGGGCGGACACGTGGACAGTACGGTCGTGGACCTGAAGCGTCTGCACGCGGTGTTCGGTGGACGGCCGCTCGACGCGCGATTCACGATGCGCACTCCGGTGAGCGATCCGCAGGTGGATCTGCGCGTTGTCGGCGCGCTGAACCTGTCCGACGTCGCTCGCACGGTGAAGCTCGAGGGCGTGAGCGAGCTCGCGGGCCTGGTGTCCGCTGACATCGCGATGCGTGCCCGCATGTCCGACCTCGACGAAGGCCGGTACGACCGGGTCGCGGCCGGCGGGACGGTGAACGTCGCACGCCTCACGGCGCGCGCGTCCGCGCTGCCGCATGCCATCGCGATCGACACCGCATCGCTGCGCCTCACTCCGCGCGCCGCCGAGCTGACGTCATTCTCGGCGCGGATCGGAGCGAGCGACGTGCGGGCGGTCGGCTCGCTGGACAACCTGCTCGGCTTCGTGCTGCGCAGCGAGGACCTGCGCGGCAGCGCCACGGTGGCGAGCAATCATTTCGACTTGAACGAGTGGCGTTCGAAGGAGAAGATGACGGAGGTGATCCCCGTGCCGCCGCACGTCGACTTCGCACTCGAGACGACAGCGGCCCGCGTCACGTACGGCGCCATCACCGCGGCGAACGTGCGGGGAAACCTGCGCGTGAAGGATCAGCGCGTCACGCTCGACGAGCTCCAGATGGAGACGCTGCGTGGCTCGGTCGTCGCCAACGGCTTCTACGAGACCACGGTGCCCAGCCGTCCCACCTTCGACGTCGACTTCCGGCTCGCGCGCATCGACATCCCGTCGGCCTTCGCCGCGCTCACCACCGTGCAGAAGCTCGTGCCCCTTTCGCGCTGGGCGCAGGGGGCCGTGTCAGGCACGGTTGGGATGAAGGGCGTGCTGGGCACGGACATGATCCCCGTGTTCCCATCACTCACGGGCAAGGGAGCGATCGAGACGGAGCGCCTCATCGTCCAGGGCGCGCCGGTGTTCGAGAAGCTGGCCGACGCCACGAAGCTCGATCAGCTCCGCAAGCCATCGCTCGGTATCGTGAAGGCGTCGTTCGACGTCGCCGACGGCCGGTTGCGCGTCAAGCCATTCGCCGTGAAGGCCAACGGGGTGGACATGACGATCGCTGGCTCCAACGGGATCGATCAATCCATCAAGTACGACCTCGCGCTCGCGCTTCCCCGCTCTGCCCTCGGCGCCGCCGGCGGTAGTACCCTGGCAAGGCTCGCCGGCGATGTAATCCAGATGGGCGCGCAGGTGACGGGGACGGTCACGAATCCTGTGGTCAAGGCCAACTTCGCAGGGATGACCGGCTCGGTGAAGGAGACGGCGCAGAACGCCGTCCAGCAGCAGATCGACACGCGCACGGCGGCGGTCAAACAGAGGGTCGACTCCGCGGCTGACGAGGCACGTCGCCGCGCACGCGCGGAGGCGGACCGACTCGTTGCCGAGGCGGAGAGGCAGGCGACGATGATCCGCGCCGAGGCGCGCACGCTCGCGGCCGCGGCCAGGCGCGAGGGAAACGCTCGGGCCGATTCGCTCCAGGCGCGGCCGACCAATCCTCTCGCGAAGCTCGCCGCGCAGACAGCGGCAGAGCGACTGCGTCGCGAGTCCGACCAGCGCGCGGACCAGATCGTCCGCGAGGCGGACGCGCGGGCGGATGGACTCGTCGCGCAAGCGAAGCGGCAGGCGGAGGCAGTATTGCCGACGCGCGGGTAATGGTGACGCGCGTTCAGCCCGGAATGCGGACGGCAGCCAACTGCCCATGACGCAATCATTCCGCGGAGCGACGTGCTGTCTCACCGGGGCGATCACACTGTCCGGATAAGCGGACGACGCAGCATCACTCGCGCGTTGGCGGGAAGCATGTAACTCACTTCCCGACAATCGGTTGGCGTCATGAGCCGTCGTGGCGCTGAAGCTGCCTTGCGAATGGCCATGACTCCGCGGCTGCCACGCGCTACTCATCCTGCCCTCGTGTCCTCCTTGCTCCTCCTCTCCGGATGCGCGCAGGGGATGATCTCGGTATCGCCATCGACGGTGCTCTCCGCGGCGGTCATGGTTGGGGAGGCGGTGGGAGCGCACAGGAGATCCACCGGATCGAGCGGCTCGGGCGAATCGCGCTCGTCAGGCGGCGTCCGGATTCCCCGGTCGCCCGCCCCAACGGCGGTCGTGTCACGGGTCCTCGAGACCGCCGACCAGTACATCGGCGTGCCATACGTGTGGGGCGGAAACACCCCCAACAGCGGCTTCGATTGCTCCGGCTTCACGAAGTACGTCTTTGCGAAGCAGGGCATCTCGCTGCCCCGCACCTCTCGAGAGCAGGCTCGCGCGGGACAGGGAGTCGCCCTCGACTTCAGTGCGTTGCTCCCCGGCGACCTCCTGCTCTTCGCCGAGCCGGACGACGCCATTTCGCACGTCGCGATCTATGTCGGCGATGGCCAGATCATCCACGCCTCCGCCGCGCTGGGCGGAGTGAACTATCTGGACCTCGGCGGCGATCGTGCCGACTGGTACGTGCAGAACATGGTCGCGGTGCGACGACTGACGTCGAACGGCCGGCGGTGATGGCGCTGAATCAAGCCGGACCCTACGTGGACGACGGGCGACTCACCGCCAACGTGATGACGGCCATTCAGTCGACCCCTGATGGCAGCACCATCGGCATGACGCATGTGAGCGGATCGCTTCGCCGCAACGAGGGCGCGAGCGCGGATCCCATCGTCTGCGCATCGACGGGCGCGATCGAGGAGCACATCCGAAAGTCCATCGAGCGCCGACTCGGCGCGACCTGACGGATCGCACGTCCGGAAATGCGAACGGCGCCCTCACGGGCGCCGTTTTTCATGCCTCCGGTCCATCATCCTGATTCAGACCTGGATCGAGAGCCACAGGTGAGAATTGAACTCACGACCGCTCGATTACGAATCGAGTGCTCTACCCCTGAGCTACTGTGGCGACGTGCTGAGGAATGCCCTGACGCGGATTCGAACCGCGACGCCTTTCGGCACCACCCCCTCAAGATGGCGTGTCTACCAGTTTCACCATCAGGGCAACTGCACCTGCAACTGCGCATGAAACGACACATGCAACGGGGCCGACGGGGCTCGAACCCGCGACCTCTCGAGTGACAGTCGAGTGCTCTAACCAAACTGAGCTACGGCCCCTCACACAATCGGGGCTCGCGTGGCGCCGCCTGCCGCCACCGAATCCGATCTCCAACCGCTCCAGCACCGCGTGTCACCACGGCTCTTCACTGCGCCAGCCTGCCCGCACATAGCCCGTACGGGAGTCGAACCCGTCTCTGCACCGTGAAAGGGTGCCGTCCTGAACCGATAGACGAACGGGCCAGACCAAATAGCGGTAACGGGATTCGAACCCGTGTTCCAGCCTTGAGAGGGCCGTGTCCTAGTCCCCTAGACGATACCGCCATGGTTTGCCGCCATGGTGGTAATCCATGGCGGTCTCTCACTGGAATTCGCGAACGCGTGACATTCGCTCCTCCCTCCTCGCGCCGGGGACGGCGCGAGGCCTCGTTCCCCAAGTTGTCAAAGCCCTGCCGACCTTCCAACACTCTCCCACAGGCCCGGAGGGAATCGAACCCCCAACCGCCGGTTTTGGAGACCGGTGCTCTACCAATTGAGCTACGGACCTAAACCGACGACGCTTCGGACACCGCGCCCGACCCGCCGTTTTCCTGACGACCACAGGGGTGGCTGACGGGGATTGAACCCGCAACCCCCGGTGCCACAGACCGGTGCTCTAACCAATTGAGCTACAGCCACCATGGTCCCGCCGCCGAGCGCGGGCTCCGCCGCCAGCAACAGCCGCGGAGAGCTTTGATTGTAATCAGCAGAACCACCCTTTTCAACTGCTCTCGGGCTCGTCCGCCCGGCGTAAACGCGCTGCCTCCCGCGTCTCGTGCGGTGCTACTTCGCCCGCTCGATGTACTCGCCCGTGCCCGGATTGACGCGAACCCTGTCGCCCGTGGCCACGAACTCCGGGACGTTCACCATCACGCCGTTCTCCAGCTTCGCCGGCTTGCTCGATGCCGTCTTCGTCGCCGTCTTCATGACGGGATTCGTCTCGACGATCAACAGCGTCATCGAGTTCGGCAGCCGGACACCGATCGGCTTTCCATCGTAGAACTCGGCCTGGATCTTCATGCCGGGCTGCATCCACGGCGCGTTGTCGCCGAGCGCTTCCTCCTCCATCTCGATCTGGTCGTAGTTCGACGAGTTCATGAAGTGGTAGGTCCCGCCCGCGTCGTACATGTACTCCAGCTCGTGCGTCTCCATCATGGCCGGCTCGATCGAGTCGGCGGCGCGGAACCGATGGTCGAAGCTCGAACCGGTACGCAGGCTCTTGAGCTTCGCCTGCACCATCGCGCGGAGGTTGCCGGGCGTGTGATGCCGAAACTCGATGACGCGCACAGGCTCGCCCTCGAAGACGATGACCATTCCGCGGCGAATCTGTGTGGCCGGCACTGCCATGGGGCGCTCCGTACAGAAAAATGTCGTAAAGTGAGACAGCCTCTGAATTTATCCGCGGCCGCCACGAGGGGCAATGGCGCGCGATGTCACCGCCGCAGCAACGGCTCGAGCGCCCGCCACACGTTGTCGGTGACGATGCGCTCCCCCGCGTAGTTGGGATGCACGCCGTCCGGTTGATTCAACTCCGGACGGCCCGCGACGCCATCGAGCAGGAACGGCAGCAGCGTCGCATCGTGTTCGCGGGCGAGCGCCGGAAACATCTCGTGGAACGCCGACGTATAGGACACACCGAGATTCGTCGGCGCCTCCATCTGGATCAGCGCGACGCGCGCCGTCGGGCGCTCGCGCCGGATGCGCGCGAGGATCTGCCCGATCGTCGCCCGCGTCGCCGCAACCGGCTGGCCACGCAGTCCGTCATTCGCTCCCGTCTCCACCACGATCACGTCGGCCGGCCGCTGCAACACCCACTCGAGCCGGCGCAACAGGCCGGCCGATGTCTCTCCGCTCACGCCCGCATTCACCGTCTGGAATGGAAGCGACTCGGCATCGATCCGCCGCTGCACCTGCTGCGGATAAGCGCTGTCCGGCTCGAGCCCCAGTCCTGCCGTGAGCGACGTCCCCAGGAACAACACGGTCTGTCGGACCC
>JAJAYP010000151.1 GCA_026786185.1 Gemmatimonadaceae bacterium
AAAAACTCCGGGCTCGGAGCGATTGGTTCTCTGTCGCTGTGGTGGCCGGGGGGCGGGGGGGCGGAGCGGGGCGGGGGGGGGCGCCCCCCGACGAACCGTCGTGCTATTGGTCGAAAGGAATGCCAATACCGATGTTAAGGGCATTGAGCACTCCACGCGCCGTGCGTCGAGACCGAGTCTCGCCAAGGTGAGAGTCGGAATCGTCGACGAGGAACTGCAGGTTGGGCGGTGCGCCTGGATACATCTGCGAGAACTCCGGCACAACAGCGTCCCCATGTCCACTGGCGACCGACAGGCGTTTGTAGGCCGCGTCCGTCACTCGCAGGATCGCAGCATTGGTCGCACACCCGCGTGCCGTCGCACGGGCCCCCGACCATACGATACCCAACAGGCCCGACACCACTGCGCACTTAATGTAGTGATGATACTTTTTGTCGATGTCGGTCACGAAGAGCCGGCTGAAGTTGTCGCAGTCGAAGAAGCCTTGAGGGCAACCTTGCGAGTCCGCAAGCAGTCGCCAGAGTGACCACCTGTCCCAGACTCGGTTGCGAACGCCGGCATATCGGTAGCCGGCGTCACCTCGGCCGTTTATGGTAGAGTGGAAAGGCACGGTGGTTCCCATCTCCTGGATAACTGGGGCGGCGGACGATGCCAAAATAGGTGCGAGGGCAATCGCGGCTTGGCCTGCTAGCGCCCGGCCGCGAGTGCACACGTAAGCGTTCGCCAAGTCGCATCCTAGCAGATAACCCGTGATCGGTACCGACAAAGCCCCTACGAGTACGCGCTCGCTGATGTTGGCAAGGTATACGCCGCCGTGTGGCGTGCTGACGGTGACGACCCCGCGGACGAGCGACGCGTCTCGGAGATCCTGCGCCGTGTACCGGTTGATGATACCCCCATTGCTGTGACCGACGAGCACATAGGGACCAGGGTTGGTGACGACATCATTCCGGATACGATTCTGTAAATCTGCAGACTGATCTTCATATGATGCGCGCCAGTTGAGCGTATGCCGAATCTCGCTGCCGACGCGATACCGTTCGCGCACGTAGCGGCTCATCTGACACCACGTCGTGGCGGAACTGAGAAAGCCGTGCTGGTAGAGGATGTTGACGCTTGCGGTCGAGGAATTGACCACCGCTCTGACGTCGCCGATGCACGGCGGATCGTCGCCCGTTGACGCGGGAGTCGGCGGAGGAGATCCCCCTCCGGCGCAGCCGTCGTCACACACGACAAAGCGGCGTGCCTGCCCTGGCACCGCCATAGCGCCTCGCGACAAGCCAGCGCCACTGGAAAATCCGATCGCCCGCGCCGCCTGTTCCTCCAAACGAACCTCGCTGTTATGGCTCCGCGGTATCCAGTCTGTCGTTGGCCGCATCGCGCGGCGATGCGCGTCACGCTGCGGATTCTGAAAGATCTTGACGTTTCTGTAGGTGGTGACCGTCTCGGCGTGCCGATGCCCTTGTTCGTCGTCGAAGTCAACCTCCGAGCGGTCTTCCTCGAGCACCCATCCCTCGGACCTTTTCACAAACTTCCGCGTGCGCTTGTCCCTGCTGGACGTGGCCGATGCCGTGCTGCTGCTGCGCATGATTCCGGCGCTTGCGTCTCCAGGCACGTCCTCGACGACGAGCACAGTGCGCCCCGCGAGACGAATGCGCACGGGAATGCCGTGCAGCCGCGCGGCGACGATTTCACCGGAGCTCGATGCGCGCGCGAAGGCGACCGCAGCCGGCACCTCGCTCGGAATGCCGAATCGGCTAGAGCGAGCCTGGTCCGGGGATAGGCCCGGCGTATCCATCGTCCCGACTGACGACGACGAGGCAAGTGTATCCGCGATGCTGACCAACACGCCCGCGGTGATGTCCCCATTCGCCGTGGACCCCACGAGGTCCATCGCCGGCGCAGCCTGCATGCTGTCTGGCGTCGACGTCACTAGCGAGTATCCGTAGGGATTGATGTCCGTGAGATAATCACCCGCTAGATCCTGACTCACGATCTGCGGCATAGCGGCGGTTGCGCCATCGGCGCCGTCGGTATATGACGTCGTGATCCGCGGTTGCCCACTGGGTGCGTAGCCGGCCTCGACATGGACGTGCGCGTCGGAGGGCGTGACGGTCAACGTGTTCGTGTATTGTCCGGTGACGGGATCGATGAAATACTCGCTGAGAGAAGCAGTATATGTCGTCGAGTAAGTGATATCCGCACTGACGTGGGTATCGGATGGGTCCGCCGGCGGTGCGGGACATTCTGGAGTCGGTTCGATGCAGTACATGTACGCGCGCGCCTCGCCGATTTGCGGTCCCGTCAAAAGAATCGGCGAGTCAACATTGCGGCATGAGACCGCCAGAAATCCAGCTACTACGAAGACCTGTTTTTTCAAAAGACGATGCGATGTACGACCGCTAGCTGTATAAAGCACGGGAGGTTCCCTAGACGCGGGGGGATTGGGCCGCGATGCACTTACGCGGTATCGCGCATTCATCGATTCCGAGCGAACCGAACAAATGAGTGCGTTGCGTCGGCGTCGGCGCACAACAGTGACTCGTGAGGTCGAGGTATTAGCGCAACAGGCGCTTCTGAACCTCCGATCCCGATTCTCGGTGGAGCACGAGGCATTGAGTCAACGCGCGCGGGTCCGACGTATCGCTATGCGCGTCATCGCGCGTCGGCCCATACTCGGGGATCGTCGCTCCAGGCTACCACAGCGGCTCAGCGCCCGCAAGAGTGGTCAAGGTTAGATGCGCCAGGGTACGGGCTTGACCCGGCTGTCTCAAGCGGTCCCTGCATCACGCTCCCCAGTAGCGCCAATCGGTCCTCTGCCATGGGCTCCTCCGGATCCCATAGCATGCACTATCAGCCTGTCGCTGTCATCCAACTTCCCGGAAATCCCGGAAGAACCTTTTTTTATGGACTGCCTCCTCCCCCAAATAGAGGTCGATCGGCGTCCATCAAATCGGGTCAACTCCATGTTACCTATCATCCCGGTCGCACACAGGGGGAACCACACTTCCTCTATGTCGCGGCGGAGCGCATCATCGCGGCGGAGAGCTGGAATTGCCCCGTGCCGCTTCCAGGAGCAGCGATTACCTCTTTGCGCCTCCGAACCGCTCACCCGCCACCCGCGTCACCAATTCAGCCGATCCCTCGAGTCCCAGCCGTGCCGTGTTCACGCAGAGGTCGTAATTGCCGAGGTCCCGCCAGTCGCGCTTGAAGTGGTGCTTCACGTACTCCTCGCGCTGCCGATTCATGTCCGCGACCGTCCGGGCGGCATCGGCGAACGGTACTCCCAACACGTGCACGGCGTACCGCACCAGCTCCTCCACCGGCGCGTAGCAGAACACGTGCAACGCGTCGGTACGCGATGCGAGCATGCACTGCGCACCCCGTCCCACGAGCACCACCGGCCCTGCGCGCACTGCATCCTCGATCACGCGCCGTGACATCATCACCATGCGCTCTTCGCTCGGCTGCGTAGCGATGTCGCCGACCATGGGCATCATCTCGGGCACGCCGAGCGCCATCGCCGATGCCATGCGCTCGACGAGCGAGGGCAGGCGCTCCTCGCGCGCCGACACTTCGGCGGGCGTCATGCGCAGCCGCTGCGCGACCTCCTCCACCACGGCGTTGTCGTACAGCGTCCATCCGAGCGTGCGAGCGACATGCTCCGCCACCTCCGACCCGCCGGAGCCGTACTGCCGCGAGATCGTCACGATCGCCATCAGTGGGTGCCTCCGTCGCGAAGGTCGCGCACGCGAACCTCCTCCACCACCAAGAAGCCGAGCGCCGACCATGCCCGATCAGCCGTGACGCTCCCTGCCACGTTGTGCAGACGCATCTGGTCCAGCCCGCGTGCGCGTGCCCAGCGCTCGGCTTCACCGAGCAGCGCTCGCAGCACGCCGCGGCGTCGCGCGTCGGGCCTGACGTAGCTGGAAGACACATACGCATACCGCTCCGGCTCGAGCAATGGCGATCCGGTCGATTCCACGCATCGCAATACGCCCACCACGCCGCCGTCGAGCTCTCCGAGCAGGATCACCTCGATGGGCGAGCGGAGCTGCGAGGCGAAGAGGCGTCGCGCGCGCGCGCCGATGTCGTGCCGAAGTCGCCCGTAGATGGGATGATCGGGATGCTCACGCAGCAACGCGAGCCGGAGCGCGATGACCGACTCCAGGTCGCGCGGCGTCGCCCTGCGCACGCGGACACGCCCCGGGAGGATGCGGGGAGCCGACGCCGACGCCGCGGGACCCGGTTGCGCGCCGGACATGGTCAGGCGGACAGACCGCCGCCGAAGAGATCTTCGTTCGGACGCCGGCGTCGCTTCTCCGGTTCGGCACGGCCGTACAGGCCTCCATCCGATCGCGAAATCCGCTTGCGCGCCACCAACGCCTCCAGCACGAGCTCGCACGCCGCCACGGTCATCGGTGCATCGCCCGACGGCGCGAGTCCTACTTTGCGCACCAGCTGGACGAGGCCCGGCACCACGCCGAATGCCGCCGCCACCGCTTCGGACCGCTCGTCGTCAGTCACCTGCAACGCGCCGCCCTCGTCGAACCAGATGACGATGTCATCGACATTCACGCCGCCAGCGCGGTCCTGAAAGGTGGCATCGGCAGCGCGGCGGATCAGCTCGCGCGCGATCGCGTGTCCGCCCACGAGCTCTCCCTCGTACTCCAGCTCGATCTTGCCGGTGATCGCGGGTTGCGCCGAGTACACGTCGGAGATGCGCGGCACGACTTCCGGCTCGCCGGTGACGATCGCCCGGCGCTCGGAGTTGGAGATCACGTTCTCCAGCACGCTGATCGGCATGCGCTGCGAGACACCCGACCGACGGTCGATGCGCTTGTCGGTGCGCGCCTCGAAGGCGACACGCTCCACCACTTCACTGATGAAATCCGGTATGCGCACCGAGCGTCCATCGCGCTGGGTCCACGCCTCCTGCTCGGTGATCTCCATCCCGAGCTGGACGGTCTCGGGATAATGGGTGATGATCTCGCTGCCGATGCGATCCTTGAGCGGCGTGATGATCTTGCCGCGCGCCGTGTAGTCCTCGGGGTTGGCCGTGAAGCAGAGCTGCACGTCGAGTGGCAGCCGGACAGGATATCCCTTGATCTGGACATCGCCCTCCTGCATGACGTTGAACAGGCCGACCTGCACCTTGCCCGCAAGGTCCGAGAGCTCGTTCAGCGCGAAGATGCCGCGGTTCGCGCGGGGCAGCATCCCGTAGTGAATCGTCAGCTCGTCCGAGAGCACGTGTCCGCCACGCGCCGCGCGGATCGGGTCGAGGTCGCCGATCATGTCCGCGATCGTGACATCGGGCGTCGCGAGCTTCTCGACGAACCGACTGTCGCGATCCACCCATGCGATCGGGGTGTCGTCGCCCGCCTCGGCGAGTCGATTCTTCGCGAAGCGCGAGATCGGAGCGAAAGCGTTGTCGTTGACCTCGCTGCCAGCCACGATCGGCATCGCATCATCCAGCAGTCCGACGAGCGCACGCAGGATGCGAGACTTCGCCTGACCACGCAGTCCGAGCAGGATGAAGTTGTGGCGGGAGAGCAGGGCATTGACGATCTGCGGCATCACCGTCTCTTCGTAGCCAATGACACCGGCGAAGAGCGGTCCTCCAGTGGCGAGCCGGGCGAGCAGATTCTGGCGCATCTCGTCCTTCACGGACCGCAGTCGGCGGTCGGGTGCGCCAAACGGCGTGCGCTTGAGCGCGCCGAGTGTCTCGGGGTGCGACGACAAACAATGCCTCCGGGCAGAAAAACGACGTTGATCGGGAATCAGCGCAGCGGTGCGTAGCCACGCAAGGGTGTGCGAGTGCAACGCGCACGAGGGCGCATCTGTTCGCGCGAACTACGCCACGCCCACCTCGACTTGGTTGTCGTAGAACACCGGGCCGTGCCCGAGGTCCGTCTCGCGTTGCGAAGTCGTCTGGTTCACGTTCGCGCCATCGCCTGCGAGCTTGCCCCACCAGATCGATGGCGCCCACGCCACGCCTTCACGAATGGATGGTTCCACGCGTGCCCGTGCGAGAAAGGCACCGCGATCGTTGTGCACCGTGACCGTCATGCCGGACGCGATCCCGCGCCGCTCGGCATCAGCGGGATGGAGCAGCACTTCCGGCTCGCGAGCCTGACGCCGAAGCGAGGTGATGTTGCCGAACGTCGTGTTGAGGAACGTGTGTGCGGGGGAGGAGATCAACGTGAGTGGAAATCGCTTCACGAGCGCGGGGTCACGTTCTATCGACTCGTACGGCGGGATGTAATCCGGCAGGGGATCGAACCCCAGGTCGGCCATGCGCGACGACAGCAGCTCGCACTTTCCACTCGGCGTGGCGAACGCGCCGTCCGCGTAGGGGAGATACGGGGTCGGGAGATTCAGACGCATCCATCCGCGCTCCAGCAACGCGTCGAAGCTCACGCCCCGCAGCTTCGGCGACTGCGAGGCGAGCGCCTGACGAATGATCGTCACGTCGTCGTCGCGCATCGCGGCGTCGGTCATGTGCATGCGGGCGGCGATCAGCCGGAAGATCTCGCTGTTCGGCTTCGCCTCGCCAACCGGCGTGATGGCCGGCCGGTTGAGCGACACGTAATGATGTCCGTACGCGAAATGCACGTCCCAGTGCTCGAGCTGGGTCGTGGCGGGCAGGACGATGTCGGCCCAGTCGGCGGTGTCGGTCTGGAAGTGCTCGAGGACGACGGTGAACAGGTCCTCGCGTGCAAGTCCGCGCAAGACAGCGTTGCGCTCGGGCGCGACTGCGGCGGGATTGCTGTTGTACACGACGAGCGCACGCACCGGAGGCCCGCCCGTCCCGGCGTCGGGCAGTGTGAGCGCGTCGCCGAGGCGGATCATGTTGATCGTGCGGACGGCGGGGCCGAGATCGGGTCGCGAGATCGCCGCGCGGTCGAACTGGAAGTTGGCCGAGGTCGAGAGCTGCACGCCGCCGCCGGGTCGACGCCAGTGGCCGGCGATCGCCGGCAGGCAGGCGATGTTGCGCACGGCCATTCCGCCGCCGGCGTGACGCTGGAGCCCGTAGTTCACGCGGATGAACGCAGCGCGGGCGCGGCCATAGCGTTCGCCGAGCGAGACGACGACATCCTCGGTCAGCCCGGTCACGGCGGCCGTGCGCGCCGACGTCCACTCGGCCGCGCGAACGCGAAGCTCCTCGTGCCCGAGCGTATGGCGCTCCAGGTAGTCGCGGTCCTCGAGGTCCTTTGCGAACAGCACGTGCATCATGCCGAGCGCGAGCGCCGCGTCGGTCCCCGGGCGGATGGCGATCCACTCGTCGCACTGCAACGCCGTGCGCGTCTGGATCGGGTCGATGCAGATGATCGGCGCCCCGCGCGCACGGGCCTCGAGAATGAATGGCCACAGATGCGGGTTGGCGGTGAGCGTGTTCGTGCCCCAGAGCAACACCAGATCGCTCTCCGGGACACCCTCGCCGTCCGCGCCGACATTCGCGCCGACCGTCATGCGCATGCCGACCGTGCCGGCCATCGCGCAGATCGTACGGTCGAGCTTCGAGGCGCCGAGCAGGTGAAAGAAGCGCCGATCCATCGACTCGCCCTGCACCATGCCCATGGTACCCGCATACGAGTACGGAAGAATGGCCTGCGCACCGTCCGTCGACCGCGCGATGTCGCCGAGCCGAGTGGCGATCTCGTCGAGCGCGGCGTCCCAGCTGATCGCTTCGAACTGTCCACTGCCCTTGGGACCCGTCCTCCGCAGCGGTGTCGTCAGCCGGTCGGCGTGGTACGTGCGCTCGACGTACCGATTCACCTTCGCGCACAGAAATCCCTGCGTCACCGGATGGTCGGGGTCGCCGGCGATGCGCACGGCCTTTCCGTCCGACACCGTGACGAGCATGGCGCAGGTGTCAGGGCAATCGTGCGGGCAGACGCCGCGGACCACGGCATCACGAGAAATTTCGAGATCCTGCGGTGGAGCGATGCTGGTCATCCGACGGATGCGAGGGGGAGTGTGAAGCTAGGGGTCCGCGGCAGCGAGGACCACTGACGAATCGGCGGCTTCGAGGTAACTCGTTGCACGACGGTCGCTTACCAGACACCGCCCAACGCGGGGCTCGGCTGTGACGCGCTTGCGCGAGGAGGAAGAGGCCCGGACCTGCGCACGCACCGGGTGAACGCGTTGAGACATCGTCACTTGTGGGCACACCTCCGCTCTTGACACGGACTCCCAGAAATCTAAGTTTCCCGACGTTGAAGGCCGGCACCGCACCGCGTGCGCGGACCAACGCGTCATACACACCAAGACCTACTCCGGAGAATTACATGAAGCGCCTGGCCCTTGTTGCCGCTGTGCTCGTCATCGCTGCCTGCAGCACGAAAGAGACCCCCGTCGTCGATACCGCCGCTCCGGCAATGGCGCCCGCCCCGGCCATGATGGACACCGGCATGAAGATGGATTCCGCCGCCGCCAAGATGGACACGGCCATGAAGAAGGCCGACACGGCGATGATGAAGAAGAAGCCGTAATCACGCGTGTCGTTGCAGTAAAACGGGGCGCCGCCCGTCGATGTGCGGCGCCCCGTTCGCATCTGGGGCGGGCGGTGAGTGATGCGCCGTGCACCCGCCGCATGCCTCAGGCAC
>JAJAYP010000152.1 GCA_026786185.1 Gemmatimonadaceae bacterium
CGGTACACCTCCGCTCTTCGCCGGGCGAACGCGCTCGACTTCGACGACATCATCGCCGAGACCGTCTACCTTTTTCGCGCGTTTCCGGATGTCGCGGCGCTCTACCAGCGCCGGTTCCGGCATGTGCTCGTCGATGAGTACCAGGACACCAATCTGCTCCAGGCCCGCATTCTCCGCGGCATGTGCAGCGCGCATCGCAAGCTCACCGTCGTCGGTGACGACGCGCAGAGCATCTACGCCTTTCGTGGCGCGCACTTCCGCAACATCCTTGATTTCCCGCGACATTTTCCCGGTACGACGATGGTGACGCTGTCGCAGAACTACCGCAGCACCGCGCCCATTCTCGCCCTGTCCAACATCGTCATCTCGCGAGCCGAGGAGCGCTTCACAAAGGAGCTGTACACCGATCGCGAAGGGGGGGAGCAGCCGTGGCTCGTCACGGCGAAGGATGAGGCGCAGCAGACGCGATTCGTGGTCGATCGTGTGCTCCAGCTGCACGAGGGTGGCATGCCATTGCGCGAGATGGCGGTACTCTTCCGTGCCGGCTACATGTCGGCCGACCTCGAGATCGAACTCGCCAATCGCAAGATCCCGTTCGAGAAGTGGGGTGGGCTCAAGTTCCTCGAGGCGGCGCACGTGAAGGACGTGCTCGCGTTCCTGCGCGTATCGGAGAATCCGCGCGACGAAGTGAGCTGGTATCGCATCCTCATGCTCATGCCGGGCATCGGTGATACGACCGCACGCACGATGATGACGGCGATGCAGGAGCGGGCGTGGGATCCCGACGCCTTCACGCATCTCGTGCCGCCGCCGCGCGCGCGCGACGCGCATCGCTCGCTCTCCGTGATGCTGCGTCAACTCCGCGGCCTGGCCAACCGTGACGGCGACACGGCCGGCGCAAAGGTCGCCAGCGACATCGCCGCCGTCCGCGCGATCTACGACTCAGTCCTCAAGGAGAAATACGATCGTCCCGAAGCCCGGCTCGCCGACCTCGATCAGCTCCGCACCATTGCGGCTGGCTATCCCTCGCGCTCGGCCTTTCTCGCGGCGCTCGCGCTCGACCCGCCGTCCACCACGCAGGATCTGGCGGGCGGTTCGGAGTCGGAGAACGACGCGCTCGTGCTGAGCACCGTGCACAGCGCGAAGGGCAAGGAATGGAAAGCCGTCTTCATCATCTGGGCTGTGGACGGCTGGTTCCCGTCGTCACGCGCGGTGGAGGATCCCGACGAGTTGGAAGAGGAGCGCCGTCTCATGTACGTCGCGCTCACCCGCGCGAAGGACGAGTTGGCGGTCGTCTATCCGATGCAGGTCTACGGCTCTCGGCGCGGGGCCGAGTACAGCTTCGATCAGCTTTCGCGCTTCTTCGATCGTGGCGTGCGGGCAACCATGCAGCGCGTCGTCGTCGAGGAGCCGGGCGAGCTGCCGGTGCCGGAGCCGCTCACGTCGCCCGTGGTGGATCTGCGAGCGCTCATGCGCGGGCGATTCGGCGCGAAGAGCTAGCGAAATCGCGAGCCGATCGGCAGTCCCGCCAGCCGCTTCACCACATCGAACGGCCTTTTCTCGTCGTCTGCCTTCGCCGCCGCGATGATCTCGGCCACCGTCGCCCGCAGGTCGCCGCGATTCCTCGTCAGCACCGCGTCGAACGCGTCGAGGTCGGTGAGGTACACGCGTCGTGACATCAGCACCGCGTTGTCCAGCCGGACGCGTTCCACCGATCGGATGCTGATGGTCTTGAGCATGGGCGCCAGATCCAGCAGGAGCGACGCGCGCGCCTCGGAGAACAACAGCTGGCGAGCCGCCAGTCGTTCGGCCACCGCTCGAGCCTCATCGCCGGGATGCGACTTGAATGCGGAATCCACGCGTGCGTAGAGTGTCGCCCAGAATCGGCCGAGTACCCGCTCGTCCTGCCACCGCGCCGCGACTTCGGCCGCTGCCGTCTCCTGCCCGCGGCTCCGGAAGAACCGCTGCGCCCCCCGCGATCCGACGAAGTTGGCGAAGCTCTCGTTGAACACCGCCCCGCCTGCCGCGAAGTAGGTGTTGTGGAGCAGTTCGTGGATCACCGTGTTCGCGAGCGTCAACGAGTCCGCACGAAGCGTCGACGGCAGCAATGGATCGTTGAACCAGCCCAGTGTACTGAAGGCCGAGACGGCGCCGAGTCGCGTGTCGAAACCGCGCGCGTTCAGGGCGCGCTCCTGCCGCCGGGCCTCGCCGAAGTCGAAGTATCCCTTGTACGGCACGCGGCCAACGACGGGAAACCACCACGTGTAGGACTTGAGTCGATCGCGATACGCACCGGACACGACGAGGGTGAGCGTATCGCGCCCTGTTTCGCTGTAGGTCGAAAAGCTTTCCCCGACGTCCAGGCCAAGGGAATCGCGAGCGAACGCGCGCGCCGCCAGAACGAGCTCGACTTTGGCGCGCAGTATGGGCGTCGTGGCTGAATCCGCCAGGATCTCGGCCAGGGGACGGCGACGCGCCAGGATCTTCGCCTCTTCCCACGCACCGCGAAGCAGGTAGCGACCGGTGGGCGCGAGGACGAGCCAGGCGACGAGCGCCAGCGCGACGATCGCGAGCGCCCGCAGCGCTCGTCGCACCCATCTAAGTCTTTTATTTTCAGTCACTTCCACTGTCGCCATGAGATCGTCTGCCTTTGACGCGACGGGTCGCGGTCGCTATCCTTTCCAAGATGTCCTTCGTTCATCTCCACTGCCACTCGGAGTACTCACTCCTCGATGGCGCCAACCGCATCGATGACCTGATCGCCCGGGCGCTCGAGCTCGAGCAGCCGGCATTGGCGATCACGGATCACGGCAATCTCCACGCGGCGTGGGAGTTCCAGGAGAAGGCGAAGAAGGCCGGACTCAAGCCGATCATCGGCATGGAAGCGTACGTCGCGCCGGGTGACCGGCGGACCAAGGGGCGCCCGGGGCCGGGGATGAAGCCTTATTACCATCTCGTCCTGCTCGCCCGGGACATGGTCGGCTACAAGAATCTGGTGAAGCTGTCATCGCTGGCGTACACCGAGGGCTTCTATTCGAAGCCTCGCGTGGACCGCGAGCTGCTGGCGAAGTACAACGAAGGGCTCATCGTCAGCTCGGCCTGTCTGGCGGGGGAGATCGCGGTCAATCTGGGAGCGGGTAATCATGAAGGCGCCCGCGATGCCGCATCCTGGTATGCGGACGTCTTCAGGGACCGCTATTTCCTCGAGGTACAGGCCCACGACTCCGAGGGCCAGGCGAAGCACAATACGTCGGTGCTGCAACTCGGCGAGGAGCTCGGCCTGCCGGTCATCGCCACGAACGATGCGCACTTCCTGAAGGCCGACGATCACGACGCGCATGACATCCTGCTCTGCATCGGGCTCGGGAAGGATTACTCGGATCAGAACCGGATGCACTACGACCGGGGCCTGTACTTCAAGAGCGCCCCGGAGATGCGAGCGCGCTTTCCGGATCGTACGGACGTCCTCGAGAACACGCTCAGGATCGCCGACGAGGCGGGGTTCGCGTTCGAGAAGAAATACTACGTGCCATCCTTTCCGCTTCCGCCAGCGGTGCGGTCGGAGAACGAGTACCTCGTGCAGCTCGCCACTGCCGGCGCTCACGAACGCTATGGCGAGACGCTGTCGCCCGAAGTGCAGGAGCGGCTGGAGTACGAACTCGCCGTCATCACCAAGACCGGATATGCCGGCTACTTCCTCATCGTCTACGACTTCATCAAGGCGGCGCGGGACCTCGACATTCCGGTGGGACCAGGACGCGGATCGGCCGCCGGATCGCTCGTGGCGTACGCGCTCCGCATTACGGACGTCTGCCCGCTCAAGTACGACCTGCTGTTCGAGCGCTTCCTGAATCCGGAACGCGTCTCGATGCCCGACATCGACGTCGACTTCTGCTTCGAGCGCCGTGGCGAGGTCATCGAATACGTGCGACAGAAGTACGGCAAGGAATCGGTGGGCCAGATCGTCACCTTCGGGACGATGAAGTCGCGCGCGGCCATCAAGGACGTGGGCCGCACGCTCGGCTTCACCCCCGCGGAAACCGACGCGCTGGCGAAGCTGGTCCCGAACGGCCCGGCGTACAACCTCACGGTGAAAGAGGCGATCACGCAGGTGCCGGAGATCAAGAAGCTCTACGGCTCCGACGACCGGTACACGCGCCTGCTCGACTATGCGATCGCGCTCGAGGGGCTGTCACGCCACACTGGCGTGCACGCCGCCGGCGTCGTCATCGCGCCCGGACCGCTCGACGATTACGTGCCCATCGCGACCGTGTCCAGCAAGGGAGCGGGCGCCGGGAGCGACGACACGGTCATCGTCACGCAGTACGACATGAACTGTCTCGAGCACGCCGGCATGCTCAAGATGGATTTTCTCGGGCTCACGACGCTCACGGTCATCCGTGACGCGCTCGACAACATCCAGGCCCGTACGGGCATCCGCCCCGACCTCGACGCGGTCGACATGGCAGACGCGCAGACCTACCAGATGCTGCGGGCAGGACGCACGGTCGGCGTGTTCCAGTTCGAGTCCGCGCTGGCCACGGACATGCTGCGCTCCATCCGATGCGACAGCTTCGACGACCTCGTGGCATCCAACGCGCTGCTGCGCCCCGGCCCGCTCGACGCCGGCATGCACAAGGTCTACCAGCGGCGAAAGCGCGGCGAGGAGCCGGTGAGCTACGCGCTGCCCGAGCTCGAACCCATTCTCAGGCCCACGTACGGGGTCATCACCTATCAGGAGCAGGTGATGCGTCTGGCGCAGACGCTGGCTGGCATCTCGCTCGCCGAAGCCGACGTGCTGCGCAAGGCCGTCGGGAAGAAGGACCCGTATCTCATTCGCGAGGAGCTCGGCAAGTTCACCACGAAGGCGATCGCTCGCGGCTACGATCGAAAAATCATCGAGGAGCTCGCCGGCCAGATCGAGACGTTCGGGCGTTACGGCTTCAACAAGTCCCACTCGGTCGCGTATTCCGTCATCTCCTTTCACACGGCGTATCTCAAGGCGCACTACCCCGCTGACTTCATGGCGGCCATCCTCTCGTCGTCCATCGGCGATACGGACTCGGTGGTCAAGTTCATCAACGAGGCGCGAGAGCTCGGCATCGAGGTGCTGCCGCCCGACGTGAATGAATCCGGCTACAAGTTCACCGTGCTCGACGCGAAGCGAATCCGGTTCGGACTCGGCGCCGTCCGGAACGTGGGCAAGGGCGCCATCGACTCGATCCTCACGGCGAAGCGCGCGAAACCGTTCGAGGATTTCTTCGACTACACCGACCGGGTCGATCTGCGCGCGTGCAACAAGCGGGTCTTCGAAGCGCTGATCGCCTCCGGTGCGCTCGACGGACTGGGCGGGCACCGCGCGCAGTACTGGTCGTCCCTCGATGCAGCCATGCAGGAATCGTCGCTCAAGCAGCAGGAACGCGAGATGGGACAGGTCTCGATGTTCGGCGCCGCGGCCGACGGACGGGACAACGGCACGCATGCGCCGCGCGTGCTGCCGAACGTGGCACCGATGGCGGAATCGGAGCGGCTCACGCGAGAGAAGGAGATTCTCGGCTTCTATATCAGCGGCCATCCACTGGAGCCGTACCGCGTGGAATGCGAGCTGTTCGCCACGCACACGGTGAGTCAACTCGGGACCTGGAACGCGGACCCCATCGTCATGGGGGTCGTCGTCACGGCGATCAAGCGGCAGCTGAGCAAGCGGTCCGGCGCCGAATTCGCCCGGTTGACAGTTGAGGATTTTTCTGGATCTTCCGAGGTACTGGTCTTCCCCGAGAGTTGGGGCATGCTCGCCGACCGGGTCCGTACCGATGTGCCCGTCCTCATGAAGGGCGGCTATTCGAAGCGCGACCAGGACGCCGACAGTCCCACCTTCATCGTGGAATCGGTGACGCCGTTCGCGGAGCTGCGACTCAACGGGCAGGTGTCGATCGCGATCGAGCTCGCGCTGGGAGACTCGCTGACGGCTGCCGTCATGGGTGACGTGCGCGCGGTCATCGATGCCCATGCGACACCGCACACGGGCGCTCCACCGCTCGAGCTGGGATGGAATGATGGGAATGGCACGCGGGCGCGATTGAAGTCGCGCACGCTCAGACTCGCGGCCACTCAGGCCGCACTGACCGATCTGCGGGCGCTGCTCGGCAACGAGCGGGTCCGCCTCGTGCGCGGGAGCTGACACGGATGGCGACTGCCACGCTGGAGTTCGAGAAGCCGATCTTCGAGCTGGAAAAGCAGATCGACGAGCTGAAGAAGCTCGCTGGTGAACGTCAGCTCGACGTGGGCAAGGAGATCGCCCCGCTCGAGGCCAAACTCGTCGAGCTGCGGGAGGAAATCTACCGAACCCTCACGCCGCTCCAGCGGGTGCAGGTGGCGCGCAGCAACAAGCGCCCCCTCACTGAAGATTATCTGCGCCTGTGCTTTACGGACTTCATCGAGCTGCATGGCGACCGCGCCTTTCGCGAGGACGCCGCCATCATCGGCGGGTGGGCGCGCCTCGATGGCGAAACGGTCATGGTGATCGGCCACCAGCGCGGCCGCGACACCAAGGAAAACCTGCGTCGCAACTTCGGCATGCCACATCCTGAAGGCTACCGCAAGGCGCTGCGACTCATGAAGCTGGCCGAGAAGTTCCACGTACCCGTCATCACCTTCATCGATACGCCTGGTGCCTGGCCCGGCCTGGGCGCCGAGGAGCGCGGACAAAGTGAAGCCATCGCGCGCAACCTGTTCGAGATGAGTCTCCTGGAGACACCGATCATCGCCACGGTCATTGGCGAGGGGGGCTCGGGCGGCGCGCTCGCCCTCGGCGTCGCCGACCGCGTCAACATGCTGGAGAACGCGGTGTACTCGGTGATCAGCGTCGAAGGCGCGGCCGCCATCCTGTGGAAGGACGGGAAGCTCGAGAATCGCGAGCGCGCGGCGACGGCGCTTCGCATCACGGCGCCCGACCTGTTCGAGTTGCGCGTGATCGACGAGATCGTGCCTGAGCCGCCGGGAGGCGCGCACGCGAATCACGAGGTCACGGCGGCGGCACTCCAGGAAGTGCTCCTTCGCCAGCTCGACGACCTTCGCCGACTCAAGCCCGACAAGCTCACGCGCCGCCGCCGCGAGAAGTTCCTGCGGATGGGGCAGTACGTCGAGTAGCGTGGAGGTCCTGGTCGAGGTCGCGTTCAAGGGCAATCGCCGGGAGTTCTTCCGCTGGGACAACGCCGACGTGCCGGCGCGCGCCACGGCCGTGATCGTCGACGTCGACCGGGGCGAGGATCTCGGCTACGTCCATTCCACGGGCCCCGAGGCGGAACAGCGCTCGGCCAAGGTGCCGCACGGTCTCTTCGGCGCGGCGCCCACTCGCCCCGTGAAGCGCGTCGCGAGTGAAGACGATCTGCGCCGGCATGCCGAACTTCGCGTCGGCGACGACGAGGCGCGACGCAAGGCGATGGAGCGCGTGAAGGCGAATGCGCTCGTCATGAAGATGACCGATGCCGAGTGGCAGTGGGACCGAAAGAAGCTCACGTTCTACTTCACGGCGGAGAAGCGCGTCGACTTCCGCACCCTCGTGCGAGAGCTCGCGTCGGTGTTTCGCACGCGGATCGAGCTCAAGCAGATCGGGGTGCGCGACGAGGCGAAGCGGCTCGACGGCATCGGCCGCTGCGGACGCCAGTACTGCTCGGCGTCCTGGCTGCCCGAGCTGCGGCCGGTCAACCTCGGCGTCGCCAAGGATCAGCGTCTCTCACTCAACCCGTCGCAGATCTCGGGGGCGTGCGGGCGGCTGATGTGTTGCCTGCGCTACGAGCATGAGTTCTACGTGCAGAGCCGCCGAAAGTACCCGAAAGAGGGAAAGGTCGTGAAGACTTCCCGGGTGGAAGAGAAGGTCATCGGCAACGACATCTTTCGTGAGCGCGTCACGTTGCGCGGGCTCGATGGCGATATGCGCACCATCGGCCTGGCCGACCTGCGCGACGAGATGAGTGCGGCCGGCGATGCGCTCGCGCCGGCACTCGAGGCCGCGGCGCGCGAAGTCGGGTCCCCGCCGGCGCAACACGACGACGACGAGGCGATCGAGATCGACACCAATAAGATCGGCGTCCACCCGACCGGCGTTCACCCGACCGTCGAAGCAGATGCGCCGGCACTTGCCGACGCACACCCTCTTCTCGAAACAGCACCGGAGCCTGAACCGTCGAGTGCACTTGGTACCGAACCAACACCAACGAGCGAGGCACCCACGACCGACGGGTCGGACGCGGAGAAGCGAAGCCAGCGCCGGCGCGGCCGGCGCGGCGGACGACGGAATCGTCCTGGCGGCGGCGCGCCGTCGTCAGCCCCCGACAGCCCCCAGAG
>JAJAYP010000153.1 GCA_026786185.1 Gemmatimonadaceae bacterium
GGTGGTCTTGCCGGATCCAGTCGGTCCGGTGACCAGTACCAATCCCTCGCGCTGCTCGAGCAGCGACCGGATGCGCCGCACGTCGTCGGGCGCCACGCCGATGGCGTCGAGCGTCCGCAGGCCGGCGCTGCCGTCGAGCACGCGGATCACGACCTTCTCGCCATGCGAAACAGGCAGTGTGGACACACGGAGATCGACGATCGCGCCGCGCACCGCGATGCGCGCGCGTCCGTCCTGCGGGCGGAGCCGGTCGGCGATGTCCAGGCCGCACAGGATCTTGATGCGCGAGACGAGTGACGGTGCGATCCCCCGGGGCAGCGTGCGCACCTGCCGCAGCACGCCGTCGACCCGTTGCCGGACGGCGATGCCATGCTCCTCCGGCTCGAGATGAATGTCGCTCGCCCCGCGGCGTATTCCTTCGGCAAGCAACTGATCCACGAGCCGGCTGACCGACGCGCCCGTCTCCACTGCGCTCTCGCCCCCGGACTCGGCGCCGAATGCAAGATGCTGTACCTCGACGGGAGGCGACATCGCGTCGCGCGTCGCGCCGGGATCCGCGCTCGCGTACCACCGGTCGATCTGCCGTGCGAGCTCGTCGGGAGGAGCGTACGCCCATCGCACGCGCTGTCCCGTGGCGAAGCTGACGGTGCGCTCCGCGTCGAAGTCGTCCGGATCGCTCGTCGCGATGAGGAGCGCTCCCTGCTCCTGGGCGATGGGGAGCACGCGGTGCTGTCGAGCCCATCGTTCGGACAGCAGCGCGACGACCCGCGGATCGACGCGGGAGAAGTCTGCCGAAGGGGGGAGGCAGGGAGCGGTCATGCGTGCAGCGTAGCGTGCTGGAATCCCTCGCCGTCATCGTGGAAGTGCGCCGAGCACCGAATCACCGCGCCGCGTGCCCCTGCGCACCTGTCGGTCGTCCTCTTCGGCACGCACGCACCACGACCACACGGGAGATGCCATGCGACAGCTTCGCGCAATTCATGCGGCCATCACGGTGACGCTCACGCTGGTGATCGCAGTCATTGCAGCCGCGCAACAGACGGGCGCACCGACCGCTGGATCGGCCACGTCTCCGCGACCGCCCCAGGACGTCCGCTATTCCAGCAGCGAAGCGGACTTCGTCGTCGGCAGGCAGGTCCACCTGCGATCCACCAGGACGTTCATCGGCCGGATCACTGCCGTCGATGACGACCACGGCTTTCCCCCCGATCGTTTCCCGCGCGCGCGCATGAAGGCGGTGCGGATCGAACGGCGCGATGGACCAGTGGATTGGGTGCCCGTGGAACGAATCACGCGCATCTACGTGGTGCGATAGCGGATGACCGGACGGTCGCGTCGCTACAGGATTCCCCAGAATTCTCGCGCCACGTCCACGTTCACCGTCCACCGTCCACCGCGTAGTCCGCGAGCGAACTGGATACGCAACAGATCGAAGAACGGCGTCAGCGCGATCCCCACGGTGGGATAGATGCCTGAGGGGTGCGCGGCGTCCGCATCGAAGGCACGACGCACGTAGCTCCCCTGCACGAACGGCGCGAACGTCGCCTGGCCGGGCACCGTACCGAACCGCCCGAGCGGGATCGCGGGCGCAGGCACCGGTACGCGCCATTCGAGGCGTTGCGACACCACCGAACGGGCCGCGAACTCGTGATAGGCGTATCCCGGCGCGCTGGTGGGTCCGCCGAACCAGATCAACTCCTGCGGCGGGAGATCGCCGCTGCCGCCAACGGCGCCCGCGTAGGTCTGGAGCGCGAGCCGTTGCCGTCCGATCGGTCGTTCGACTGCGAGCGAGAGGAACGCGCGGATGACATGAGTCGTGGCGCGCGGTACGAGCCCGTCGTTGACCGTGATGCGACTCGCCCGCAGCTCACTCGTGGCTCGCACCTCCGTGCCGAAGTACGAGAGCGTCGTGGTGCGCTCGCCCGACAGTGCCAGACGCACCGCACGCAGCGCCGTCGCCGGAAGGATGCGAGGGAACCGACCCTGCGCCGGCCGCGCGCGAATCTCGAGTGCGGTCTGTCGCTCCGTCGAGAGATCGAGCCCGAGCCGCAGACCGGCGACGTCGGACCGGTGCACGCCCACCCCCACGCCTTCCACCCCGTACGGGTCCGTGGCGTCCGCCCCGAATTCCTGCGCAGCAATCGAGTTCACCAGGCCCGAGCGTTCCTGCACGTCGCCCGCATCACGAAAATCGCGAACGGCAAAGAGCCGCGCGCCGCCCATGGGTGACCGCCACTCCAGTGCGGCTCGTCCCTTCACCTCGCGATCGTCCACGCCGTATCGCGCGCGGACCTGTGCGTCGAATCCGCGGCCGAACCGGGTAGCGAGTCCACCGCCCAGCGCGAGCCCCTCGGCGCGATTGAACCGTGCGAAGTCCGACGCGCCGAGTGCGGACAGGACGAGCGTCTGGGGACGCCGCAGGGCCTGCGCGCGCACGAGCGCCCTCGCCTCCTCCTGCACCTTGCGGATCTCGACGTCCGTCACCGCGCGGACGTCCGGCGGCAACGAGTCGAGCACTCGGCCGGAGAAGCGGAAGGTGTCGCGCACCGCTTGCGGCGCCATCATGATCTCCGGGCCGGCGAACAGACCGCGCGACAGGCCCGTGTTGACCTGGTAGTCGCCGATTTCCCACCGCCCGCGAATGATGCCGCGGACCGGAAAGTCCAGCCACGTACCACCGCGCCGAATCTCGATCTCCTGCTTGCGAGGCAGCCAGAACCGGCCGTTGATGAGCCCATTCTCCACCACGACGAACAGGTCGTCGAGCGCGGAATCGAGAAAAGCCGCGCGCGTGAAGTTGAACGCCATGCGCACCACCTGGGCGTCGTCCCGATCGATGTACACTGCGCCGATGATGCGCGGCTGGCGGTCGTCGCGCGGTCGCACCTTCACTTCATACAGCACGATCGTGCGTCCGGGCAGATTGAGCGGCAGGGAATCCGAGATCACGAAGTCGTACGCCGCGAGTCCCTGCGCCGACAGCGGGTGCGGGACGTCGCGCACCTCGTCACCGTCGCCCAGCCGGATGATCGCCGGAAAATTGTTCTGGACGATGCCCAGGTGATCGCGGTGGTAGTTGATGTCGGTGGGGAGCAGCAGGGTGTCGCGACGGCCGACAATGCGCTGCTTGCTGAGGCCCGGCGCCATCCAGAAGATCTCGTTCACCAGCTCGTCCGCCTTCACGACACGTGGCGGTTCGCTCAACCCCTCACCCACCTGTGCGAGAAAGGTGACGTACCCGTGCGCGATGGCCTTGAAGTCCCGGATGCCGGTGTCGGCGAGCTGCTGCGCGCGCCGTTCGGTGGCGCGCTCCACCAGCGCGCGCGAGCGCGGGTCGTTCCAGGTCTGCGCGGAGGCCGAACGCGGGACGAGCCACGTGAGCAGCAGGCAGGCGGCGCATGCCGCGCCAGACAGGCGATACATTGCCGAAAGGTCGCCGCCGATCCCGACCCGGACAAGCACGCGCTTCCCCGACCACACCACATGAGCTTCACCGACTTCCAGCGCCGCGCTCGACCCAATCATCTCGTGCCGGTGTGGCGTGAGATGCTCCTCGATACCGACACGCCGGTGACCGCCTTCGCGAAACTGCGTGAGGGACCGTTCGCCTTCCTGCTCGAAAGCGCGCCCGCCGGGAGCGAGACCTGGTCGCGGTACACTTTCCTTGGCAGCTCGCCGCGCGGCGCCTGGCGCCTGCGCAACGGCGTGGTGGACGAGTGGACGCCGGACGAGGGCTGGCATGGCGCGCACACTCCGGATCATCCGCTCGAACATCTCGACGCACGCCTCCGCGCCTATCCACCCGTGGACGCGCCCGAGCTCGGCGCGTTCTGGAGCGGGGCCGTCGGATTCTTCAGCTACGACGCCGTGCGCCTGATCGAGCGCCTCCCTGCCCCACCTCCGCGCGCTGACAGTGCGCCGGACAGCCTGTTCATCTTCACCGATGCCGTCGTCATCATCGACCACCTGCGCTCCCAGGCGCGCATCGTCGTCGGTGCACGCGTAAATGACGACGTCAGCGAGCCGGCCTTGCGTTCCGCCTACGACGCCGCGGTCGCCACGGTGGATCGCACGATAGCTCGCCTGCGAGTGCCGGCGGCGCTCCCGACGCTCGACCTGCGTGCGGATGCGCCGGCAGCGGAGGGCGTCTCGTCGTACGAGCGCGAGAGGTTTCTCGCCGACGTGGACCGGATCAAGGAATACATCGCGGCCGGCGATGCCTTTCAGGTGCTCCTCGCACGACGCATCCGGGTGCCGCATGACTTCCCGTCGGACGCGTTGTATCGCGCGCTGCGGGCGCTCAATCCGTCGCCCTACATGTATCATCTCGTGCTCGACGGCCTGGAGCTCGTGGGCAGCTCGCCCGAGTTGCTGGTACGTGTGGACGCCGGCGCGGTGACGGTACGACCCATCGCCGGCACACGACCGCGCGGCGCGACACCCGAGGCCGACGTGGAGATGGCGGCGGAACTGGCCAGCGACGAGAAGGAGCGCGCCGAGCACGTGATGCTCGTCGATCTCGGCCGCAACGACGTGGGTCGCGTCGCGACGTACGGCAGCGTCGTGGTGACGGACTTCATGACCGTGGAGCGGTATTCGCACGTGCTCCATCTCGTCAGCCAGGTGACGGGCACGCTCCGGCCGGGACTCGACGCGCTCGACGC
Organism: Gemmatimonadaceae bacterium; assembly: GCA_026786185.1. Lineage (GTDB taxonomy): Bacteria > Gemmatimonadota > Gemmatimonadetes > Gemmatimonadales > Gemmatimonadaceae > AG11. Next base: position 4,665 of record JAJAYP010000153.1, read on the forward strand.
GCTGCGCGCCACCTTTCCGGCCGGCACCATGACCGGAGCACCCAAGGTTCGCGCGATGCAGATCATCGACGAGCTGGAGCCGGAACGGCGAGGTGCCTACGCGGGTGCGGTGGGCTACATCGGCGCCGGGGGGGGGCGGATGGACCTCGCAATCACCATCCGGACCTGTGTCCTCCACGAGGGCGTGGCGTCGATCCAGGCCGGCGCGGGCATCGTGCAGGATTCGGTGGCGGCCAGCGAATGGGCGGAGACGGAGAACAAGGCGCGCGCCGTGCTCACGGCGATCGGACGGGTCAGGGAGGCAATGCGACGGGATCGCTAGGATTCACCGTGAGCCGATGCCATATTTGACCGGCGATGCCCCTTCGCCTGATCAGCCCCGATGGAACCACGGTCTACGACATCCGTGATGGCGTTCCGCTCATCGTCGGGCGTGCGCCGACGTGCGACCTGCCGATCTTCCATCCCACGATTTCCCGCCGGCACGCCGAGCTGAGCTCGGACGGCGCGGTGCTCCTGCTGCGCGATCTCGCGTCGAGCAATGGCACCTTCGTCAACGGCACCAAGATCGAGCACGGGCGAGCGCTGACGGACGATCTGGTCGCGTTCGGCAAGGTCGGGTTCCGGCTGGAGTCGTTCGGCGTGCCGACGCCCGCCGTCTCGCATGCGAGCGTACAACGCGCGACCATCGGGGCGACGATCGTTCGCCAGATTCCCATGCGCGATCCCACGGCGGCGATCTCGACGCTGGACCGTCCGTCCACGGTGTCCGGCGTCATGACCCGGGCGATCGTCTCACCGCTCAGCGCTCCGCCGAGTGACAAGAGCCAGCAGAAGCTGGCGACGCTGCTCGAGGTGTCCAAGGGACTCACGCGCGCGGTGGACGTGGACACGATTCTCGACAAGATCGTGGGCTACGCCTACGGAACGCTCGAGGTCGACCGCGTTGCCATCCTGCTCTGCGACGAGAGCAACGAGCTGGTGCCGAAGATCGCGCGCGACAAGCGCGGGGGTGACGTCCCCCGATCGGTGCCGCAGTCGATCGCACGCAAGGCGGTGGCCGAGAAGGTCGCGCTCCTCACCGACAACGCGGGCGAGGACGATCGATTCGGCGGGCAGTCCATCGTCATGCAACAGGTGCGCTCGGCGATCTGCGCGCCGCTGATCGGGAGTGCGGACCGCGTGCTCGGCGTGCTTTACGTCGACAATCCGAGCATCACCCATCGCTTCAGCGACGACGATCTCGAGTTCCTCGTCGCGTTCGCCGGAATCGCCGCCGTCGCCATCGAGAATTCGCAGTTCGCCGAGCGTATCCGGCGCGAGGGCATCGTGCGCAGCAACTTCGAGCGGTACTTCGCGCCGCAACTCGCCGCGCGCATCGCGGGCTCGGTGGAAGCCACGAAGCTGGGCGGCGACAAGCGGCCGGTGGCGGTGCTGTTCAGCGACATCCGCGGGTTCACCGCGCTGTCCGAGACGATGAATCCGGACGCGATCGCGACGCTGCTCACGGAGTACTTCACCGAGATGGTGGAGTGCGTATTCCGTCACGGAGGCATGCTCGACAAGTTCATCGGCGATGCGGTCATGGCGCAGTGGGGCGCCCCCCTGGCGAACGAGGATGACGCCGACCGGGCGATGCGGTCGGCAGCCGACATGATGACGGCGCTGGATGAATTGAACCTCCGCTGGCGCAGTGAAGGCCGCCCGACGCTGGAGATCGGCATCGGCCTCAATCACGGGGAAGCGTTCGCCGGCAACATCGGCTCGGAGCGCCGGCTGGAATTCACGGTGATCGGCGACACCGTGAATACGGCGCGGCGCCTGTGCGAGGCCGCAGGGCCGGGAGAGATTCTCATCTCCGACGAGATGCGAAAGGCGCTCAAGTCCCCTCCCAAGCTCACGAAGCGGCCCCCGATGGAGCTCAAGGGAAAAAGCCAGCCGGTGCCGGTGTATCGCGTGAAGCTCGGCTGATGGGCGCGGTCGTGCCAACGGGCTACGTGCTGGTGACCGTTGGCCGGTGCACCGCGGTGGCTCGGGTCGAACTCGAAGACGATGCACGAGCCCTGCTGGCAGAGGGCACGCTGTACGAAGCCGCGGCGCGCGACCTCGCCGCGCGGCCCCTGCCCGGACGAGGCGTGGCGTACGCGATCGCGCTGCCAGTGACCGGCGCACGTGTGGTGGTGCGACACAACCGTCATGGTGGCCTGCTCGCGCCGCTCACGAAGGACGTCTTTCTGCCGCCGACGCGCGCGCCGCACGAGCTGGACGCGTCATTGCGCCTCGCGGCGATGGGTGTGCGCACGCCCACCGTGTCGATGTACGGGGTCGAGCGGGTGTATGGCATTCTCCGACGCGCCGACGTGATGACGCTGGAGGTCATGGGATCACGCGACCTCGCAACGTACCTGCTACCGGGCGAAGTGCCCGCGGTACGCGCCGAGGCGTGGCGGGCCACCCGCGCGCTCGTCCGGTCGCTGAACGCCGCTGGTGCACGGCATCACGACCTGAACGTGAAGAACGTGCTGCTCGCCGACGGCGAGGGAGGACTCGTCGCGTGGGTGCTCGACGTGGACCGTGTGCGGTTCGGCGACGCACACGCCGCGAGCGTGCGCGTCGGCAACGCCACGCGGCTCCTCCAGTCGGCGCGGAAGTGGCGCACCGAGCGCGGCGCCGTGTTCGACGAGCGGGAGGTGGCGGAGCTCGGTGCGCCCCATGGCGCGTCACCCTACTCGTGACTCCTCGCGCGTGACCGGCGACTCGACGCGGCCTTCGCTCATCATCACGACGTACGAACGGCCGGATGCCCTCGACCTCGTGCTGGCGAGCGTGCTGGCCCAGTCGATCCTGCCCGGCGAGGTGCTCCTCGCCGACGACGGTTCCGGCGCCGCGACCGCGGACGTCGTCGAGCGCTTCGTGCCGCTATTCGGTCAAGGAGATGTCGCCCTGCACCATGTCTGGCATCCGGACGAGGGATTCCGCGCGGCGGCGATCCGGAATCGCGCCTTGGCGACGGCGCGCGGCGCGTACATCCTGCTGATCGACGGGGACTGCGTTCTCCACCCGGACTTCGTGCGCTCGCATCTCGCCTTCTCGCGCCCTCACCAGTTCGCACAGGGCACGCGCGTCCTGCTCGATCAGGCGCGCACGCGGCGAGCCCTCGCCGATGGCGAGACCCGATTCGGCGTGTTGGAGAGGGGGATCGGCAATCGACTCAACGCATGCTCGCTCGGCGCCCTGTCTCGCTTCGTTCCCACGCCCACCGATCCGCTGGCGGGCGTGCGAAGCTGCAACATGGGGTTCTGGCGCGACGACGCCATCGTCGTGAACGGATTCGACGAGCGCTACGTGGGGTGGGGCCGTGAGGACAGCGATTTCGTCGCGCGTCTCATGCATGCGCGAGTTCGACGCCGGAAGCTGAAGTTCGGGGGCATCATGTACCACCTCTGGCATGCCGAGCGACCGCGTGATGCGCTGTCGGCCAACGACGCGCTGCTCGCGACCACGCTCGATTCCGGGGCCATACGGGCTGCTGACGGCATGGACAAGTACATGCCGGCGCATTCACCCGATGCGCGCGTGCAATGACGCGACGCTGCCCGCCGTACTTTCACCGCGCTACCTTGTCGTGATGCTTTCGTCTCCCCCGCGCCGGATCGGGATCGTGATGATGAGCGCGGTCGGCGACGCCGTGCACGTGCTGCCGCTGTTGACGGCACTCAAGCGTCACTCCGCGGACGTGCGCGTGACATGGGTGCTGCAGCCGGGCGCGGCATCACTGGTGCGCGGGCATCCGGCGGTGGACGACATCGTGGAGTTCGACCGCGCGCTCGGCTGGCGCGCCTTTCCCGCCGTGCGGCGACAGCTGGCACAACGCGAGTTCGATGTCGTGCTCGCGCTCCAGGTCTACCTGAAGGCGGGGATCGTGACGTCGTTCACGCGCGCCCCGGTGAAGCTCGGCTTCGATCGAACGCGCGCGCGGGACCTGAACTGGCTCTTCACGACCGACCGCATTCCGGCGCGGGAGGGCCAGCATGTCCAGGATCAATACTTCGAATTCCTGGACGCACTGCACGTGCCGCACGACCCGGTGGTGTGGGACCTCGGTCCGTGGCCGCACGAGCGCGCATGGCAACGGACGTTCTACGATCAGTTCGACCGTCCCGTCGCGCCGATCGTCGTGGGAACGAGCAAGCCGGAGAAGGACTGGCTGCCGGAGCGGTGGGCCGAAGTGTGCGATGCGCTGCACGGCGACTTCGGACTGCAGCCGTTGCTCGTTGGCGGGCGGTCGGCGCGCGAGCTCAGCGCCGAGCGCATCATCCTGGAGCGCGCACGCGTGCCGGTATCGTCGGCGCTCGGCTCCGGCCTGCGTAATCTCGTCGGCATTCTCGATGGCGCGGCGCTCGTCCTCTCGCCCGACACCGGCCCGTTGCACATGACTGTCGCCCTCGACCGGCCGGTGGTCGCGCTGATGGGCTACACGAACCCCAGGCGCGTAGGGCCCTACCGACGGTTTCACGACCTGCTCATCGACGCGTACGGCGACGCGGGCGAGGACTACCCCCTGTCGATGGAGAATCGACCCGGTCGCATGCCGCGCATCTCCGTCCGCGACGTGCTCGATCGGGTCGAGCGCTGGCGAACGACCTACTCGGGCCTGGAAAGTGTGAGCGCCCCGCCGAACGCGTAGCGCACACCCAGCTCTTCCAGCAGCCGCACGAGCCGCTGCAGCGGCAGGCCCATGACGGCGAAGTAGTCACCGTCCACGCGCGCGACGATCGTCGCGCCGAAGCCCTGGATACCGTACGCGCCAGCCTTGTCCATCGGCTCGCCCGTCGCGATGTAGGCATCGATGTCTGCTCGGCTCAGGTCATGGAACGTCACGTCCACCGTCTCGACCCACGACCGCACCTCGCCGCGCCACTCCACCGCGACTGCGGTCATCACGACGTGCGTTCGACCCGACAGACGCGTGAGCATCTCGATCGCGTGCTGGCCGTCGTTCGGCTTGCCCAGCACGTCGCCATCCACGACGACGATGGTATCGCTGCCGATGACGAGCGCATCCGGTTCACGCCGCGCCACCACGGCCGCCTTTTCACGGGCCAGCCGCTCGGCATGCGGCGCGGGCTGCTCACCCGGCCGATAGCGCTCGTCGAGATCCGCCGGCAGCACCGTATGCGGGATGCCGACCAGCGTCAGCAACTCGCGCCGGCGCGGCGATTGGGAGGCGAGAATGACGCGCGGGACAGTCATCGTTCCAGCCACAGGGTCACGGGTCCATCGTTCACGAGCTCGACGTCCATCATCGCGCCGAACTCTCCCGCCTCCACCGTCGCGCCACGCGCTCGCAGCAGCGCGAGGAATCGCTCGTACAGCACGAGGGCCACGTCGGGCCGAGCGGAGTCGACGAAGCTGGGCCGGCGTCCCTTCGCGGCATCGCCGTAGAGCGTGAATTGCGACACGACGAGCAGTGCCCCGCCGACCTCGTCGAGCGCCAGGTTCATCTTGCCATCAGCATCGCCGAACAGACGCAGCCCGACGATCTTGTCGGCCATCCACGAGAGCTCGGCCTCCGCATCGTCATGCGTGACGCCGACAAACAGGAGATAGCCGCGGTCGATTCGGCCGGTGGTGCGCGCGCCGACGCGAACTTCCGCGCGCGACACGCGTTGCAGGAGCACGCGCATGGGTGGGGTGAACGGGATGCTGGAAGATACGTCGTGGCTTGTTCCCTCGCGTCGCGCACGCCAGCTTGCGGCATGACCTCCCCCGCGCGCGCCTACGAGCACACGGTCGACGTCGAGACGCCGGAGCTCGTCGTCATCAGCTACTCCATCGCCGGCGTCGGATCCCGGGTGCTCGCCGCGCTCACCGATCTCGCGATCTGCTTCGGCACGCTCCTCGTGGTGCTCGTCGCCGTCGCGGTCCTCGATCCCTCCGATGGGCCAACCGACGGACTCTCGGCGAGCTGGGCGATGGCGTTCCTGATCCTCGTGCAGTTCGCAATCCTCTGGGGCTATTACGTGCTGTTCGAAGGACTGATGGATGGCCAGACCCCCGGCAAACGCATCCACCGGCTGCGCGTCGTGCGCGAGGGCGGGTTCTCGGTGACCTTCGCCGTGTCCGCAGTGCGAAACCTCGTTCGCATCGTCGACATGCAACCCGTGTTCTTCTACCTCGCCGGACTGGGCAGCATCCTGCTGACGCGACGCGGCCAGCGGCTCGGCGATATCGTGGCGGGCACGCTCGTGGTGCGCGAGGCGGTTCGCACGACGGCAGGTCGACTGGCCGCGTCTCCGCATGCTTCCTCGTCCGACTCGTCAGCGGCTGACGCGCCCGCGCTCCAGACCGCGCTGAGCGAAGAGGAGTTCCGCATTCTCGGACAGGTGGTATCGCGCTGGGACACGCTGGATGCGAGTCGACGCGATGCCCTGGCCCGTGGCTTTGCCGATCATCTTGGCGAAGTGCTCCCGGACGACGGACGCGCGCTCCGTGAACGGCTTCTCGCGCTGCACGCGCAGGAACAGCGCGCGCGGGCGCGCGGCGTGTCCTCGCGAGGGGAGACCGGCGCAGGCCGTGAGCGGCAGGCACTCATCGCGGCGAACGCGCCGCGCTGGGAGCGGTTCGCCACCCTGCTCGCGACGGCACAACGGCGTGGCCTCCGCGCGCTCGGCGAAGCAGGCGTGCGTGAGTTCGTCGGCGAGTACCGTGCACTCAGCGCCGACCTGGCGCGCCTGCGCACTGCCGCGGGCGGTCATGCCCTCGACGAACTGTTCCAGCTTGGCCGCCTCGTCGCCGGCGCGCACAATCTGCTGTATCGTGATCGCGGCGTCCCCTTCCGCACGGCGCTCGCGTTCCTGTTCTCCAGTGTGCCGCGCGAGATTCGACGGTCCGCCGCGCCCATCGCGCTCGCCGCCCTGCTGCTGTTCGGTCCCGCCATCGTGGCCGCCGTCGCGGTCGCCAACACGCCCGGGCTGGCCGCGCTAATGCTCCCCGACGGCATGCTCCGCCGTGCGGATGACGGCGTGCGCCGTGCGCGCAATGGTGAAGGCTACATCGACGACCCGCAGCTGTTTCGCCCCGTGATGGCCAGCAGCATCGTGGCCAACAACGTCCAGGTGAGCTTTCTCGCGTTCGCTGGCGGCGTGACCGGCGGACTGCTCACGGCGCTACTGATCGTCGTGAACGGCATCTCGCTCGGCAGTGTCGTCGGTCTCTATGTGAGCAAGGGCATCGGATCGCTGCTGCTGGCATTCGTCGCGCCGCATGGCGTCCTCGAGCTGTTCGCCATCTGTGTCGCCGCGGGCGCCGGGTTCCTCATCGCCGCCGCGCTGCTCCTTCCGGGGGCGCGCACGCGTCGCGAGGCGCTCGCCGAGCAGTCTCGCCGCGCGATTCGACTCATCGGCGCGTCCACGCTGCTCCTGCTCGTGGCCGGACTGCTCGAAGGGCTCGTGTCGCCGATCGAGTGGTGGCCGCTGGAAGGCAAGCTCGCCGTGAGCGGCACGACACTCGTGCTCCTCGTGCTCTACCTGCGTGGCGGACGCGCGCCGTCGCCGGCGCCGGTCACGACTACTTCACCCGCGTCCCTCGCGCTCGGTGCGGTCAGATTGCACCGCGCGCCTTGAGCTCGAGATACTGGCTCACCACGGCCGCTGCCATCGCATCGGGGGCGACGTCGAGGACCACGATCCCGGCGTCCCGCATGCGCTGCAGGGCCGTCGCCCGTTCTGCCAGCAGTTCTTCGGCGGCCGCATTCCGGTAGAGCGCGTCCACACTCGCAGTGTCTCGCGACGCGACGGCGGCACCGAGCAGCGCGTCGTTCCGGAGGGCGACGACGACCGCCAGATGGCGGGAGGCCCCGCGCGACAGGTGTGCGAGCATGGTGCGCGCTGCACGGGCATCGATCACGTCGGTGAGCAGCACGACGAGTGCGCGCTTCCGCTGACGGAGCGCGAGCGCCCGGAAAGCGGCGGCATAGTCCGGCTCGACGAGCGACGGCTGCACCGTGACGAGTGCCGCGCGCAGGGACCGCAGGCCATCGAGCCCCCGCTGCGCCGGCACGAGCACGCGGAGCTTGTCGTCGAAGACCATCGCACCCACGCGATCGCCCGCGCGTCCAGCGACATCGGCGAGCACGAGCGCCGAGGAGAGCGCGTATTCGAATCGGGGGAAGCTCCCTGCCAGCTGCGTCATCGAGCGTCCGGCATCCACCATCACGTACAGCGTCTGCGATTGCTCCACCGTGAACTCGCGCGAGATCGGGTGGCCACGGCGCGCGGTCGCCTTCCAGTCGATGTGCCGGGGGTCGTCGCCGACGACGTAATCGCGCAGCCGGGCGAAGCTCCGCCCCGCTCCGCGCCGTCGGGCATCGCGCACGCCGGCCGCCGCCAGGCGCTCGTGCACCGCCAGCCATCGAAAGCGACGGATCCCGGCCAGCGACGGTGCGACGATGATCTCGTCACCGGGCGAGTAGCGGAGCGTGCGCGCCACGAGCGCGAGCGGTGTGCGCACCAGCAGCGCCACGTCGCCCAGGACCGCGAGGCCGCGCGCTCGACCCTCGGCGCGTAGCGCCGTCGTCGACACGCCGTGGGGGGATATAGCGAGCGACGCGGGCGGGCGGGAGGAGGCGAGGAAGGTGGACGTGATGACGTCGTGCACCGACACCACCAGCGTACGACCCCATCGCGACTGCACCGCGTACTCGCCATCGATCGTCTCACCGACACCCACGGTCGTGGGCAGGGATCGACGAACCTCGAGGTCGTGCGCAGCGGGGAGCAGGGCAATGTCCAGCACCACCGCGAGTACGAGCGCAGCAGTGCATGCGGTCGCGATCGCGAATCCCGCCGCGCCGGCACTCACCAGCCAGACGGCTGCCAGGCCCGCGATCCACACTGCGAGCCGGCGCGTCGGCGCGAACCCGCATACAGCGGCGCGGAGGGATCGGCCCGCGCTCACCATCTCATACCGGCGCGCGCACCCGCGACAGCAGCGCGGAGAGCACGTCGTCAGGCGTGCGACCTTCCACTTCCAGCTCGGGCGCGAGGATGATCCGGTGCCGAAGCACGGCGGGCACGATGGCCTTCACGTCGTCCGGCGTGGCGAAATCGCGACCGTCGAGCACCGCCGCGCCGCGCGCCGCGCGGAACAGCGCCACCGTCGCGCGTGGCGATGCGCCCAGCGCGAGCATGCGTTCCTCGCGCGTCGCACGCGCGATGTCGGCCGCGTACGCGCGGACCTCGGGCGCGACGCGAACGCCATCGACCATGCGGCGAAGGCGCATGACGTCCTCCGGCTGCAGCACCGGCGGCAGTTCGCTGTCGAGCAGGCGCTCCGCGTCGAATCCACTTTCATAGCGAGTCAGCAGCTCCAGCTCGGCATCACGCGACGGATAGGGCATCACCGTCTTGACCAGGAAGCGGTCGAGCTGCGCCTCGGGCAGCGGATAGGTGCCTTCGTGCTCGATCGGGTTCTGGGTGGCGAACACGGTGAACGCATCACCGAGCGGTCGCGACACGCCATCCACGGTCACCTGACGTTCCGCCATCGCCTCGAGCAGTGCCGACTGCGTCTTGGCCGGCGCGCGGTTGATCTCGTCGCCGAGCAGCAAGTCGGTGAACACAGGTCCCGGCTGGAACTCGAACCCGCGAGCCGGGTCGCGGAGCACGTTCACGCCGGTGACGTCCGACGGCATGAGGTCGGGCGTGAACTGGATGCGCGCGAATCGCAGTCCGAGCGCGGCGGCGAGCGATCGAACGAGCAGCGTCTTCGCCGTGCCGGGCACTCCCTCGATGAGAACGTGGCCGCGCGCGAGGAAGGCGATGAGGGTGTCCGAAACCGTCGCGTCCTGCCCGACGACGCGGGTCGCCACTGCGGTTCGGACACGCTCGAGCAGGTCGGCGCCCTGCTGAATGCTGAGAACGTCGGTCATGCGTCGGTTGTCGTGAGAGAGAGCTCCAGGCGGTGCAGTGCGCCGCCGACGTCGGGAAGCTCGCGGGCGGTGACCGGCTCGCGCAACGCCCCACGGATCAGGGCGACGTCGGCCTGCATGTCCGGGCGGCGGGCCAGCGCGTCCGCCAGAAATGCGTCGTCCGGTTTCAGTCGCGCCGTGGCGCTTCCGCGCTGCACGCGTGTGCGCACGCCATGCAGCAGGCGCGCGACGATCGTGCGTGTCGCGCCCACCTGCTGGTAGGCGTGCGCGAGCGCATCCACCTGCTCGAGGGGATCGCGACGCTCCAGCAGCCGCGTTTCCCGGGGTGGAATCGGTCGCGGGGCGGCGGCGGCCAGCCACACCAGCCCCGCGATCACCATCGTCAGCATGCCGCGGCCCCCGGAATGGTCGACCAGAAACCGCGTGGCGGTGCCCAGCACCGACGGTTGCGGACCGAACCCCTGATGGTATTCGTCGAACACGAGCGAGCGACGAGGCGACGAGCCACCGGCGCGCAGCCATTCGAGCATGCCGACGGCAAGTACATCGGCACCCCATTCGCAGCGCCGGAGCACGTCGTTGCGCAACAGGTCGGGGTCCGGGATCACCACGACGCGACCGCGCCCGAGCGGGAATCCGGCCGCCGCCGCACCCGCGTAGGAAGCGACGGCAGAGTCGGACTGCAGGGCGGCCAGCACTACATGTCCGGCGGGCGCGCCGCGCAGCCAGCGCAGGCCGTAGAGGTGCACCTTGCCATCCGGCCAGAGCGTCGGCCTCAGGTCACGCCGGCGGCACGCGACACTGTCGCCGGGCGCACGATAGAGTATGCCGCCGGGGGTTCGCCACAGCCCGAGTGAATCGGAGAGTGCATTCCGCCCATCGAAGACGAGCAGCAGACCGTCGCCCTCGCGCACGGCCTCCAGGTATGCATGCGCCTCGGCGCCGGTGAGTCGCACGGTCGGAGCGAGTACCGCATGGATGGTGTGTCCGCGCGCGGCCGATGTCGCTGGCGCACCCACGCTGTCGCGACGCGCGACGTCGAAGCCGAGCCGTGCGGCCGTCTCGGCCAGTGCGCGTGCCCCGAGCAGGCCGGCGAGATGCGCCGATAACCGTGAATCACCGAGCCGTCCCGCCGACCCCTGCGGCGTGAGCAGGGCGAGCAGGATCGCGACGGCGCCGACGATCGGCAGGACGACTTTCGGCTGAGCCCACCAGTCGTGCGTGTGGTTCGCTTCGGCGGGCATCGTCACGCCGCCAGCGTCCGCGGGGCGAACGGTGACGCGAGGCGCACGAGGTCCCGCAGCGACGACTCGTCTGATCCACGATGTCCGTAGACGACGACATCGAACCTCCGACTGAACTCCCGGAAGGGCGCGTACGACGACGAGCCGCGCGCGCGCAGCTCA
>JAJAYP010000154.1 GCA_026786185.1 Gemmatimonadaceae bacterium
AGCGTGGTGCCACCCGCGATGAAGCGGGTACGCGTGCTCTCGGCGGCGAGCCGTGTCGCGTCGCCGATGTCCGTGGCCGATGAGTATTCGAATGGTCGCATGTCAGCCTCGCGCGGTGGCGCGCACGTTCTGGATGGCGGCGACGATCCCCGGATAGGCGCCGCACCGGCAGAGATTTCCGCTCATGCATTCCTTCACGTCCGCATCCGACGGACCGCACGGCTCGGCGAGCAACGCGGTGGCCGACATCAGCTGACCCGACGTGCAGTACCCGCACTGGAAGCCGTCGTGCTTGATGAACGCCGCTTGCATCGGGTGCAGCGTCTCGCCGGTGGCGAGTCCCTCAACCGTGGTGATCTCGTCACCCTGATGCATCACGGCGAACGAGAGACACGAGAGCTGCCGACGCCCATTGACGTGCACCGTGCACGCGCCGCACTGGCCATGGTCACATCCCTTCTTGGTGCCAGTGAGGCCCGAGTACTCGCGCAGCGCATCGAGCAGGGTGACGCGCGGCTCGATGTTCATCGTCACCGGGCGTCCGTTCACGCGCAGCGTCACGCTGGCCGAGGCCACCTCGGGATACAGCGGCTCGGCCAGCCGCGCCGCGATGGGTTCGGCCTTGGCAGCGAGCGGCATGACGGTGAGCGCGAGCGCGGCTGCGAGCGCCGTGGTGACGAACTCGCGGCGGCTGGGTAGCAGGGCCGACGCGAGCTCGGTCTCCTCGCGCACCGGCACGCACGGCGCGACGGGAACGAACTGTTCGTCGCGCGGCGCGAATCGAGCGGCCTGCGCTTCGGGAGTCGGCGTCGCCAATGCTTCCAGCGCCAGCAACAGTTCGTCAGCATTCGGCGCCATGCCGGCCGGACCCGCATGTCGCCAGGCGACCACGCCCTCGGCGTTCACGACGAAGAGCGCCTGCTCGCCCTGCACGCCGAACCGTTCGGCAACGGCGCCATTCGGATCGAGATCGGCGAGCAACGGCACGCGAACCGAGTCGCCGGCGAAGGCGAGCTGGCACCACATGCCATCCATGGAAATGCCGAGCAACTCGGCGTTCACCCCTGGCACCTGCTGCACGAGCCAGTTGAAATGCGCCAATTGATCGGCGCGCGACGGATCCCAGTCGGGTGGATAGAAGGCGAGAATGACCGGCTGGCCCCGCAGGTCGCTGAGCGTGATGCTCCGTCCGCTGGCCTCGGCCAGCGCGAAGTCCGGCGCCGGCATGCCGACGTCGATGCGTGCACGTGAGGTGGTCTTTGTCATTGGCGGGATATACGTCGATTGGGAGGTTGTGGCGAGGCCCGCATAATTCGAACCAGTGGGCCCTCCACCTTTCGTCACGGTATGCTTGCCCGCCACGCGTGCCCCTTGGCCGCTCGGCACGCACGACACTGTTTCCCCTGCACCACGCCGGCCAGAGACACCGAGCGTCGAGCGGGTGGATTAACTTCAGGCCGGCCGACCCCAGTCCGCCTCTCCCGCACCGTGACCTCGCTCATCATGTCCGACGACAACGGCAACGTCCTCACCGGCATCACGCCCGGCTCCATCACGCGCATCCATCTCGTCGGCGTGGCGGGTACGGGCATGGGTTCGTTCGCCGGGATGCTGAAGGCCGCTGGCTACGAGGTGACGGGCAGCGACGAACAGGTGTATCCGCCGATGAGCGACATGCTCGCGGCATGGGGCGTGGGCGTCATGACGCCGTATGCACCGGCCAATCTCGACGCTGCGCAGCCGGATCTCGTCATCATCGGCAACGTGATTCGGCGCGTGAATCCAGAGGCGACGGCGGTCCGCGAGCGCGGTATTCCCCACATGAGCTTTCCCGCGGCATTCGGGTCGCTCGTCCTCGCCGACAAGCACAGCGTCGTCATCGCCGGCACGCATGGCAAGACGACGACGTCGGCGATCATGGCGCACGTGCTCGTGTCGGCGGGCACCGATCCCTCGTTCCTCGTCGGCGGGGTCACGCTCAACTACGCGGGAAACTTTCGCAACGGCAACGGGAAGTACGTCGTGGTGGAAGGTGACGAGTACGACACGGCGTACTTCGACAAGGGACCCAAGTTCCTGCACTACCGCGCCCGCACGGCGATGCTGACGAGCGTGGAGTTCGATCACGCAGACATCTATCGCGACATGGCGCATTACGAGTCGGCCTACGACAAGTTCGCCGCGAGCCTGCCCGCGGACGGCTTCCTCGCCGTGGCCGCGTCGTATCCCAATGCCGTGGCGATCGCCCGACGTTCGTCGAAGGCATACGTCGCCACGTACGCCGCGCACGGAACGGCCGACTATACCACGCAGAACCTTCGCTTCGGGCCTGAAGGCGCCCGCTTCACGATCGTGGAACCGCGTGGTGTGGCTGGCGAGTTCCTGCTGCCCATGTCGGGGCACCACAACGTGGAGAACGCAATGGGAGTGTATGCCATCGCCCGCCAGCTCGGTCTCAGCGCCGACCAGATCCGCGAGGGGTTCGCATCGTTCACTGGCGTGAAGCGACGCCAGGAGATCCGCGGCGAGCCGGCCGGTGTGCTGGTGATCGACGACTTCGCGCACCACCCGACCGCCGTGCGCGAGACGATCACGGCGATTCGCCTGCGCTACCCCGATCGCCGTCTGTGGGCCATCTTCGAGCCGCGCTCCAACACGAGCCGCCGCAACATCCACCAGACCGAATACACCCACGCGTTCGAAGGCGCGGCACTCGCCACGATCCGCGTTCCGGAGCCCCACGACAAGGTGCCGATCAGCGAGCAGCTCGACATCGCCGCGGTCGTGCAGTCGTTGAACGACCAGGGCATCGTGGCCGATGCGTCGCCCGACGTGGACGTGCTCGTGAAACGGGTCCTCGCCGGTGCACGCGCCGGCGATGTGCTGCTCGTGATGAGCAACGGGGCATTCGGTGGCTTCATCCCCTCATTGCTCACCGGTCTGCAATCGCGCGCATGACCGCCCTCGCGAGCAGGAATCTTGCGAAGCGATTTGCGTGCTGGTCCGCTCAGTCCCACCGTACTCTCTGGAGCATCGCATGAGCATCCGCCCATCGACACCGAATTCATATCTGCCTGGCATCGCGCTCGTCGCCATGCTTTCCGTGCTTGCCGTTTCACCTGCGTCCGCCCAGTTCGGGCGCAGCTCGGCCAATCGCGCACCCATCGGCGTGCAGTGGCTGGGCCACGCCGCGTTCGAGATCACCTCACCAGGCGGTACGAAGATCCTCATCGACCCGTTCCTCTCGGCCAACCCGTCCACCCCCGACTCCCTCAAGCGGCTGTCTCGCTACAAGCCGGATGCGATCCTCGTCACGCACTCCCACGACGATCATGCCCTCGATGCGAAGGCCATCTCGCAGCTCAGCAACGCCAAGGTGATCTCGGCATACGAGTGGGTGAACGCGCAGGGCGTCCCCGCCAACCAGGCGATGGGCGGCAACGTCGGCGGATCGATGCGCGTCGGCGACGTCACGATCCATCTCGTGCCGGCCATGCACTCGAGCGACCCCGGCGGACGTCCGCTCGGCTTCGTGCTGGAATTCTCCGACCGCCGGACGCTCTACCACACGGGCGACACCTGGCTGTTCGGCGACATGGAACTGGTGCAGGAGCTCTATCGCCCCAACATCATTCTCCTCGGCGTCGGCGGCGGACCCTACACCATGGACGCGCGCGTCGCACAGATGGCGATCCGGAAGTACTTCAACCCGCAGGTCATCGTACCGATGCACTACGGCACGTTCGAAGGACTCGCCAGGGCCGCCGAGGTGCGCCTGCGATTCGCCGGCGACCGCCGCGTGAACATGATGACGCCCGGACAGAAGCTGACGTTCTGATGCCCCTGCCGCCCGCCCTGTCCGACGCCGAGTGGAATGGCGTGCTGCATCAGAAGGACGGGCTTGCCCATCTCCGTGAGGAGTTCGGCAAGCTCCCCTTCTCGTCCCATGCCATCGCGGCGCTGCTGCTGTACGATCAGCCATTCGGCTTCACTGATCAGGACGTGCAGGACGAGACCGAAGTGAGCGAGTACTGCGCCGTGATGGCGGCGCAGAACCGTGACGCTGGCGATCGCGCCACGGCCGCGAAATTCGAGCTGCTCGGAGGCCGGCACAGCGAGCGCGCCGCCAAGATCGCCGCGCTGTTGCCACCGATGGACGGCACGGCGTAGCGCGCGGCGGCAGCTCGCCGGCCGCTTCACTTCACGGTGATCTCGTGCACTCCGTCGCTCGAGCCGTCGGCCGCGCGTACCGCAAATCGGATGACCGCGCCGGGTGCGAGCGTCGCAGTGGGAATATCGGCGATCCACACCTGCGCGAGCGTCGTGTCGCGGGTGATCACCTCCTGCTGCGCTGTCTCGCCGGCGACCGCCCACGTGACGGTCGCTCGCGCCGTGGTCTGGACGCGTAGTCCCGCGCCGGCGCGCAGGGTACGCCACCGATTGTGCGGAGCCCACACCGCCAGTTCGGCCACACGGCGCGTACGCACGAAGCGCTCATACGTCTGCTGCGGCATGTCGAACACCCGACCGTCGTGCAGGGAGCGCACGAGTTTGGCGTACTCCGCATGGGCCCATACCAGCGGCATCGCGCCGCCCGTCGCGCGGCCGTTGAACAGTTCCAGCTTCGGAAGGTCGGCGCCGTCCCACACCTGCTCCGGCAGCATGCCGCCATCGCTCGCCTGCGCGCGCATCACCCCGAGCAGCTGCAATGCCACGTCGGGCCGGCCCGCGGCGAGCTCGTAATGCGCGCGCTCGCCGGCGAGAAGCGGCCACGGTCGGCCGACGCCGGTGACGTCGAACGGCAGGCCGTCCGCCTTTTCCCCATACCCGTCGTGATTGTAGCGGTACCACGCCGGTCCCGTCTCGGTGAGCACCCGCAGCTTGGCGTCGATGACCTTGACGGTGTTCACGATGCGCGGATCATGCGGGTCGCGCAGGCCGAAGCGCACGAGCGCCAGGGCGTCGACGCTCACGATGTCGTCGTACGGTGCCTCGTGCTCTCCCATCGGCCTGTTCTTGATCGGGATGCGTCCGCCGCTCGCGGGCTGCGCGTCGTCAACGTCGGGCGGCGCGATGCGCACGTAGTAGCCCTCCACCTTGCACTCGCGGGCCAGCCGGGTATCGCGAACGTACGTCCATCGCTCGATCGATTCGTTCCACGAATCGGCGGTGGCGCGGAACAGCGCCGCCAGCTCAGGGGCCTTCGCCCGCTCCGCGAAGTCGGCCGCGATGAGCAGTGCCGAGATCTGCACGGCGAGACTGAACGGAGAGTAGCCGCCATTCTCCTCCCAGCGATCCTGGCCCGTCACGGGTCCGTGCGCAACGAGAAACCCCGCTGCATTTCTGATCATCGACCAGGGATCGAGATCCGCGAGTTGATCCGCGCGATGCAGCAGTTCCGCGAAGAAGATCGGGAACGCGATCTCGTCCATCTGCACGCCGTTCCAGTACGGCGTACCATCGAGCCAGAGGTTCTGCGCCCACCGGCCGTCCGCTTCCTGCGTACTCAGCAGATAGCGCAGCGTGCGGCGCGCCATCACGACGTGACCGAGCGCGATGAGCGCACCCGCGCTGTTCACGAGATCACGCGGCCAGACGAGATGATAGCCGCCCAACTCGTGATCGCCCTTGCTGTGGCCCCACGGGATGGACAGGCTGGCGATCACCGCTCCGCTGGCACTCTTGTCCTCGTGGATCGCGAGCACGGCGGCGCTCATGCGATACAGATCCACGACGCTCTCCGGCATCTCGATCGGCGAATGCTTGCGACGCTCGGCCTTCCCGTTCTTCACGGGTCGGTTCGCGTGCGTGCTCGCGTGCGCGTGCGCCGCCAGGTCGCGACTCGCCCGTCGACGCGATTCTTCCATGGTGGCCGACTGACCGGACGTCGCGGGCCCGTGCGTATGTTCGTGAAAGCGCACCCAGTTCCGGATGTACGACGCCTCGATCCTGCCGAATTGCGACGAGAGCGTCATGCGGGCGCGCTGCGCTGCTTCAGCTGGACCGCCGCCAAATGCGAGCGCGACGACGAATTCCGACACTGCCGCTTCGTCGCCCTCGCGCCGCTGCGCGCCGAGCTGCACTTCCGCGGTGAGCGCGATGTTGCCGTCACGCGCCTCGGTGTACAGGTCGGTGAGGCATCCTGCCGCGCGGACCTGTCGCCAACCGTCGCTCACACCGACATAGCCCACGCTCGAGGCGTTCCAGCCGACATCGCACATGAGCGCCAGCGACACATCGCTGCGGCGCGCGAACAGCATCGGGATCCCCTTGTAGCTGTCCACCCAGCCGTCGTTGCCGTAGCCCTGGTTGCCGATGTGGGGTGCCAGCAGCACGAACATCCGGTAGTCGGCCGGCGCACCCACGAGTGCGCGGAAGCGGACGCGCTGCAGCAGGACCGAGCGTTCCGGATCGGTGATGATCGTCTTCTCGATCTCGTACCGCCTGGAACGGCAGCGATTCATCAGCCGGTAGCCGGGCACGCCCGCACCCAGCAGGTGTACGGTGCTCTCGGTGTCGCGCTTCTCCTCGGAAAAGAAACCGTCTGCGCCCGTGACGAGCAGCCCGAAGTCGCGTGTGTTCGCCTGGTCGACGCGCGGGTAGTACACCTCATCGACGATCCCGTGCGAGATCGTGAACCAGATCCGGCTACGCGAGTCGAGTGCCGTTCCCACACCACTCTTCGCGCTCGACGTCCATCTTGGTTCCGTGCCCGGTCCACCGGTCGCCGGCCTCGCCGCGCTGCCGGCGGCCTCGCTCATACGCACACGATGTCGTTCACCCAGAGTCGCTCGCCGCCACGAAATGCGTTTGCGTTCTTGCCACGCCGCGTCCTGGGCGGCAGTTCCTCCAGCAGGCGCACATTTCCGCCCCCCAGCACCGCATAGTCGGCCACGAACGCAGCGAGCATGAGGTCGACCACGATGAAGACGTGCTCACCCCATTTCTTCCTGCCCATGCGGAGCATCCCCGCTTCACCGATGAACTCCTCGTACGACTTTCCGTTGCGGTAGGGCAGGTGCGCGGCTTCGAGTGGCACGACTACGCCGCCGCGGACGAGCGTCGTGCCAAGGCCTGTGCCCAGACCCAGGAACAGCATGCTCCGCCCGCGATAGCTGCCGAGCGCCTGCATGGCGGCGTCGTTGATCAGGCGCACGGGGCGGCCGAGCGACCGGGCGAAGTTGAATCGGACCCAGCCGGATCCGAGGTTCACCGGCTCGGCGGCGATCTTGCCGCGCACGACCGGCCCCGGGTATCCGATCGACACGACGTCATATCGCCAGTCGACGGTGGCCTTCTTCACCTCCTGCACGAGACGGCGCGGGGTGAGCGCGGGACCGGATGGAATCTTCAATCGGCCGGGCCGACCCGTGACGAACAGCTTGATGTTCGATCCGCCGATGTCGATGACGAGGACTTTCTTCACGTGCATGGAGAGCCGAGAGTGGGACAGGGACGCATGGATCCGCGCCCACAATGTCACCGATCGCGCGGCGGCGCGAGCGGTCGCTCGGTTTGCGCCGGTGGTGCAGCCCCGCGAGCTTTGCAGCCATGCGCCCTCACTATCTGGCCTTTCGACGCACGCTGCCTGGCGGGATGATCGTGTTCGTGTCGCTGGAAATCGACACCGAAGGCGTCGTGCATGGCATGCTGCAGGTCGAACGCCGCGTCGACCCGGCGCGGCAACTCTTCGACACGGCGCCGGTGGTCGCGCGGGCCAGCGGAGCGAACAAGGACGAGGTGCTGAAGCGCCTCCGAGCACTCGCCGAGAACGATGCGGAGCTCGCCCGCGACCTCGGCGCATGGGAGGCGGCGCATCCCTCGAGCCGGCGGCCCAGCGAGCGGTACCAGCCATGAGCATCGCGTCCGTCATCCTCGAGGGCCGCGTAGTGCGACTGGAGCCGATGACCATCGATCATGTGGACGCCCTGTGCCGCGTGGGTCGTGATCCCTCGCTCTGGGCACTGACGACCACGCGTGTCGAGACGCGAGACGACATGCAACGCTACGTGAAGATCGCGCTGGCCGAGCAGGCCGCCGGCACTGCTCTTCCCTTCGTGACGAAGGCGCGCGCGAGCGGAGAGGTCATCGGCAGCACCCGATTCGCGAACATCGTGCACGAGCATGCGCGCGCCGAAATCGGGTGGACCTGGATCACTCCTCGGTGGCAGCGTTCCGCAGTGAACACCGAGGCCAAGTACCTGATGCTGCGCCACGCATTCGAGCGCATGGAGTGCCGGCGGGTGGAACTGAAGACGAACGCGTTGAACGCCCGCTCCCGCGCCGCGATGCTCCGCATCGGCGCCACCGAAGAAGGAACGTTGCGACGGCACATGATCAACGCCGACGGCTCACCTCGCGATTCCGTCTACTTCTCGGTCATCGCCGAAGAATGGCCGACTGTGCGCGCTCGTTTGGAAGGAATGCTGGAACGAACTGAAAACTGAGGGGGCGCTTCGCTGCGCTCGCTTACGGGGCGGCAGGCGCTGCGCGCTGCCTTACGGGGCGCGTGGTTGTGCTGCGCACGGCACGCTTACCGCGACTGACGTGCAGTTTTCAGTGCCCGTAAGGCAGCGCGTAGCGCCTGCCGCCCCCGCTTCTCACCGTGACGCGTCGACGGAAATATTCAGGTTCTCCCGCAACGACGCGTCGCCGTTGATGATCGACGACCAGGTCACGTGCGGACCATTGCGCTTGCCCTTCTCCACAACCTTCACGCCATCCGGCGCAATCGTGATCGTATACACCTTGCCGCCGTGCTCCAGCTCGCGCTTGATCGACTTGTCCAGTTTGGTCGCCATGTTTGGCCTCTGATGAAGTGTGTCGTCTGACGGCGAAACTAAAGGCGCGCGGGAACCGAAGCTAGGCCGCGCATCACGTTCTCATGGCGGCAGCGCACTCGACGTCGCGTTCTCAGGTCCCCTCGAGCGCACGCAACCGCGCATCGAGGTGCGACCGATCGGCGATCGTCGCGGCGAGCGGACCATGTGCACCGAACTCCACGATCGACACCGATCCCACCGGACAACCGAACCGATACCGGAACCGGCCGACGTCCACACCGAGCAATGCGCAGAGCGCCACCCGGATCGACGCCTTGTGCGAGACCACCAGCACGTTGCCGTCGTCGTGCGCCGCATCGATCTCCTCGATCACATGCGTCATCCGCTGCGCCAAGGCGACCGCCGTCTCGCCACCGGTCGGCGGATTCCAGGCTGGATCCGCCGTCCATCGCTCATACTCCACGTGGTGGTCGCGCGACACGGCGTCGGCAGTCATGCCATCCCAGTCACCGTAGTCGAGCTCGACGAGGCCATCGCGTCGCTCCACCTCGAGCCCGACCGCGCGCGCGAGCGGCGCCGCAGTCGCCCTCGCACGAGCCAGCGAACTGGAGTAGATCGCACGCCACGGCGTCGTGCCGTATGCCACGGCGAACGACTCCGCCATCGACACTCCCTCGGGCGTGAGCTCCGGATCGAGTCGCCGGCCACAGAACACGTTCGCGCGACTCATCGCGGTCTGGCCATGCCGAAGCAGAAAAAGTCGGAGCATGGCGTCGAATCTATCGCGCGTTCACTCGGATCGATGGGTCGCACGGAACCGCGCGCTTCTGGTAGCGGGAACCACGCGCTCGCCATTCGCCGAGGCACATCGCTTGCTTTTCACCGCGTCACGCGGGTCCGGTCCCGCGCAGAATGAACTGCAGCCACGGCGACATCACCCACGCGGAGCACGAACGATGGAAATGGAAACCCTGCAGGACCTCTACGTCGAGGAGCTCAAGGACCTCTGGAGCGCTGAGACGCAGCTGCTCAAGGCGCTGCCCCGCATGGCGAAGGCCGCCACGCATCCGCAGCTCAAGCGCGCCTTCATGAAGCACGAGAAGCAGACGCAGCAGCACGTCAAGCGGCTCGAGCGCATCTGCAAGGGACTCGACGTGAGCCCGCGCGGCAAGAAGTGCGTCGGGATGGAAGGGCTGATCAAGGAAGGGAAGGAATTGATCAGCGAGAAGCCGGCGAAGGACGTCCTCGACGCCGGACTCATCACCGCCGCGCAGCACGTCGAGCACTACGAGATGGCTGGCTACGGCACCTGCCGCACCTGGGCTCGCGTGCTCGGCCGGCCCACCGACGCGCAGCTCCTCCAGACGACGCTCGACGAGGAGCAGCAGACGGACCTCGATCTCACGGCGCTCGCCGAGGCCTCGATCAACATCGAGGCGGCGGACAGCAGCGACGACGAGTAGCCGCGTCGCGCTGTACCGAACGGAGACGAGGCGCGGGGCCCCCGCCCCGGGGGGGCCCCCGCCCCCCACAAAAAACACCCCCGACGGGGCGGCCCCCCCGCGACCCGCCGGCAAAAAGGGGGGGGGCAAACCCCGGGGGTGTTTAAAAAATAACC
>JAJAYP010000155.1 GCA_026786185.1 Gemmatimonadaceae bacterium
GCCCGGAGCCACTCGACCAGCCGTCGCTGCTCGTGCTCAGCCGGCGACATCGGTTCCGGGCTTAGATGGCGCCATCACGCGACCTTCTCGCGCAGGTTCGATCACCTGCGCGTGCTTGCGGATGGCGGCGACCACCTTGCTCCGGTTCTCGTCGGTGACGCCGTCCTTCACGAGCGCCTCGACGTTGCCGTGGTAGCCCTCGCACGCGCGGTCGAGCGCGACCAGCGGATCGCCGGGCCGGCGCGGCGGCTTGCCGAGGCCCCAAAACGTGAACCCATTCTGGGCGCGCAGGCGCGCGTCGGGCGTTGACGGCGCGACCGGCGTGGTTGGCGCGGCCTTGGTCGGAGCCATCGCCGTCGCGGGCGTCAGCTCCTTCCCCTTCGCGGTCTTCTTCTTGGAGATGCGTCTTCTCCTTGGTCATCAGTGGGTGCCACCCCGGGCCAGATGGCGGAAGCGTTCCACGTCGATCGCCCGCGGATCGCTTGTCACGAACGAAAGACGCCCCTCCTTCGGAAGAAACGGCGCGACCTCGATGCGGTCGTCGGGATCCACGCCGCCGCCGGCGCGAACCTCTCCCTCGCTCGTCAGATGGCCGCGCTCCTCGACGCGCAGCGCGCCCTTGAGCACCGCGACGATGACGACGTCGTAGCCGCGCAGATACGCGTGCTCGTCGCCGTGGTAGGTCGTGCGCCGGCCGATCACGCGCGTCGGGTCGTCGTGCGGCTCGACGTTGGGCCCGAGGATCACCGCCGTCTTCATCAGCGGCTCCTCACGATGGTGACTTGGAACTCGGCGTCGCCGACGCGAACGACCAGGCCCTTGTTGGAGGTGAGGACTCCGGCCTCGCCGAACGTGCGGGTGCGCGTCCGGGGCGCGTCGTTCTCCTCGGCGTACCTCGCCGCCGCCGGCTTCCGGGTGCTGGCGGACCTCGCGCGGCGATCCCAGGTGCTGTTCTTCACGCACCACGAGCACCTCGTGAAGGTCGCCACCGATGCGGTCGGTCGGGAGAACCTCTTGATCCACGAGCTTTAGGCCGTGCGTGCGCCACGGAAGGGCGGCGTGGATACTCCCACCGCATCTTCAATGACCTCACGCGCCGGTGGGAGTCGACGCGCGGGTGATCCTGTTAACCGCCCCCTCTCGATGGCCCGGACCTGTTAACCGCTCTCTACCGCGCTCGACCCGAACGACCCTTCAGAGAGCACCTTCGCCCTCGATCAGGCCGATCGTTGCGCGCGCCCGCGTTCTCAGCGACGCGCTCCGCGATCACTCCGCGAACGCCACCCTTGCGCAGAACCCCGCGAACACTGGCGCTTTCAAGGCGAAGCCCCGCGAGGCAACTCGCGGGGCTTCTGTTCACTGCTCCCCCACCTTCGGTTGGTGGTGGAGGAAGAATGGCTCCCCAGGTAGCACTTGAACCTACGACCCTCCGATTAACAGCGATCCCCCTCCCCCGGAGAAAAACCGAAACAGGGGCGAGCACAGTCCGCTGAAGTCCGCAGAATACCGGGTGAATCTGCCCAAAGTGCTACTGATTCTGCTACCTCTACTCGATAGGGGGTTGGGGTATACTCGCTGTACGTGATAGCGGCAATCGGTACGAGCGCCGCGAAGCATTTGTATCCAACTCATCAGATTCGTTCATAATCGAATGCTCTAAATTCGACGGAGCTTGGCCCGGGAACGAGCGTGCGAACTTCCGACTCCGACCCAATGACACGATTTGTTTGCAGCCGATATAGGGTGTAGGGGTGTATCGCTAAGCCTTCCCTCTCCTCCCGAGCATGGTTTCTCGGCCTCGGCCCTCGTCGTCCTATCTGCAACATCGGGTCACGCTCACTGGCGAAGCTTGGGTTCGACTCGCACCTTGAGGCGCCGCCGATCTGCCGATGACGACTTACGGCCGCATGTGCTCACCGCATGGTCCTTGTGGGACAACATGCACCGCACAAGGCACTACCTGATCGCCCCGCTCGTCCTGGTGTTCGCCCTGCTCGCCGGCTGCGCCGACTCACCTACCTCGGCACCGCTCAGCCCTACCGCAAAGTCGTCCATGATAATTTGCGACGATCCGGCGGGCTGTGAGGCGCCTCCCCCGTCTGACGCGCCGCCTGCCTCTGGCGTGGACGAAAGACCGCCCCTGCAAGCTGAGGCGAACGCGCTTAGGACCGATTTCGACGCGATGGAAAGCGGTGCGCTGTCGGTCCCTCTCTCCTTCGCTGCCGGAGAGCCGGCCGCTGGCGTACAGATTTTCTTGGGATGCTCGCTGGAGTACACCGAATGCCTCATGCAGTGCCTCGACGCGCGGTACACCTTTTGGGAGGAATGGGACAACTATTGGTACGCCGATTGGGATTATGGCGAGGCTTGGATGACGGGCCGCACTTGGTTGATTGGTCGGCCGGTTACGGCGATGCGTAACGCGCTCTACAGCATGAGACAAGCGGGCAACAAATACAGAGCCCTGAATTGCAGGGCGTACCTCTCATGACGCTCGCCGTTGCGGTGCTTGCACTGCTGGTCGTGTGCGCGATTGCGACTGCCGTACTGCGCGCCGCGACGACGCCTGCGGGTCGCATGTGGCGGTTTGCTGTAATCGTGGCCGCTTCGCTCCTATTCACCGGCCAGCTAATCAGCGTCCTGGCGCTGCGGCCCGGGGTCTCGGCAATAGCGTGGATCGTGGCGCTGGTGTTGTGGGGCGTGTTCATGCTCGTCCGGCGATCACGCGCGGTCAGCGGGCACGCTGGCGCTGGCGGTGCGCAGTCACCTACGCCGCCGTAGGGGCACTTAGTAGGCGCTAGGCGCCACGAATGAGAGAAGGGCGCCGATGCTAGGGCGCCCTTCTTTGGGTGGTTCAATCATGTCACCGTCATCCGGTAAACATCATGTCGCCATCCTCCGCTAATTGGCTGTTGCTGCTCGCCGGAATTCTTATGCTCATTCCCGCATGGCACCAGACGGGACTTGTACGCGTGGGCATTTTTTTCTTGGCGCTCGGCATGGCGTCGAGCGCGGTCGTGCGCCAAGCGGGCGCCCCGTAAGAGGTGCACGCGGCGACGACGGGGCTGTATTATCTCAGCCTCGCCCTCATTGTCGTCGGCACCGTGCGCCAGCGTCGAACGATGCGCCCGCACCGGACTGGCGGCACCTAGCCGGCCCGTAGTGCCACGATTGAGAGAAGGGCGCCCCGATCCCGATGCTAGGGCGCCCTTCTTTTCGTGCTACGACGGGGGTGGGGGTCGAACCCACGACACGCGGATTAACAGTCCGCTACTCTGCCACTGAGCTACCCCGCTTCATCCGCCGACCGGCGGCGGAGGGGCATAAAGCGCCATCAACTCTGCTACCGGCAATTCCTGCTCCTGATGCACAAAGTGCCGTATCCCCTTGTGGATACGGCACCTAGAAAGCTCCCCAGGTAGGACTTGAACCTACGACCCTCCGATTAACAGTCGGATGCTCTGACCAACTGAGCTACTGGGGAATGGAAAGGTCAGCCTCGGAAATTTACCCCCGCACGAAGTGAAGTCAACGGGATGACGGGGCGCCCGCGGTGCGATGGAGTGTCGTCGCACGATCACGACGCCTTCGCGCGCTTGCGCCCAGTCGTCTTGGCGGCGGTCGGCGTACCAGCGTTCCTGGCCCTTCGTACGCCAGGCGGCGTGTCCCAGTCAGGCAGCACCGTGCGCAGCCATTCGCCAGTGTGCGAACCGCTGACGCCGGCCACATCCTCGGGACGCCCCATGGCAATGACCTCACCGCCGCCCGCGCCCGCCTCGGGTCCGAGATCGATCACCCAGTCGGCGAGCTTCACGACATCGAGATTGTGCTCGATCAGCACGAGCGTGTGCCCTGCGTCCACCAGGCGGTCGAAGACCGACGCGAGCTTGCGAATGTCTTCGAGATGCAGCCCCGTGGTCGGCTCATCCATGATGTACAACTTCCGTCCCGCCTTCTTCGCGCCGAACGTCAACTCGCGCGCCACCTTCAGTCGCTGCGCCTCGCCGCCCGACAGCGTCGTGGCGGGCTGACCCAGCCGCAGATAGCCCAGGCCCACCTGCTGCAGTTGCCAGAGCGCCTGACCCAGCTTCTCCTCGTAGGGAAAGAAGCGCAGCGCTTCGTCGACCGAGAGCTGCAGCACGTCCGTGATGCTCTTGCCGAAGTACTTCACCTCGAGCACCTCGGCCTTGAAGCGCCGGCCCGCGCAGTCGTCACATGGCACGAAGACATCGGCCATGAACACCATCTCGATCTCGAGATACCCCGCACCCTCGCAGGTGTCGCAGCGCCCTCCCGCCACGTTGAAGCTGAAGGTGCCGGCCGTATAGCCGCGCTGCCGGGCTGTCGGCAGCGCGGCGAAGATTCGACGGATCTCGTCGAACGCCTTCACGTACGTGACCGGATTGGAGCGCGGCGACTTTCCGATCGGGCTCTGATCCACGAGCACGACGTCATCCAGCGCTTCGTACCCGGTGATCGCATCGTACTGTCCCACGCGCTCACCGAGATGCTGCTTCGCGGAGTGCTCTCCGGTGAGCTTCGTCTCGAGTGCGCGCATCAGCACGTCGTGAATGAGCGTGCTTTTCCCGCTCCCTGACACGCCCGTCACCGCCGTCACGGCGCCGAGCGGAATGCGCACGTCCACTCCCTTCAGGTTGTGCTCGCGCGCGCCCGTGAGCGTCAGCCATTGCGGTCCGACCCGCCGCCGCGTCGACGGCACCGGAATCACGCGCTCGCCGGTCAGGTACTGGCCGGTGAGCGGACTCTCGCTGACGCGCGACATCGGGCCGGCGAACACGAGCTCCCCGCCCTTCTCCCCGCTCTGCGGCCCCAGCTCCACCATGTAATCCGCGGCCCGGATCGCATCGAGATCGTGTTCGACGACGAGCACCGTGTTCCCGCCGTCGCGCAGGCGGAGGAGCAGGCGGAGCAGACGGTCCATGTCGCGCGAGTGCAGGCCGATGGACGGTTCGTCGAGCACGTACAGCGTATCGACCAGCCGCGAGCCGAGCGAATTCGCGAGCCCGATGCGCTGCGCTTCGCCGCCGGACAATGTGCGCGAGGAGCGATTCAGGGAGAGATAGTTGAGCCCCACGTCGCAGAGAAACTGCACACGGTCCCTCGCTTCCTTCAGGATGTGCGCCGCGATCTGCTGTTCCATTGGCGACAGCTGCAGCGCGCCGAGCCAGTCGATCAGCTGACCGACGGGCAGGTCGCTCACGTCGGCGATGTTCCGGCCGCCGATGCGCACCTGCAACGCGTCGGGCGTGAGCTTCGTGCCGTGGCAGGTCGGGCACTCCTGTGCCGTCTGATACTGACGCAGGAAGATGCGGATGTACTGTTTGTACTTCTTCTCCTCGAGGCTGCGCAGGAAGGGAAAGATGCCCGTGTAACCCCGTCCGGTCGCGTTGAGCAGACGATCGCGCGTGGAGGTGGGAAGCGTGTGCCAGGACGCGTCGAGACTGATCGCTTCCTTCTTCGCGAACTCCGCGAGCGCCCGCCGCTTGGTCTCGTAACGGGGCTTCGTCCACGGGTCGATTGCGCCGGCGCGGAGCGAACGATCGGGGTACGGGATGACGAGCGACTCATCGTACTCGAGCACCGCGCCGAAGCCGTTGCATTGCGCGCAGGCACCGCGTGGCGAGTTGAACGAGAAGAGTTGCGGCGTCGGCGCCGGCATCGTGGTGCCGTCGTTGGGGCACTCGAATCGCTCTGTGAAGCGGAGACGCGTCACGGGCCGGCCGTCGAACGGCGACTCCACCGGCTCGGTGAACAACACGACGGCGTCACCGTCTCCCTCGCGAAATGCCGTCGAGACGGCGTCGGCGAGCCGGCTGCGCGCGTCCTCATCGACCATCAGTCGGTCGACGACGACGAGCAGCTCGTCCGCCCGCGTCACATCGCCGTGATCGGCCGCGAGCTCGTCGAGATGCCGGATGACGCCGTCGAGACTGACCCGCACGAAGCCTTGCGCACGAAGATTCTCCACGATCACGTCGTGCGTGACCGCGATGGAGCGCGGCACGGGCGCCGCGACGTGGAAGCGTCGGCCGGCGGGAAGCGCGAGCACCACGTCAGTGACCGATTGCACCGTATCCGGCTTCAGCGCGCGACCGCACACCGGGCAGATCGTGTGACCGATGCGCGCCCACAGCAGCCGAAGGTAATCGTAGATCTCGGTGGCCGTGCCGACGGTGGAGCGCGAGGTCTTGGTGGGATTCTTCTGCTCGATCGCGACGGCGGGAGACAGTCCGTCGATCAGGTCGACGTCCGGCTTCTCCATGCGCTCGAGGAACTGACGCGCGTACGCGCTAAGCGACTCGACGTACCGTCTCTGCCCCTCGGCATAAATGGTGTCGAATGCGAGCGACGACTTCCCCGAGCCCGACGGTCCCGTAATGACGGTGTAGGACCGTCGCGGGATCTCGACGTCGAATCCCTTCAGATTATGCTGCCGCGCGCCGCGGACGATGAGCTTGTCCTTCATGCAGCGAGGAATCTAGCGGAAGGTCCCCCGAATAAACACCGCACCGGCCGGGCTCGACCGTACTGCGGACTCGACCGTTACAGCGTGCTGCGGTTGCGCGTGGTGAGCCGATAGATCCAGAGGAGCAGCATGGCGCCGACGACGGCGAGCACGATGCTCCACAACGAGAAACCATTCAGGCCCGAGCCGGTAACGGCATTGCCGAGAAAGCCACCGAGAAACGCGCCGACGACGCCGATGATCATGGTGACGATGATGCCACCCGGATCCTTCCCCGGCATGAGTGCCTTGGCGATCGCGCCTGCGATCAGGCCGAGCACTACCCAAGCAATGATGCTCATAAGTACTGCCTCCAAAGATGGAAGTAGACGACGCTCGCCCTAACGCAACGGGCGTACCAGATGTGACCGCCGGAGGCGGGTAGACGATGAATCCGCTACCGCACGTTAGGATTCCGGTGCATGACCGCCGCACTTTCCCCGCTCGGTGCCGACGAGGACGCGACCACGAAGCGCTACGACCGGCGTCTCGTGCGGCGACTGCTGGCCTACGTGCGACCCTACACGCTGCTCGCCGCGGGCGCGCTGGCGCTCCTGATGATCGAGGGATTGCTGCAGCTCGTCGGACCGCTGCTCACGGCGCGGGTGATCGATGTCGCCATTCCGCTCCGCGACGGACAGATGGCGGCGCAGGCGGCGATGCTGTATGCCGGCTCACTGGTCGTCGGGTTCGTCTGTTCGTACGGAGAGACGATGCTCACCGCGCTGCTCGGCCAGCGCGTCATGCACGATCTGCGTCAGGAGCTGTTCGCCCACGTGCAGCGACTCTCGATCGCCTTCTACGATCGCACGCCAGTGGGCCGACTCGTGACGCGAGTCACGAGCGACGTCGAATCGCTCAACGAGCTGTTCACGGCGGGTGTGGTGGCCGGGCTCGGCGACGTGTTCACTCTGCTCGCGATCGCCGGCCTGATGATCGCAACGGATTGGCGCCTCGCGCTCGCGGCGTTCGCCGTCATTCCCCTCGTCTATCTCACCTCCCACGTGTTCCAGGCGCGCGTCCGCGTCGCCTATCGTGAGATTCGGACGCGGCTCGCACGAATCAATGCGTACCTGCAGGAGCGCATCACCGGCATCCGGATCGTGCAGCTGTTTGGTCGCGAAGCGGGAGAGGGCCGCCGATTCGCGGCGCTCAACCGGGGACATCTCGATGCAAATCTCCGCTCCATCACGATCTACGCGCTGTATTTCTCGGCCATCGAGTTTCTCACGTCGGTCGCGCTCGCGGTCCTGCTCGTCGCCGGCGCGCATCGGCTGGGCTCGAACGCACTGACTGTCGGGGTCGTGGCTGCCTTTCTCCAGTTTCTGCGGCGATTCTACCAGCCGCTGCAGGATCTGGCCGACAAGTTCAACACGCTGCAGCAGGCGATGGCCGCGTCGGAACGCATCTTCCTGTTGCTCGACACCGCGCCCGCCGTGGATACGCCCGCGACGATCGAGGGCGAGCCGCAGGCGGCGCTCGATGGACCGGTGACGATCGGATTCGAGGACGTCTGGTTCCATTATGGGGCCGCCGACGCCCTGGAGCCCGACTGGGTGCTTCGTGGCGTGAGCTTCGAGGCGAGGCCGGGTGAGACGCTGGCGCTCGTGGGGCATACCGGGGCCGGCAAGACGACGATCGTGAATCTGCTGCTGCGGTTCTACGAGCCGCAGCGTGGCCGCATCACCGTGAATGGCGTGGACGTTCGCGTCCTGCCGGTGCATGCGTGGCGGCAGTTGATCGGGTATGTCCAGCAGGACATTTTCCTGTTCGCTGCCGACGTACGCGCCAATATCCGGCTCGACGCACCGATCGGCGACGCGGAAGTGATGGCTGCAGCGGCGCGCGTTGGCGCGGACCGCGTCATTGAGCGACTTCCGGCGCGGCTGGACCAGGTTCTGGGTGAGCGCG
Organism: Gemmatimonadaceae bacterium; assembly: GCA_026786185.1. Lineage (GTDB taxonomy): Bacteria > Gemmatimonadota > Gemmatimonadetes > Gemmatimonadales > Gemmatimonadaceae > AG11. The sequence goes on from JAJAYP010000155.1 coordinate 8,438, forward strand.
GCACCTCCGTGAGCGTGGGAGAGCGACAGCTCCTCTCGTTCGCGCGCGCACTTGCCGCAGACCCCGCGGTGCTCGTGCTGGACGAGGCCACGAGTGCCGTCGACAGTGAGGCGGAGGCGGAAATCCAGCGCGGGCTCGCGGCGCTCGTGTGTGGCCGAACCACGATCGCCATCGCGCACCGACTGAGCACGATCGTCTCGGCGTCGCAGATTCTCGTCCTGCATCATGGCGAGGTCCGTGAACGCGGGACGCACGCGCAACTGCGTGGGGGTCATGGGCTTTACGAGCGACTCTATCGCCTTCAGGCGGGGGAGGGGGAGCGCGACGCCGCGCTCGCCGTCGCGCTTGCCAGCGTTCCGGGCGAGGGGTAGTTTCCGCCCTTCGGGTCCCAGGAGCTTTTGGCGCACGCACGTCCGTGCCGTCCCCTGTCGTTGTTCGTCCGCGTTTCGCCCCGCCATGCCCGTTCTGCAGTTCAACGATCAGCAGTTTCCGCTTCAGGCGGGCACGACACGCGTAGGCGCGGGCGGGGATGCGGATATCCCGCTTCCCGCTGATCCGGAGCTGGGTATCCAGGCGATCATCGATCGCTCGGGCGCGGGGCCGATGACGATTCGGCGTGCTGCGGCCACCGCCTCGGTCAAGGTGAATGGTGTCACCCTGGGAGCGGAGCCGACGCCGCTGATGCACGGCGACAAGGTGGAGATCGGCGGGCTGGAGATGCGGTTCGCCGACGATGCGAAGGGTGGCGCCACCCAGTTCGTCAGTGCGCAGGACATCGCGACGCTCGCCGGCGCCAGGCGCGCCGGCGCCGCGCGGCCCACGGCGGCGTCGGGGGGGCGCCTCGTGTCGCTCGTGGATGGCAAGGAGTACACGATTGCGGCGACTGGTCTCGTGTTCGGACGCGACGCGTCCTGTGACGTCGTCGTCGCACAGCACGAGGTGTCTCGCCGTCACGCGGAGATCGGGCGCGACGACCGGGGATATGTCGTGCGCGATTTGAGCGCGAATGGTGTATTCGTCAATGGGGAGCGCGTGCGGGGTTCGCATCGACTTGCGCGCTCGGACGTCGTGCGGGTGGGGAGCGAGGAGTTCCGGTTCTATGCGGACGTGCTCGCCGCCGGGCCCACGCCCGCTGTGTCGCACGCGGCGAGCCCGCCTGTGCCGCGCGCCTCGGCAGACCGAGAGCCGGATGCGGCCCGCCTTGCGATGATGTCGGCGCCGACGCCACTCGCGCAGCGTGCCTACGAGGATCCGCGCCCCACGCTCGCGTCGCTCGAGTTGCTGAACGAGGGTCCCACCAAGGGAACGAAGTTCTCGTTGCGCAGTGTGCTCGTCCACATCGGACGCGGTGGCCACAACGACGTACGCCTCAACGACGAGAGCGTGAGCGAGACACATGCGAAGATGCAGCGACGCGACGACGGCTGGTACGTGATCGACATGGGGTCCACCAACGGCACCTACGTGGCGGGCACGCGCATCAGCTCGGAGCGGCGGCTGGACGGCACGCCCGACGTGCGGTTCGGCGGCATGAAGATGCGGTTCACCGCCGCGGGTGCCGCTGTCGTCGACAGCGCCGACGTGAAAGGCACGCGCGCCATCGCCTCCGTGGAGCGCCCTCGCCGGCCAGCGGCCGCGCCGGCGACCGCAGCACCTGGTCCGCTCTCTCCCAGTGGAGGGCGCGTGTCCGTGCTCACCTGGATCGTCGTGGCGGTCGTGATCGCCGCGGGAGCGTTCTGGATGATGCAGGTGCGCACGTGAAGCTCATACACGCCGCGCGTACCGACGTGGGCATGATCCGCTCTGGCAACGAAGACAATTTCACCGTGGACGCCTCTCCCACACGGGGGATCTTCATCGTGGCGGACGGCATGGGTGGCCACGCCGCGGGGGAAGTTGCCAGTGAGATGGCCGTGCAGATTCTCCAGCGCGAACTCGCCGATGTGAAGAACCTCGACGGCGACGACGTGGTGAAGCTGGTCTCCGGTGCCTTGCGACGTGCCAACCGGGCGATTCACGACCGCACGCTCACGGAGGTAGACAAGCAGGGCATGGGGACCACGGCGTCGGTGCTCGTGGTGTCCGGCGGACGGTACCTCATCGGTCAGGTGGGAGATTCGCGTGTGTACCTGCTGCGCGACGGGAGCTTCTCCCAGATCACGAAGGATCATTCGTACGTGCAGGAGCAGGGCGACGCCGGGTTCCTGACGCCGGAGCAGGCGCGCTACCACCCGTACAGCAACGTGATCACGCGCTGCGTCGGGGCGGGACAGGACGTGGAGCCGGACGTGTATCGCGGCGAGGTGCGGGAGGGCGATCTCTACCTGGTGGCGAGCGATGGCTTGACGGGCATGGTGGACGATCGCCGGCTCGCCCAGCTCCTCGCGTCGCGGGCCGAGCCGGATCGCAAGGTTCAGGCGCTGATCTCGGAGGCGAATGGACGCGGTGGGCTCGACAACATCACCGCCATCATCGTGCAGGTACTCGAGATCGGACCAGCGTCCGGCGATCCGAACCTCACGACGGAGTCGCGCTCGGTTGGCTGAGGAGACGGTCGCGGCGCTCGCGCAGCTCTACCTGGGCAACATTCTCTACGCGATCGAGCTCGCGGCGTCGTCGCTCGACGCCGACGGCAAGGCGGAGAATGCCGCGTACTATCGTGGCATCGCGCGAAAGCTCGCCGAGGCGCACGGCCGGGAGAAGGCGGCGACGGAATAGTCGCGCATGCGCCGAGTCGCCGTGGGGCGCTCGTCGTCAGGAAATCAGTCGTCCGCTCGCCAGTTTGCTGCGGACGTCGGACCGCGTGAGCTCGGCCAAGCGACGCACCACGTCGCGCGCGATCGTGAGTCGGCCGCACGCGAAAACGCGCAGCCAGCGCGCGCTCCCGTACAGCTCTTCTGACAACTTCGGCAGGTTGATCGCGCCCTCCCATCCCGCCGCGGTGAGCCGACGCACGCTGCCGTCGCGTCGCAGCACGGGAATGTCGAGGCCGAGCATCTGGGTCTTCGTGGGATAGTCGAGCAGGAGCTCGCCGGGTGCGAGCCCCAACTCGCGCGCGAGCTGATCCTCCACCGCCACCACGAGCGCGCGATCCTCCGCGATCCACTCACCGGCTCCTGCGGGCAGCTCGGCGGCGGGGCATTCGAAGATGCGCTTGTAGAGCCGGCGCTCGCGGAGCCGGGCGAGGAGCGGCGTCGGCGCGCGGGCATCGAGCTCGTGCAGCAATCCCTCGTCGGTGAACGCGGCGAGCGTCTCCGCACTCAGCGAGCCGGCGCGCAGGGCGCCGTCGACGAGGCGCTTGTACATCGCCGTCGCACTGCGCACCGCATGGTGCCAGTAGACGTTGCGGTACATCTGGTACTTGGCGAACAGCAGTGATTCGAGGGCGGACAGGCCCTTCTCCGAGATGCCGACGGTGGGGCGTCCGCTGTCCGGATCGTCCACCAGCACGAGTGAGTTCAACAGGCGGTCGACGTCGATGTCGCCGTAATTGACGCCGCACATGAAGGCGTCGCGCTTGAGATACTCGATCTTGTCGAGGTCGAGCGATCCGGAGATGAGGCCCTGCAGCGCGCTCTCGCTCGTGCCCCGCACGAGCGCCATGATGCGCTCGGGTGCATCGGACCCCAGCTCGGCGCGCAGGACATCGGCCACCGCGCCGGTGGTGACGAGTGGCCGCGCGACCTCCTCATGATGCAGGGCGCCGATCTCCTCGAGCGCGTGCGAGAACGGATAGTGCCCGATGTCATGGAGCAGCGCCGCGTATCGCACGATGGGCGCAGACGCGCGCAGGGTGTCCTGTACGCCATCGCGCGCCTCCAGCATCGAGAGGGCGCGGCCGGCGAGGTGATAGGCGCCGAGGGCGTGCTCGAACCGGCTGTGGCTCGCGCCGGGATAGACGAGGTAGGCGAGCCCAAGCTGCCGCACGTAGCGCAACCGCTGGAATGCCGCCGTGTCGACCAGCCGCATCGCCACCGGATCGACGCGGATGTTGTTCCAGAGCGGATCGCGGATGATCTCGAACGGCATCGGCGTCCTCGTGCGGGAAGATTTGTAACCCTGTGAACCGTGAACCGTGAACTGTGAACTGTGAACTGTGAACCGTGAACCGTGAACCGTGAACCGTGAACCGAAAGTCCGAAGGGCACACCAGATCAGTTCCGTTCTGCCGTTCGCAATCTCCGTTCACCGTTCACCGTTCACCGTTCACCGTTCACCGTTCACCGTTCACCGTTCACGGTTCACGGTTCACGGTTCACCGTTAACCCTTCACCCGTGCCCGGTGACCGGTCGCGGGTAAACGATCACGGGTAACGGTTAACGGGGGACGGGGAGGTGCCCCC
>JAJAYP010000156.1 GCA_026786185.1 Gemmatimonadaceae bacterium
GCGTGGGGCGGTATCGCGTCGCTCCAGCTCGGATTGCCGGCCGTGTGGACGGCCGCGGCGGGGCGGGGCATCGGTCTCGGCGAGCTTGCACGATGGATGTGCGTCGGGCCGGCGTCGCTCGTGGGACTGGGGCGGCGCAAGGGACACATTGCCGCCGGACGCGATGCCGACATGGTGGTGTGGAATCCTGGCGCCAGCTTCGTCGTCGAGCCGCGCCTGCTGCAGCATCGGCACCCCATCACGCCCTACGCCGGGCGCCAGCTTCGCGGCGTGGTGCGCGCCACCTACCTTCGAGGGCACGTCGTGTATCGCGATGGCGTCTTCTCCCCACCGCGCGGCGAGTTGCTCGCCGCGCCAGATCTTTCCGTGCCCCATGGCTGACTTCACCGATCTCATCGACCTTGCGTCCGAGCGACTCGGCGGTGCCGTGCTCGCCGCCAACGACGAGTTCTTTGCGCCCAAGGAAGGACTCATCAAGGCGACGAAGCCGGAGTGGCGCGAGGGACTGTACACCGAGCGCGGCAAGTGGATGGACGGATGGGAGACACGCCGTCGCCGCGCGCCGGGCGAGGACTGGGCGGTGATCCGGCTTGGCGCGCCCGGCACGGTGCGCGGCGTGGTGATCGACACGAGCTACTTCACCGGCAACTTTCCGGAATCAGCGAGCCTCGACGGCTGCGAGCTCGAGGGAACGCCGGCGACGTCGGTCCTGACGGACGGTGGCGTCGCGTGGCAGCCGCTGCTTCCGCTGGTGACGCTCGCAGGAGACACGGCCAACCCGTTCGTCATAGATCGTTCACCGCGGCGCGTGACCCACGTGCGTCTCACCATCCATCCCGATGGCGGCGTGGCGCGACTCCGCGTGCATGGCGATGTCGTGCCCTCGGACGACGTACTCGTTGCCGGCGAGCGACACGACCTGGCAGCGATGGAGCATGGCGGGTACGTCGTCGCGTGCAGCGACATGTGGTACGGTCACCGACAGAATCTCATCCTGCCCGGCCGCTCGACGCACATGGGCGACGGATGGGAGACGAAGCGGCGTCGTGGTCCGGGTCACGAGTGGACGATCGTCCGGCTCGCGCGTCGCGCGGTGATCGATCGGGTGGAGATCGACACCGATCACTACAAGGGCAACGCGCCGGGCAGTTGCATGCTCGAATGCGCCGACGCGGGTGTCGTCTCCAGCGACGCGTCGTTCGACGCTGCCGCGCAGCAGTGGCGTCCGCTCGTGCCGAATACGCCGCTCCAGCCCCATGCGCGGCATCGCTTCTCGGATGAAGTCACGCCGCGCAACTGCACGCACGTTCGGCTCAACATCTTCCCCGACGGCGGCGTCGCGCGGCTGCGACTGTTCGGGCGGGTGATCGCCGAGTGATGGGCGCATGACCGACATCGCGACGTTCAACAGGCTGCCGGCGGAGGCAGCGAACGAGATGCTGCGCGCCTGCTGCGGTGCAACGCGCTGGGTGGAGGGTATGCTCGCGCGCCGTCCATTCGTGTCGATTCTCGTGCTTCTGTCCGCCGCGGATGACGTGTGGCGCCTGATGGGCCCCGGCGACTGGCGTGAGGCGTTCGAGCATCATCCTCGGCTCGGCGATTCAAGCGGCGCCGCGGCGCAGGACAAGCGAGCGCGCACCTGGTCCTCGGGCGAGCAGGCCGGCATGGCGGGCGCCGGGGCCGACGAGCGCGCCGTTCTCGAAGTGGCGAACGCAGCGTATGAAGCGCGCTTCGGCTACATCTGCATCATCTGCGCGACCGAGATGGGAGTCGCGGAGATCGCCATGCTGACGGAAGAGCGGTTGCGAAACGAGCTGGAGGAGGAACTTCCGGTAGCCGCCGAGGAGCAGCGCAAGATCACGCGGCTGCGGCTGCTCAAGCTGTTTCACGATCCTGAAGTGGGGAGCGCATCATGAGCACCATCAGCACGCACGTGCTCGATACCGCGCTCGGCAAACCGGCGGCCGGTGTTGCCGTGAAACTGGAGCGCGTGAATGCCGACGGCGGCGTCACGATCGCCGGCTTCGGCACGACGGACGATGATGGTCGTGTTCGCGATCTGATACCCGCAGGTCAACTGCTTACGCGCGGCGATTATCGGCTGCGGTTCGACACCGGCGCGTACTTCGCAGCGTCTCGGCGCGAGAGCTTCTATCCGTCAGTGAGCGTGGAGTTCCGTGTCACCGAGTCGGCGGGCCACTATCACGTGCCGCTACTGGTGAGTCCGTTCGGGTACTCGACGTATCGGGGGAGTTGAGGGTGTCGCAGGAGCAGCGAACCGCAATCACGACGAGTGTTCAGGTGTTGAGTCGCGCTCTGCACGGCCGAGAGCACGAAGCACGATGAATGTCTCGACGAACGCACCGAAGTAAGCCACCGCGAATAGCATCACGTTGAACTGACCGCGATCCTTGATCGCTCCCCATATCGCAAGCGACAGAAGGATCGTCATTCCGAGAATTTGGTAGCACAATCGGCGCCGGCTCCGGAACAAGGCCGCACACGTCGCCGCCGTCATCAACCAAAGTGGCACGATCTCGACGTACAACGCTAAAAGGTTCGCAGCTACAGTACCGATGCAGATGAAGACATAGAGAGCGAAGTGTGTCCCCCACAC
>JAJAYP010000157.1 GCA_026786185.1 Gemmatimonadaceae bacterium
AGGCCTGCCTGGGCGGATTGAAAACCGATCGAGTGCTGACCGGCCGCCGCAGGGTGTGGGCGCCAGGACTGGACTTAAGTGATCCGCCCGGCACTCCACTGTCAACGTTAAGAGTGTCGGCGCCTCGGTCTCCGCGACGTCTGGGGCACTACGAGGCGGCCATCCGGCGCGAGCGCCGCGCCACAAGCGGCTCGAAGGCGACTGTGAGCTCCACCTCCAGCGCTGCTGCGGCTTTCGTTAAGGTGGACACGCGAAGATTTCCACCCGGGCGCTCGAGCAGCGCCACCTGCTGACGTGTAACACCGAGCCGTTTCCCGAGCTCCGCCTGGGAAGGCTTTGGCTACTGACGGCGCCAGCGCAGGAGAAGCGCGATGGTGAGCGCGGGGTTGACCCGCACCGCCAGTGACGATCTGCTCGCCTTCCGGCGCGGCGATGGCTGGGGCGGAGCCTCACCGAACTCCAAGTGCGTCTCGAGCCATCCTTCAAGCGCTTCGCGCGCCACCTCCATCACGTCTTCATCAGGTTCTGCGAACGTCTCACACCCAGAACAATCCGGAAACTCGATCAGCGTCCGACGTCCCTCTCTCGCGAGCTCAGCGAGGTACTCCATAATCCGTCCTCCAGACTCCTTGTGGGGGAACCACACCACCACGATGCACCGCCGTCAGTTGCTACCGGCAGTGCAGGCGGGTGACTCATCGTTCAAGCGTGCCGCAGGACCACGTAGCGCCATTGCGCGCTCGCCCCGCGCATCGAGCGCACGCAACTTCTGGCCTACTGGAAGCGACGTAAGGCGCTTACCGCATGCACACTTGCTCGCGACGCATAACCACATGAATGACAACGGTTTGCGAAATTAGCTGTTTTTTTCCAGCGAAGATACGCGCGCGGTCAGGCCTCGCCGTCGCTCTTCCCGTGGACGGTGAGCGACTTCTCCCCCAACGGCGGGTCATGTATAGAACTCGACAAATACCTTTGCATTTGTCCGGTAGTATGTATAGATTTTCAATAATTCTATACATATAGTCCAGACCACCTAGAAGAAATGCCAATTCCGCCCCTGACGGATCTCGATCCCGCGCGGTTCGACACGCCCTCCATCCTCAGGGGGCTCGCTGCGGCGAGTCGACAGCTTGCCGAGCTTAAGGGCGTGTCCGCATCGATTCCTCATGCCGGCATCCTGATCAACGCCTTGGGCATGCAGGAAGCCAAGGACAGCTCTGCGATCGAGAACATCGTGACCACCCACGACGAGCTCTTCCGGGAAGGCGCCTTCCCCGAGAAAGCCGGAAGTGCGTCCGCGAAGGAAGTGCTGCGCTACCGGCAGGCGCTCCGGGTGGGGTTCGATGCCGTGAGCGCCACCGGCCGGCTCACCATCAACTACATCCTCCAGATCCAGCAGGAGCTCGAACAGAACGACGCGGGGTTCCGGAAGGTGCCGGGAACGCTGCTCAAGGATAGCGCCGGCCGAACGATATACACGCCACCCGACCCCGACGTCATCCCAGCTCTCATGTCGGAATTGGAGGGCTTCATCAACGCGCCCTCCACCCCTGAGCTTGACCCGCTGATCAGGATGGCGCTGATCCACCATCAGTTCGAAAGCATTCACCCGTTCTACGATGGTAACGGCCGTACTGGTCGCATCATCAACGTGCTCTACCTGTTGACGCAGCAGTTGCTCGACATCCCCGTGCTCTACATGAGCCGGCACATCGTGAGAACGAAGTCCGACTACTATCGCTTGCTCCAGACCGTCCGGGGGCAGGACACGTGGGAGGAATGGGTGACGTACATGCTTTCGGCGGTGGAGTCGAGCGCACGCGACGGCATCACGATGGTCGGAGGATCAAGCGTGTGCTGCTGGAGACCAAGCATCGCATCCGCGACGAGCACAGGAAGATCTATAGCCAGGACCTGATCAACAGCCTGTTCACGCACCCATACACGAAGATCCAGTTCATCGAGCGCGACCTCGATGTCAGCCGCATCACCGCCACGAAGTACCTGAATGCCCTGGCCACGAGCGGTATCCTCGTGAAGCGCAAGGTCGGACGCGGGTACTACTACATCAACGAGCCGCTGACCACGATCCTCACCGCGGAGTATTTGTCATCCTGAGCGCAGTGAAGGATGGTGCGATGTGCCGTCGAGACTAGCGCGAGATAACCTGGACAATCGGTCAGGCCCGCGCGTCGGGTGACAGGTCCTCAGAGCGCATCGCACCCGTCATGACTGCGACGGCGTTGCTCATGCTCACGTGCTTCGGATTCAGCACCGCCACGCGCCGGCCCAGCCGCGCGACGTGAATGCGGTCTGCCAACTCGAACACGTGCGGCATGTTGTGCGAGATCAGCACCACCGCGAGCCCGCGATCCCGCACACGACGAATGAGGTCGAGCACCATCCCGCTCTCCTTCACGCCGAGCGCCGCGGTGGGCTCGTCCATGATCACGACGTGCTGCGCGAACGCCGCGCTGCGCGCGACCGCAACCCCCTGACGCTGTCCTCCCGAGAGCGACTCCACCGCTTGCGTCATCGACGTCACGCCAATCTGGAGTGCCTGCAAGTGCATGCGGCTCTCGGCGATCATGCGCGGCTTGTCGAGCATGCGGAACACGTGGCCGAGCGCGCCCGCGCGACGCAGCTCGCGGCCGAGAAACAGGTTCTCGGCGATCGACATCGCGGGCGCGACCGCGAGGTCCTGGTAGACGGTCTCGATGCCGGCGCGGCGCGCGTCGATCGGGGTGCGGAAGTGGACCGGCCGTCCATCGAGCAGGATCTCTCCCTCGTCCGGCACGAGCGCACCGGAGAGTGCCTTGATGAGCGACGACTTCCCCGCGCCGTTGTCGCCGATCACCGCGAGTATCTCACCCGCGCGGAGCTCGAAATCAGTGCCGTCGAGGGCCGTAACGTGACCGTAACGCTTCACGAGCCCCGTCGCCTGCATCACGACCGCACCGCTCACGTCGCCCTCCCGCCACGCCGCGCGAATTGATCGGCTGCCACCGCGAGAATCACGAGCACCCCGGTGACGAGAACCTGATAGACGCTCGAAACACCGATGAGCGTGAGTCCATTGCGGAACACGCCGACGATGAGCGCGCCGACGAGCGTCCCGAACAGTGCGCCACGCCCGCCGAACAGGCTCGTCCCCCCGAGCACCACAGCAGTGATCGCCTCGAGATTCTCGGCCTGTCCCGCATTCGGATCACCGACGCCGGTCCGCGCGACCGACAGCAGCGCCGCGAGACCGTAGCACATCCCTGCGACGACGTACACGCCGAGCAGCACGCGCGGCGTGGCGATGCCGGAAAGGCGCGCAGCTTCGAGGTTGTTGCCAACCGCGTACAAGTGGCGCCCGGCCGCCGTCTGGGTCAGCACGTACGTCGCGACCATGTACAGGAGCAGCATGACGACCACCCCATACACGATCGACGTATTGCCCACTTGAAACGTGCCGCCGAGCGCGGTCATCGAATCGGGGACGTCGGTGACGGTCTGCGCATTGGAGTACAACTGCGTTGTCGCGAACGCGATGTTGAGCGTGCCAAGGGTGACGATGAATGGCGGGAGCTTGAGCCTCGTGACCAGTAGTCCGTTGACGAGGCCAACGGCAGTCGTCGCGCCGATGCCGCAGCCGATGGCCATGGGAACAGGGACGCCATGCTCGACCGCCAGTGTCGTCATGACGATGCCGCCGAGCGCCATGACCATGCCGCAGGAGAGGTCGACGCCGGCGGTGAGGATGATGAGAGTCTGCCCAACCGCGATCACGCCGACGACCATCACCTGCTGGAGCACGATCGACAGGTTGTCCCCGGTGAGGAAGCGGTCGCTGCGCATGCCGAAGAACGCGCACGCCATTACCAGCGCGACGAGTGGGCCGAGCGTCGCGGCTGACGGCAGGCGGAGCTTCATGCGGTGGGTGTTACTTGCGGCCGAAGCAGAGATCGAGTCCCGTCTTCACATCCCTGCTCTCGACGCCGGCCAGCGGCTTTGCCGCAATCAGCGCAACGCCAGTGTCGGTGTAGCCCCTCGGCTTCTTCCCGGTCCTGATGAATGTCATGGCGGCTGAGACGCCCATCTCCGCCATCTTCATTGGGTACTGCTGCGCGGTGGCGGCGATCTCGCCGCTGGCGACGTCGCGCACGCCCTGGCATCCGCCGTCCACCGAAACGAGCACGACGTCCTTCTCGCGCCGCCGCGACTTGAGTGCCTTGTATGCGCCGGCTGCGGTGGGCTCGTTGATCGTGTAGACGACGTTGATGTCCGGATTCTTCTGGAGGCAGTTCTCCATCGCCGTCTGCCCGCGCGACTGGTCGCCGTAACTGTCGGCCATGCACACCACCTCGGCGGGCTTGCCGAGAGTGTTGACGTTGCGATCTGGCGCGGTGAGGCCGAAGCCCTTGAGGAAGCCGTTGTGCCGTTGCGCGCCGACGGGGTGTCCCGGAATGAGGTCGAGCGTGGCGATGCGTGCTGGTTTGCCCTTGAGCGCAGCGCGGGCGTACCGACCGATGAGCGTGCCCGCGCGATAGTTGTCGGTCGCGAAGAGTGCGTCGGCGGCGTCCACGGGATCGGACGGGCTGTCGAGCGCGATGACGAGGATGCCTTTCGCCTGCGCGCGCTTGATCGCCGGCACGATGGCTTTCGCATCGCTGGGCGTGATCATGATGACCTTCGCGCCCGCAGCGATCATGTTCTCGATCACGGCGACCTGGCCGGCGTTGTCGCCGTCGTTCCGTCCCGCGCCCGACAATAGCCGCACGCCGTTCGCCTTCGCAGCCGACTCGGCGCCCTTCTTCATCATGACGAAGTAGGGGTTGGTCTCGGTCTTCGTGATGAGGCCGATCGTTGGCGTCTGTGCGCCCACGAGCGTCGGTAAGATGAGGAGGAAGAGTACGATCGGGACTGTCCGTCGCACCTGCATAGGCCACCGTGGGTGAAATGGATGTCTCGGTAATTGAATCACGGATTCGCATGGGGCAAGCGACCGCGTCGACGTGCTCGTACGTGGTAACGCCTGGGATTCAGCCGGGCGAAGGATTCGGAGAATCCGCGGCCCGATCGTCCCACCGGCCCTGGCGGGCAGCCTCCGGCGCACCTCGTGCGTTGCCCCGCTCCATGAACCAGCTTCTCACCCGCCAACAGGCCGATCTGGTCGCCCTCGAGCGGCGGCTCGTGCTGCAGGTGCGCGACACCCTGTCTCACGCCGGTGGCCCGCGCGCCGATCTGGAGCGGCTGGCTCAGCTCGTCACGGAGATGGACGAACTATTCCTCCTTGTCGTGGCAGGGGAGTACAACGCCGGCAAGAGCACCTTCATCAACGCGCTGCTCGGCGACGAGGTGTTCGCCATGGGGGACCTCCCCACCACGCGGGTCATCTCCATCCTCCGCTACGGCGAGACCGGACCCCCCGAAGCGGTGGGCGAGCACACTCGCATCTACCGGTATCCGCTGGACGTGCTGCGGGACCTGGAAATCGTCGACACTCCGGGGACGAACTCGATCGAGCGTATGGAGGAAGAGATCACGCGCGGCTTCGTGCCCCGCGCCGATCTCGTGCTGTTCGTCACGAGCCTGCTGCAGCCGCTCACAGCGAGCGAGCTGGACTTCCTGGGCCACATCCGCGAGTGGGGCAAGAAGGTGATCTTCGTGGTGAATGGCGTGGATCGGCGGAACTCCGACGAGCAGATCGGCCGCGTCCGAGAGTACCTCGCGCATGAGGTGCGGACACGGCTGGGCGGGCTGGAGCCCACCATGTACTTCGTGAGCGCGCTGCGCGCCCTCCGCCGCAAGCTCGCGGCGAAGGGCGCCGCGCAAACGGACGATGCGGAGCCATCATCAACGGAGCGCGGCGACGAGTGCGCCGAGCTCGAACGGTACCTGATCGAGACGCTACGCGAGACGGAGCGGGTGCAGCTCAAGCTGCTGTCGCCCCTAGGCGTGCTGAGACACCTTCTGGAGCGCAACCTCGCCGCGATCCGTAGCCGGCGCACCGTGGTGCAGGAGGACGGGAACGTCCTGCGCGCCGTCCGCGACCAGCTGGAGGGGTACACCACCGAGATGCGCACCGACTCGGAGCGCTATCTGCTCGAGCTCCGCGCGTCGCTCAGCCAAGTGGAGCGGCGCGGCCGGACGTGGCTGGAGCGCAACATCCGGGTGGGTAACATCAACCTGCTGCGAAACCGGGACGCCGTGGAGAACCGGTTCCGGAACGAGGTGGTCGCCGACGCCCCTCGCGAGATCGAGGAGGTGGTGCACCGCATGGTGGACTGGACGGTTGGGCGGAACCTCAAGCTCTGGACGGCAGTCTTCGCCGAGCTCGACGCGCACACCGCGCGGCTGCGGGCATCGGGGGCGCTCGGCGCGCACGGCGACAGCGAGTTCCAGTACAACCGTGAGGAGCTGTTCGCTCGCCTGCGCCAGCCGGTCGAGCGCCGGCTCGGCGACTTCAACGCCGAGGCGGAGGCGCGCGGCGTGGTGGAGTCGATGCGCGAGGCCGTGGCACACGCGTTCGGCGTCAACGTGCTCGCCCTCGGCCTCGGCGCGATCCTGGTCGCCGTCTTCACCACGGCGGCGCTCGATCTGACGGGAGTCCTCACGGCGACCCTGTTCGCCATCGCGGGGTGGTTCATCATCCCGGCCCGGCGGCGCCAGCTGATTCGCGATCTGGAGGAGAAGATCGCGAAGTTGAGCGCCGACCTTTCGGCGCTGCTCGCCGCGAAGTTCCAGGAGCAGCTTGCGCGCTACGAGCAGCAGCTCCTCGAGGTGATCCAGCCGTACGAGCGATTCCTCGAGACCGAGCGCGCAAAGCTGGAGCGCGCGGTCACGGAGGTCGAGGCGGCGCGGCGCGAGGTGGACGGGCTCGAGCAGCGGATCGTCGGCGCGTTCCCGGGGTGATCGCGGTGGTCAGCGGTCCGCCAGCGTCCGTCGCGCTCCCTCCCGAAAGTTCGACATCCGCTGTCGACCAGGCGCGCTGAAACCGCCGCCGAGCCGCGGCCGCGGCGGTGCGGCGCCCCTGGGCGTCGAGGCTCGCCGCCAACCCATACAGCGACCAGCCATTTCCCGGATGGCGCTCCAGGTCACGTCGATACACTGCTTCCGCCGCCGCCGCTCGGCCGGCGCGAAGCAGCAGCGCGCCGAGCTCCTGGCGGGCCGGGATATGCCAGGGCGGCGGCTCGTCGTAGGTGAGAGCGTCCTCCTTCTCGACAGCCGCTCGCATTCGCGCAATCGCGGTCACCTTATCGCCCTGAGCCGAGACGAGGTCACCGCTCGCGATGTCGAGCCCGATGTCCACCAGCGCGCTCATGGGGTTGAGATCCCAGATCGTCACGCCGACCATCCGCCGATCGGCACGGAGCGCACGTAGACTTGCCACCTCGCGCTCCGCCGCGCCGAGCTCCCTCCGCGCCGTGTACGCTCGTGCTCGCGCATAGTGACGCAGTGCCCGCGGGTAGATCAGGTCCTCGGCGGGCTCCGGTTCGGCGAGCACCGCGTCCCACTGGCTGAACCGCACCATCGTGAATAGAGGGAGCATGTAGTAGTGCTGCAGCGCCCCGAAGCCGGCGGCGCGCAGCATCGCCGTGTCCGTCTTCGCGCGCGTCAGCTTCGCCGCTTCCATCGCCTGCGCCGACCGACCGATCATCGCCGCGGCGAAGGAGAGGAAATGACCGTTGTGTGGATGGAGGGCGAGTCGATACACCCCATCGGGTGCCATGTCGTCGATGTGCTTCGCGTCGGCGTGGAGCGCGTGCACGTTCCGGTCGATGGCGTCGGCGTAACGGCCCACGCGGATGTAGATGTGCGCAGGCATGTGGACGACGTGCCCCGCCCCCGGCATCAGTGCCGGCAGCCGCTCGGCGCACGGGACTGCCCGCTCAGGATAGGCCGCCTCCACCGCATGGATGAAGAAGTGGCAGGCTCCGGCATGACGCGGGTTGCGGGCGATCACCGACTCGAGCGCCGCCACGGCCACCGCTCCGTGCGCCTTTGCCTTCCTGCCGGCTGCCCAGTAGTCCCACGGCTTGAGGAGCATGTGGGCTTCGGCGCGAAGGGTCGCCACATCGTCGTCCCTCGGATACCGGCGGGACAGCGACGTCATCGCGCGAGCGTACGCCGAGTCGAGCTGCGCGCGTGACGCCTGCCGTCCGGTATCGTAGCGCGCGCCGAGAGCCATGATGTAGTCCCGATCTCGAGGGCCGGCGGCCGCAGCGAGCGCTTGGGCGCGGCGAATGGCGTCGAGAGCTTTGACGCCCGAGGCGGAGTCCATTGGTACGTTGATGTTGGGACCGAACGCCAGCGCTTCGCCCCAGAAGCACATCGCGCACGAGGGATCGAGCCGCTGCGCCTGCCGGAAGCTGCGAATCGCATCCGGATGATTGAACGCGTAGACGAGTCGCAGTCCCTGATCGAAGTACCGTTGCGCCAGGGCGCTGGTCGTCGAGATGGCGAGATGATGGCTACCCAGATCGTCGAAGAGCGGGATCGAATCGGACGCGCTCGGCTGCGCGACTGCGGTAGCGAGGAGCGCGGTGGCGAGGAAGGACATGGACGAGTCTCCGCGGTGTGGGAGGGCGCGGCCGCGCCGAG
>JAJAYP010000158.1 GCA_026786185.1 Gemmatimonadaceae bacterium
GCATGACGAGCTCACGAAGCACATTCCGCTTGCTCGTTCCGGCGACGTCGTGATAGATCCCGCCGGCTCGAAGCAACTCGCACAGCGAGGCCGAGGCGCTCATGGACCCCAGTGATGAGCATGTGCGCGTGCTCGGTAGCGCGTGGCTCGTATCGTCACGAGAAGAACCGTGCGAGTCCGACCCCTATCGCCTCGACGATTGCGCGCGCGGCGACGACGTCGGCGGCACCCGCCCAAGCGATAAATGGCGCGCATTCACGCAGCTGCGCGAGGTCTGCGGGTTCTGCGACGAGACGTCCGAACTGCGCGATGCGCTCCAGCAGTCCGATCTCGATCGCAGCCCACCACCGCGGAGCGCGCTGGCACGCCGTCAGGGCGCCCATCTAACTGGCATCGGCACAGGCGAATGGGACTGAGACGATCGCGACCGCGCGGAGGCGTCCAATCCACTCACGCTCCGCGGTGAGCAGGTGCTCGCTCGTATCGGACGGCTGGTGCGGCATTGCTCATGGGGCTCACGTCGGGCCTCCCTCACAGACCGCTCTGATCACACGGGCACCCCGAGTGTCGATTGACCAAAGGTTCAATCATATTTACATTGAACCTATGTTCAACGTCAAGTTGCAGCTTGGCCCGGACCTTCCGGCGCCGTCAGCAGGCCGAGAGAGGTGGCTGCCTCCTGACTCGGTGCTGCCATGAAGCAGAAGTGCGCGCCGACCGGGCCACCGTACCACACCTCGATGCTGGTGAGTTGCTCGAGCGTGTCGCGGCGGTATCCGGTGCCAGTGTGCCCGATTCACCGCCAGCATGCGCCATTCGGCGTTCCCCGCGCACCGTGAGCGTACAACGGGCGTGCCTCGACGAGATGGAATTCATGCAAGCCGTCGCCGACATCGTTTCAGCCGCAGTCTAGCACTTCCAGACCAGGGCGCGCGTGCCCCTTGCGTGGCGGCCGAGATACCGATGCCGCTAACGCCAGCTTTCCATGATCCTCGTTCAGGCGCTCGGGGTTGCATCACGTACCCTTCGAACGAGTAACGGACGCACGCATTCGCTCTCTCCCCGGCTGTCATCCCACCGTTGATTACGCACCGATCGACGATTACCCCGCGTTCGGCGCGGCGCTCCGAGGTCTCGACGTGTACGTCCCCAAGCTGTTGACCACCCTGCAGTCGTACGACCGACGTCAATTCACCGCCGATCTGACCGCCGGCGTCATCGTCGGCATCGTCGCACTGCCCCTCGCCATCGCGTTCGCCATCGCGAGCGGAGTGGCGCCCGAACGGGGGTTATATACGGCCATCGTAGCGGGTTTCATCATTTCAGTGCTGGGCGGCTCCCGCGTGCAGATCGGCGGACCGACCGGCGCGTTCGTGGTGATCGTATACGGCATCGTCCAGAAGTTCGGCATCGACGGGCTGATCGTCGCGCCGCTCATGGCCGGTGTCATTCTGGTCATCATGGGCGCGGTGCGCCTTGGCTCGGTGATCAAGTTCATCCCTCATCCGGTCGTCATTGGTTTCACGAGCGGCATCGCCGTCATCATCTTCTCCAGCGAAGTGAAGGATCTCCTCGGCTTGCGAATGGGCGCCGTCCCAGCCGGGTTCGTCGAGAAGTGGAGCGCCATCGTTCAGCACATCGAGAGTGTGAATCCGGACGCGATCGGTTTGTCCGTGCTGACCATACTCATCATTCTGGTCTGGCCGCGGGTCGAACGCCGCATCCCCGGCCCATTCATCGCGCTCCTCGTCGCCACCGTGGCGGCGCAGCTGCTGCATCTCGACGTCGAGACGATCGGCAGTCGTTTTGGTGGGATCAGCGCAGCGCTTCCACATCCCGTGCTTCCACACCTCTCGGTCGAGCTCGTGCGCAGCCTCGTCGCGCCCGCCTTCACCATCGCGATCCTTGGCGCCGTGGAGTCGCTGCTCTCGGCCGTCGTCGCGGATGGCATGATCGGCAGCCGGCACCGCTCGAACATGGAGCTGATCGCGCAGGGCGTGGCGAACATCGTGTCGCCGCTCTTTGGCGGGATTCCGGCGACCGGCGCGATCGCCCGGACGGCCACGAATGTGAAGAGTGGCGGCCGCACGCCAGTGGCCGGAGTCGTACACGCCCTGACGTTGCTGCTCATCACGCTCTTTTTCGGACGGTGGGCCGCCCTGATTCCGCTGTCGGTGCTCGCGGGAATTCTGGTGATCGTCGCATACAACATGAGCGAGTGGCGGACGTTCGTTGCCGAACTACGGGCGCCCAAGAGCGATGTTGCCGTCCTGCTTGCCACGTTTCTGCTGACCGTCCTGGTGGACCTGACGGTCGCGATTTCGGTCGGCATGGTGTCGGCATCGTTCCTGTTCATGCGGCGCATGGCCGAGGTGACCAATGTCAGCGTCGTGACGCGTGAGTTGCATGACGCGCCCGATGAGTATGTCGGCGATCCCAACGGCGTGCGCCAACGCACCGTTCCAGACCAGGTCGAGGTCTTCGAGGTGAACGGTCCCTTCTTTTTCGGCGCTGCGGAGACGTTTCGCGATACGCTCAGCCAGATTGGCCGCCACCCGAAGGTGCTCATCGTGCGGCTTCGGCACGTGCCGGCGATCGACTCGACGGGGCTCCACGTCCTGAAGGAGCTCGTGCACCGCGCACGGCATGAGGGCACGCTTGTGCTCCTGGCAGATGTGCACACGCAGCCCTTGGTCGCCATCAGCAGGTCAGCGCTTCTCGATGACATCGGCGAGGACAATCTCTTCGGCAACCTCGACGACGCGTTGGATCGCGCCCGCCACCACCTTGGCCTACCCATGGTGCAGCGGCCTGCTTCGGCGGTGCCAACCGTGGCGCGCGAAACTCCAATGCCCGGGTCGGCAGCGCTCAAGCGGAGCACGTGACGACTCGGAAGTTGATCATGCGAATGGCCGTATGCAGGGTTCGAACTCATGATGCCGGGGTCGCGGGTTCGAGTCCCGCGCCTGCTGTCGTCGAGCCAGTCACTTGAGTGTGGTTGGCTCGATTCGTTTTCGGGGTGGCATCCGCAACGGCACGCTCCCGGCTACCATCGAGATCATCGACGCGCGGCACCCGCGTCCTCGTATGGTTCCATGTGCACCAGCACCGACTGGATACGCTGTCCGCTCGCGAGGATCGCGTGCTTGACGCAACCGCCCAGCTCGTGAGCCTCGGCCAGTGTCATCAGGGGGGACGCCTGCACGTGAATAGTGACGCGATAGCCCATCCCGACACGTCGCGCCGCGAGCTTCTCGATGTCGCACACTCCCGGCACCGCCAGAGCTGCCTCGCGTAGCGGAGTGAGCACGGCAGTGCCGGGACTGCGGTCCATCAGGTCGTTCAGGGCGGTCACGAACATCCGGACGCCGTTGTACGCGATGACGAGCGACGCGACGAGTGCGGCCCAGTCATCGGCCGCCGCCCAGCCAGGACCGCCACCGTACTGACGCCCGACAAGAGCGACGGAGATGCCGATGAAGGCGGCGCCCGAGGTGAGGGCGTCGCTCAAGTGGTGCATGGCGTCTGCATCCACGGCGGCGCTGCCACTACTCGCCGCGATCGCCCGCACACGTCGCGACATCACGCCCTTCACAAGCACGACGCCGAGCAGCACGCCAAGGGTCCAGGACGCAGGAAACACGTGCGGGGTCCGTATCTCGTGCACCGCTTCCGTCGCGATGACGACGGCGGCCAGGCACAGCATGAACGACACGACCGCGGCCGCAATGGATTCTGCCTTGCCGTGGCCATACGGATGATCTTCGTCCGCTGGCCGAGCGCCGACCGCGATCCCGCCCCAGACGATCAGCGAGGCGACTACGTCCGACAAGGACTCGACGCCGTCGGCGATGAGGGCGTAGCTGTGGCCGAACACGCCCGCAGCCACTTTCACGGCGGCGAGGAGCACGTTGACGCCAGCGCCGGTCTGCGCGGCGCGGACGTTCAGGCGGACGCTCTCAGTGCTCAACCGGGGAACGGTCATGACGGCGTCATGCGCCCTCACGCTCCACGCAAAGCGCCGTCGCTTCGGGCGATTTCTCGAGGATCTTCATCGTGTCGGCAATGAAATCGGAGAGCGGCGAGTGCCGCCGGCCACCGCGGATGTGGTCGGCGAAGGAAGCACGAACGGTTATGCATGGAACCGTCGTTCGGGAAGGGGGATTCCCTCCACAGTCGCTCCGCGGCCGATGCCGGGAAGCATTCCCACTCCATGCCCACAATCGACACATGTCACGCACTGCCTTTCAGCCCACGACGCTCGGTCCGCTTACACTGGCCAATCATCTGGTGATGGCACCGATGACGCGAAGCAGGGCGATCGGCAATGTTCCCACGGAGATGATGATCGAGTACTACCGGCAACGCGCCAGCGCCGGCCTGATCATCACGGAGGGTACATCCCCATCCGCTGATGGACTGGGCTATGCCCGCATCCCCGGCCTGTTCACGCGCGAGCACGTCACGCACTGGAAGCGCATCACCGACGGCGTGCATCGGCAGGGCGGCCGTATCTTCGTGCAGCTCATGCATACGGGCCGCGTGTTTCACCCGCTCAATCTGCCCGCCGGGAGCGAAGGTGTCGCCCCGTCGGCCGTCATCGCCGCCGGCCAGATGTGGACCGATGAACAGCAGATGCAGGCGCAACCCATGCCGCGCGCCCTTCGCACCGAAGAGTTGCGCCGAGTGCGCGATGAGTTCGTGCAGAGTGCGAAGCTGGCGATCGAGGCTGGATTCGACGGTGTCGAGCTCCACGGCGCCAATGGCTATCTGCTCGAGCAGTTCCTGCATCCGCAATCCAACCGGCGAACCGACGAGTACGGGGGCACCGTGCAGAAGCGCGCGCGCTTCGTGCTCGAGGTGACGCGAGCGGTGGCCGACGCCATCGGAGCCGAGCGCACGGGCATCCGACTCTCGCCCTGGAGCGTGGCCGGCGACATGCCGCACTACGCGGAGATCGACGACACGTATGCGTATCTGGCGGAGGAGCTGCAGAAGATCGGCATCGTGTACCTGCACCTCGTGAACCACGCGAGCCTCGGTGGGCCCGCTGTGCCTGCACGCACAGTGGAGACGATTCGCCGGGCATTCACCAACACGTTGATGCTGAGCGGGGGATACTCCAGCGTGGACGCCATCGACGCGGTGCTCGACAGCGGAGAAGCCGACCTCGTCGCCATCGGTCGTCCCTTCATCTCCAACCCAGATCTCGTCGATCGACTGAAGACTGGCCTGCCACTGGCGACGCCGAACGCGGCCACCTTCTACGCGCCCGGTCCCAATGGATTCGCCGATGGATACACCGACTACCCGGTGGCCAGGGCCAGCTGAGCGTCGATCACGAGTGGCGCCCGGCGACCGCGCAACCACGACGGTGACCGAGGATTCCACGCCCACCGCCTTGGAAGTCGATGACGCGACGGCCGCGATGCTCGACCGCATCGCGCGCCTGACGTTCAACTACTTCGATCGCGGAATGCATCCGCGCACCGGACTCGTGCCGGACAGCACGAAGCCAGGCGCGCCGGCCACCGTCGCCGGCTCGGGACACGCGCTCGCCTGCTACACGGTGGGCGCAGAGCGGGGATACGTGTCCCGTGCGCATGCCATCGACCGTACGCTCACCATTCTTCGTTTCTTCCAGCGCAGCGAGCAGAGCGAAGGCCGGCTCGCGACGGGGCATCGAGGCTTCTACTACCACTTTCTGGACATGGAGAGTGGCCGACGCCTGGGTCGATGTGAACTCTCCACCATCGACTCGGCCATCCTGTTCGCCGGCGTGCTCGCATCCGTGGCGTATTTTCGGCGCGACACAGTAGCGGAGGGCGAGATCCGCTCGCTCGGCGACGCGTTGTATCGCCGTGCCGACTGGGCGTGGGCAACCAACGGGGGCGACAGCGTCTCCATGGGATGGACGCCCGAGCGCGGCTTCCTGCGCCATCAATGGATGGGATACAACGAAGCGCTGTTTCTCTACGTGCTCGCGCTTGGCTCTCCGAGCCATCCCATCGATGCACGAGGCTATGCGGCCTGGACCACGACCTATCGATGGAAGCGGCTCTACAACACGGACTATCTCTACGGCGGGCCGCTGTTCATTCATCAGCTGAGCCACACGTTCATCGACTTTCGCGCGATTCAGGACGCGTACATGCGCGCGAAGGGAAGCGACTATTTCGAGAACAGCCGCCGTGCCACCGTGATCCAGCGTGAGTACGCCATTCGCAACCCGCGCGGCTTCGCCGGATATGGCGAGAACACGTGGGGCATTACCGCGAGCGACGGTCCCGGGCCGGCGCGGCGCACCACGCACGGCGTCGAGCGTCGCTTCTGGGCGTACCGCGCTCGTGGCGTGCCGCACGGACCGGACGATGGAACGCTGTCTCCGTGGGCTGTCGTGGCCTCATTACCGTTCGCACCCGAGCTGGTGATCCCGGCACTCGTGCATCTCGAACGTGCACACTCGGAGATCACCGCAGCGCTCGGGTACAAGTGCAGCTACAACCCGACGTTCGCCGAGCGACTCGATCAAGCGCCGGGATGGGTATCGAGCGGGCATTACGCCATCGACCAGGGGCCGGTCGTCCTCATGATCGAGAACTATCGCTCCGAGCTCGTGTGGCGCCTCATGAAATCGTGTCCGTACATCGTCGACGGGCTTCGCGCCGCCGGATTCGACGGTGGATGGCTCGCAGCCCCGACGTTCATCCAGGAGGCGACCTGACAGGTCCTCGGCGCCAAAACCGCGCGCCACCCGCGGGCCTACGGTGCGCGCCGTCGTACCACCGCGCGAGCGGGTGCGCCCTCGTGGCCCGCGACCTTGATCGGTAGCACGATCAGGTCGTACTCGCCGGCCGGTACCTGCTCGAGCAACAGGCCCTCGACGATCGGAATGCCCTTTCCGAGCAGGATCTGGTGTGCCCGCGGCACGGGCGCGCCGAACTGCTCGGCCGAGATGTAGTCGATGCCCACCAGCACCACGCCGGCGTCGGCCAGCAGTTGCGCGGCGTCGGCGGAGACGAACGCGAAGTCACGATGAAAGGTGGATGACGACATCCAACGCCTCAGCGAGCTCCGCGTGCGAAAGAGCACGCGAGGCGTGCCTCTCCACCGATGACGCTCGAGCTCCGCAGCATCGATTGCCTGGACGCCGTCAGCGATGTCGATCACCCGTGCCGGCCCGATGAGCGGATCCAGCGGCACCTTGTCGATCGAGGCACCGCCGGGCACGAAGTGCATCGGTGCATCGATGTGCGTTCCGCTGTGCGCGCCCATCGCGTACGACGACAGCGTGAGCGCGTCTCCTCGGCGCATGTCCTTGAGAAAGGCGAACGTCATCGGCGCGTCGCCTTCGTACACGGGCGTGGTTGCCGGATCCAGTGTCGCGGTCGCGTCCATCCACGCCGTGCCACGCGGCACGTCGGTCGCCGGCTGCTGCATCGGGACGCACCCGAATGCGCCCAGAGCGATTGCTGCCAGGAATCCACGTCGGCGTCGCCGCACACTTGCAGTCTGCATCGCATCTCCGGATGAAAGGCTCAGACGAACTGACTGAGCAGCACGGTGAAACCAAGTCCTGCGACACCGATGATCGTCTCCGCCACGGTCCACGTCTTCAGCGTCTGCGGAACGGACATGTTGAAGAACTCCTTGATCAACCAGAAGCCTGCATCGTTCACGTGCGACAACACGAGTGATCCCGCGCCGGTCGCCAGCACGAGCAGTTCCGCCGACGTGCCGGGTACCAACACGGCGATTGGTGCGACGATGCCGGCGGCCGTGGTCATCGCCACGGTGGCCGAACCCGTCGCCACCCTGATGAGCGCGGCCACCATCCACGCGAGTAGCAGTGGCGACGCGTGGGATCCGATCGCGACGTTCGCAATGGCGCGCCCAACGCCGCTCTGGAGCAGCACCTGATTGAAGCCGCCGCCCGCGCCGATGACGAGGAGAATGGTCGCCGTGGGTCCGAGACAGTCGTTGCAGAATCGGAGCACGTCATCGCGCGTGAACTGACGCGCCGTTCCAAGCGACCAGAATGAGAACAGCAGGGCGAGCAGCAATGCCACGATCGGGTGCCCGACGAAGCGGAATGCGGAGCGGGCGGTGCTCGTCTCATCCAGCGCCACTTCGGCCGCGCTCGCGAGCAGCATGAGGAGCACAGGCACCATGACGGTGAACACGGAGATTCCGAATCCCGGCATCCTGTCCGCGTCGGTGCGTCCCTCGAACTGTGCAGCGAGCGGATTCACGGGCGGCAGTAC
The DNA here is from genome assembly GCA_026786185.1 of Gemmatimonadaceae bacterium. Classification (GTDB taxonomy): domain Bacteria; phylum Gemmatimonadota; class Gemmatimonadetes; order Gemmatimonadales; family Gemmatimonadaceae; genus AG11. The sequence continues at coordinate 8,265 of JAJAYP010000158.1, forward strand.
GATGCGTGGCGCCACCCACGCCGCGAACACGGGTCCCGCCAGTGCCGCGGTCGGCAGGCCGACGAGGAGCGCGTACAGAATGGTGCGTCCCACGTCCGCCTGATACGTACCGACGGCGAGCATCGCCGCGGGATGCGGTGGCACCATGCCGTGCACCACTGAAAGACCGGCGACCAGCGGAATGCCGATCTTGACGAGCGACATTCCTGTGCGCCGCGCCACGGTGAACACGAGCGGAATGAGCAGGACGAATCCGACCTGAAAGAACACCGGGATGCCGACGATGAAAGCCACGAACATGATGGCCCAGTGCACGCGCCGCTCGCCGAACAGGTCGATCAACGGGGTCGCAATGCGCGCGGCGCCGCCCGACTCAGCCACCATCTTGCCGAGCATGGTGCCGAGTCCCACGACGATGGCGATGAAGCCGAGCGAACTCCCGACTCCGTCCTGAAAGGCCTTCACCGCCGCAATGGGGGCCATGCCCGCCGCGACGCCCATCGCGAGCGAGACGGAAATGAGCGCGACGAACGGATGCAGCTTGAACCGCGCGATGAGCACGATGAGCGCCGCCACCGCGGCGAGCGCATGGAGCAACAGGCGAGCGTCGGCCGTCACGCGCGCGTCCGGGCGACGAGGTCGGAAACGATCGCCTCGGGAGATCGAGCGATGTCGTACACCCACGCGTCCTCGTCATCGGCTGGCGGCTCGAGCGTGTCGAGCTGGCTCTCGAGCAGCGATTGCGGCATGAAGTGCCCGGCGCGACCCGCGAGTCGCTCGGCGAGGAGATGCTGCGGACCGCGGAGGTAGACGATTCGAAGGTCGGGAGTGCCGGCGCGCAGCACGTCGCGATAGGCGCGCTTGAGGGCCGAGCAGGTCATCACGAGACCCGTGCCCATGCTGTTAGAGCGTGCAAGCCGCGCGGCCAGCGCCCCGAGCCACCCGGCGCGGTCGTCATCCGTCAGCGGAATTCCGGCAGACATGCGCTCGATGTTGCGTGCGGGATGAAAGCGATCGCCCTCGACGAAGTCGACACCAAGCGACTCGGCGAACGCGGACCCGATGACGCTTTTACCGGCGCCGCTCACCCCCATCACGACGTAGCGACCCCTCATCTCGACTCGTAAGCGGACGGCGGGAGAGCGACCGCGCCCGCGACTGTGGCCCGCGCTGGAGCGGACTGCGGAACGCCGAGACCCAGCATGACCGAGAGCCCTGCGGTGATACACATCACCAGCTCTCCCGGCATGCATATGGGAAAAGGACGAAGTGCAGCGGGACCGAGGATGATTGTGTCGGATGTCGACCCCGCATCGGACAGCGCTTCTCGGCCCGATCGATGCGTAAGATGCCGAACGCGCGGCGTTCCGCCACCGCGAGCGGCCGAGCGAATCCTCGCGGACGGGTTGAACGGAGACGGTTTGCGACTGGCGGATTTCATCAGCAGGAATACCGGACCGATTCTCGCCGAATGGGTCGTCTTTGCCGAGTCGTGCGGAGTGGCGGGCAAGGAGCTGGATCTCGTCGGACTGCGCGATCACGCGCTGGCGATGCTCACCGCCGTCGTCTCGGATCTTCGCACGCCGCAGACCGCCACGGAACAGGCGGCGAAGTCCAAGGGAGAGGCAGCTCCAGCGGCCAATGGTGTCGAGACGGCTGCCGAGGTACACGGTGCCGGCCGTGCCGAGGACGGCTTCTCGATCGGAGAAATGGTGTCGGAGTACCGTGCGCTGCGCGCGAGCGTCATCAGGCTGTGGGTCAAGGACGACGGTGCGCTCAAGGGATCGGATCTCGAGGATCTGATGCGGTTCAACGAGGCGATCGACCAGGCGATCGCCGAATCGATCACGCGGTATACGGAAGATCTCGATCGATCCAAGGAGATGTTCCTCGCCATCCTCGGGCACGATCTGCGCTCCCCCCTCGGAGCGGTGATTACGTCGTCGCAGTTCATGCTCGATACCGGCGACCTCGTCGAGCCGCACCTGACGTTGACCACGCGCATCGCCCGAAGCGCACGCCGCATGAATCAGATGGTCGAGGATCTGCTCGACTTCACGCGTGGCCGCCTCGGGTCAGGCATGCCGCTCGTCCGCGAAACGATGGACATCGGGCAGATTGTCCGGCAGTCCGTGGAGGAGATGCGCGCGGCGCGACCGGGAAGTATGCTGCAGGTGACGACATCAGGCGCGCTGTCGGGCGAGTGGGACAGCGGGCGGATCAGCCAGCTGCTGTCGAATCTCCTCGGCAACGCCGTACAGCATGGCGCGGACAGCGAAACGATCGGGGTGTCGGTGCAGGGAGAAGCATCGGAAGTGGTGGTACGAATGCATAACGGGGGCACTCCGATTCCGAGAGCCGACCTCGCCACGCTCTTCAGTCC
>JAJAYP010000159.1 GCA_026786185.1 Gemmatimonadaceae bacterium
CGGTAGAACTCGTTGTTGTGGGTGGTGGCTTACCCCGTTTTCGTTAGGGCTTCTTCTCTGTCGTTGTTCGCGGGGCCTTTGAGGGCTTGCCGGCTCGCCGGCAGGGTGCCGGCCGTCACCTGCGACTGGATGAAGGAGCGGTACTGGTCGCCGTTCAGGAAATCGAGCTTGCGCGAGGGCGTCGATGCGGCGAAGTAGGTGTCGTAATCCACCGCGGCGCGCGTTCCGGAGCCACGCTTGGTCTGAATGAGCACCACGCCGTTGGCGCCCCGGCTACCGTAGATCGCCGTTGCCGACGCGTCCTTGAGCACGGTGATCGACTCGATGTCGTTCGGATTGATCGAGTTGAGCGAGCTGCGCGGGAGCGCGGGGTTGATGTCGGCAACGCCGTACGCACCAGCCGAGACGTCCTCATTCTGAAGCGGCACGCCGTCCACCACGTACAGCGGATCGTTGCTGCCGCTGATGGAGGTGCCGCCGCGGATGCGGATCTGTGCACCACCGCCCGGTTCGCCGTTGTTGGTCACCATCTGCACGCCGGCCACTCGGCCCTGCAGCATCTGGTTCGCGTTGTTGATCACGCCGACGTTCGCCGCTTCTGCATCGACCTGGACAACCGAACCGGTAATCGATTGACGACGCTGTGTTCCGTAGCCCGTGACCACCAGCTCGCCGAGCACGGCGGCCTGCGCCGGCATCGCGAACTGCGCGGCGACGGAGGAGCCGGCCGAAACCGTGACGTCCCGTACCTGCGGTGCGAAGCCGATGCGGCTCACGCGCAGGCGAACCGTCCCCGCCGGCACTGCGGCGATGGTGAACGCGCCGTCATCACGGGTGAGCGCACCGCGCTGCGTACCCACGATGCGGACGCTGACCGCGGACAGCGGCTGACGTGAGGCGGAATCGACGACGCGCCCCGTGATGGTACCAGTGGACGCCTGGGCCCCGAGTTGCCCAACCCACAACATGCCGAGCGCGAACACACGAGAGAGACAGCGAACCATCGCCATACGACAACCCTCCAGGGGGGAACGGAGTTGACTCGAGCTGCACGCCCCGTCGGTCGCGCAGGCAATACGGAAGGGGAAGAACCAACGTCCATCGGCCGGCCCGCGCCAGCCGGACAGCACAAACGCGAAGCGGAAGGGGAGACCTGCGGACACGCCCGAACTTCGCTTGTGCCAAGCGAGTGCGCGCGGGCCAGAATTACCGTGTGTGCCGATTGCTGTCAAGGAGAAGTCGCCATTCGGTAAGAGGAGCACCCCGCCTTCCGGCTTGACGTCACATCGCCGGGGAAACACTGTGCGGGGATGAACCTTCTCGCCATCGCGCTCCTCGCGCAGCTCGCCGCGCCCACCCGGCCGGCCGCTCCCGTGCTTGCCTTTCCCGCGGCCGGCCTCGACGACAGTGCCGCCTACCAGGGCTATCAGACGCGGTTTCATCGAGACGCTGCCGGCAACACGGTCCAGATTTATCTGGACGGGCGCGAGGGACGCGTGGTCGCCCTGCTCGCCGACGCGGAAAATGCCAGCCTGGGTTTCTCAGCCCGCGACGCACGGGGCCGGCCCGCCCCCCTGCGATGGGGCAGCAGCGGCGCGGTGTTCACGCGCGCCGGGCGCACGCGAACCGTGGAGTTCCAGCTCGGCGCCGATGTGCCGTCGCTCCACCTCGGCTGGTTTCTCCTCGGCTCGATGCGCGTGGAGCGCGACTTCCAGTACGAGAAACGCCATCGCGCGCCGTACGATGCGGCCGCGTTCACTCTGCCGGAGATCGAGCGGCTGCTCGACGCGCTGGCGCGATTGTCACCAGCCGACCGTCGACGTCACGTCGCACTCCTCGGCGCCCGCGACTTGGACGTCGTGCGCGCCCGCACCCGTCCAGTCGTCACGACCCGCGCGTCCGCGACGAGCTGGGCCGCCCGCGTAGTGCAGCCCTCGCTCGATGGACGGGATACCCTGGTGCTGGAGCTTCGCACCGATCCGCGCCGAGTGGCGGCCGTGCACGCCGGTGATTCGCTCTCACTTCGTGGACGGTCTGGCGCGGACATCTCCTTCACGGTGCGGATCTCCACCACGGGGCGGGCGCTGACGCCCCTGACACGGCGAGAGATCTTCAATCCGGCGTTCCTGGCCTTTCTGGATTCGTCGCGCGCCGCGGGAGCAACGGCATCGGCCAGCGACTCCGCGTCGCGTCGCGCGCGCTGGCTCGAACGGCAGGTGCGCGGCTTCGAACTACTGGCCTCGCGCGAGAAGCTCATGGCAGGCCTGCCCAACTACGCGACGTACTTCGGTCGCGACATGCTCCTCACCGCCCTCATGATGCGGCCCGTCTGGCGTGACGACATGTCGGAGTTCGCCATCGCGAGCGCACTGCGCAAGCTCTCGCCGCTCGGGCAGGTGAGCCACGAGGAGGCGATGGGCGGCCAGGCGGTGCGCGAAGCGGCGGCGGAGTATGCCGTCCTGGTGGACTCGCACTTTCGCGCCGTCGATGAAGACCGGCGCGGCGATGCGGCCGCGGCGCTGGCCCGAGCCGCGATCGTGCTCCGCGACATGCGGCGCGTGCGGGAGAACTACAACATGATCGACGACGAGCTGCAGTTGCCGGTGCTCGCGTCGCGCTGGCTGTCGGACCCCGCGGTGACGGCGGCACGCAAGCGCGCCTTCCTTGCGGACGCGACCGACGGCGAACCGCGGCTGCACCGGCTACTCCGCGAGCTGGCGCTCGTGTCGCGGCTCACCGCGGCATACGCCGCGGAACCGGTCGCCGGCAACCTGATTTCCTTTCCGCCGCGCGACACGGGATGGGCGTCGGCGAGCTGGCGCGATAGCGGCGCGGGCTACGCCGGCGGTCGCTACGCCATGGACGTCAATGCGATCTGGGCGCCGCAAGCGCTCGAAGCGATGGAGCGCATCTTCGTCGCCCTTCGCTCCATTGGCACCACCGTGCACGACGGCGCGGCGAGCGGCCGGGGCGTGCGAGGCACGCCCCTCACGCTATCCGCGCGCGACACGACGGCGCTCCAATCCGCAATCGACCGATGGCGGGAGGCCGGTGCGCGCCATTTCGTCGTGCGGTTGAGCCCCGGCGAGGTCCGCACGCGCGTCACCGCGCGGCTCGCCGCCATGCCGTCGGCCGAGCGTGATCACTGGGCGCGCGTCGTTGCATCCTCGGGCGCGGATCGGGACTCGCTCTCATTCCTCGCCATCGCCCTCGATTCCGTGGGCAGCCCGATTTCCGTCGCCAACACCGATCCGGCCACTGAGCTCTTTCTCGGGATCGGCGAGAGTGCCTCGGCCGAGACGGATTCTGCCGCAGCCGAGCAGCTGCTGCGTGACGTGCGACTGTTCGTGCGGCCGTATCCCGTGGGGTTGCTCGTCGACGGCGTCGGGCCAGCGACGGCGAACGATGCGTTCGCGCCCGCCTTTGCGTGGCGCTGGTTCGCACGCGATCCGTATCATGGTCCGCGTGTCGTATGGGGACGCGAGGTGAATCTCTTCCTGCTGGGTGTGGCGAATCGCATCGCGGGATTGCCGCGCGACCCCGCGCTCGCACCGCATGAGGCGGAACTTCGCGGCGCTCTGCAGCAGGTGCGCTCCGCGGTGCAGCGGTCGGGATTCCATAGTGAGCTCTGGAGCTACGAGCTGCGCGGCGGACGCATCGTCCCTGTGCGGTATGGCACGGGCTCCGATGTGCAGTTGTGGAGTACATCGGACCTCGCCGTCGCGTTCGCGCTGGCTCGTCTCGGCATGTAGCGGCGATCCGCGCGCGCCGCTTTCCGGCGCGCAGCGGCATGGCTTCTCTTCGCTGCATGTCGCCCTTCGCGCTTGCATGCCCGTAATCGTCCTCGTCGCCGACGGAGCGCGCCCCGATGCCTTCGCGGGCGCAATGGAGGGACTGCCGGCGCTTCGGCGACTGCGCGACGAGGGCAGCTTCCACACGGTGTCGTCGGTGTTTCCGTCGGTCACCGGGCCGGCGTATACACCCTTTCTGATGGGTCGGTTTCCCGGACCGATCGGGCTGCCGGGTCTTCGTTGGTACGATCGCGCGCGCACGACCTGTGGCTGGCCCGACCATGCCCGCAGCTACGTGGGCTACGAGATGGGCCGGATCAACAGCGATCTCGATCCTGGCGCGCCGACGATCTTCGAGCGCGTGCCGCGGAGCCTCGCCGCCATGAGCGTGGTAACGCGTGGTCTGGCGCGAAGCGGAGCGGTCGGCGGACTGTCGCCGCGGTCGGCCCTGCGCGCCACGCTGACGCATTTTCGAGGTCGCGCCGAGGGGTGGCTCGACGTCGATCGCGAGGTGAGTGCGGAGATCGTGCGGAGAATGCGCACGGAGCGACCGGACTTCCTGTTCGCCGCGCTCACCGGCGTCGACAAGGCCTCGCACGCGCGGGGCCACGATGATGCGCTCGTGCACGACGCGCTGGTCATCGTGGATGAAACCGTCGCACGGCTCCGCGGGGACGCCGAGCGAGGTGGCTGGTGGGGCGACACGCACCTCTGGGTCGTGAGCGATCACGGACACGCGCCCGTCCATGCGCACGAGGATCTCGCCGGCGTCGTGGCATCGACCGGATTGCGCACCGTTGCACATCCATGGTCGGCGCGGCCCAGCGCCGAGGCCGCGGTGATGGTGAGCGGGAACGCGATGGCGCACGTGTACGTGGAGCTCGACCATCGCCAGCGGCCGGGATGGCCGCAGCTCGAGGCACGATGGTCCGGACTCGCCGACGCACTCCTGGCTCGACCCTCCGTCGATCTGCTGCTTCTCCCTCACTCGATTGACCGCTGCGAGGTGCGCAGCGCTGCACGCGGCGGGGCGATGGTGGAGCGCTCCGGTGCGCGCTTTTCGTACTGCCGAGTGGGCAATGGAGATCCGCTCGACATCCGGGCGGACATCGCCGGAACGGCGGACGAGGTCTACGACGCCACGCGTGGCGGCACCTATCCGGATGCCGTGGTGCAGATCGTCACGCTGGCGGGATCATCGCGTTCGGGCGACCTGATTCTCTCCGCGACACCCGGCCACGATTTTCGCGACCGGTATGAGCCCATTCCGCACCGCAGCGCGCACGGCGCACTTCATCGGGAGCACATGCTGGTTCCCCTGCTCACGAGCCGTCCAACCATGCGCACGCCGCGCCGCACGACCGATGTCTTCGCCAGTGCGCTCGCCGCGCTCGGTCTCCCGGCGCCGGCGGTGCTGGACGGCAGCTCGTTTCTCTGACCTCGCCGTCGATCGCGGCGCGCAGGGACTCGGCGCACATGGTCACGGCGTTATCTTTTCCACTGCCGCCGGCGGCGCCTTCAGCGAGACGCGAACGCCGTTCTCCTGCCCGCTTCCTCGTGCCGGCCGTGTCCCATCGCCACGATGACATCCGTTCGAGACGTCGGCACCACGTCGCCAACTACGCGATGACCGCACCATTCCCGTCGTTCGACGTCGAACGCTTCTCGGGACTGCTCGCTGTGGCGGGCGCGCAGGCGCGCGCGGACGGGCGTGCCGTGCTGGTGAGCATGGGCATGCCGATGCCGAGTCTGGATCCCCTGCTCGCGATGGAGTGTGTCGCAGGAGCGGCGGAATCGGACGTGCGGTTGGCCGCGCATCTGTCTGCCGGTCGCATGTACTGGACGCGAGCGCGCGATGGGTTCGCGCTCGCGGGCATCGGTGCAGTGGCCACGTTCGAGCCCGTGGGCGTCGACCGGTTCTCCTCCGTGGACCGGGCGTGGACCGCGCTGCTCGACCATGTGGTGCTCGGCGACGCGACGACCGGCGACGCCGACGGGGGACCAGTGTTGATGGGTGGGTTCTCGTTTCAACCTGAAGGACCGCGGAGCGATACGTGGCGCGGCTTTCCGAGCGCGCGCCTCTTCGTGCCGCGCTTGCAGATCACGTGCGGTGACGATGGATGCCGTATCAGAATGTCCGCGCTCGTCGACGCGCGCGGCGTTCCTGACGTCGCGTCCGCGGAGCTCGCGGCATTGTTCGATGCCGCCTGCGGTGCTGAACCACCGGCACTCGAGCGGGTATTCGAGAGTGGATCGAGCGCGCGCGACGTGGCCTACTCCGCTCCGCTCGCCGATGGCGAGTGGCGCTCGATGGTGGATGCGGGCGTGTCGGCGATTCGCAGAGGATCGTTTCAGAAAGTGGTACTCGCGCGCGAGGTCCGGGCCGACGCTGCCCGGGACGTCGACGTCCCCGCGTTGCTGCGTCACCTGCGGGCCGCGCATGCAGACTGTTTCGTTTTCGGGTACTGGCGTGGCGATCGCGCCTTCGTTGGCGCCAGCCCCGAGCGCCTCGTCCGTCTGGATGGACGCGCCGTGCGCGCGAGCAGTCTCGCCGGCGCGGCGACGCGCGGGGCATCGCCGCAGGAGGATGCCGCGCTCACCGCGGCGCTGCTGGCGAGCCCGAAGGAGCGGGCGGAGCACGCGGCGGTGCGGGATGCGCTGCGCGACGGCCTCGCCGAACTGTGCGACGACGTCATTGCCGCCGAGGTGCCGTCGCTCCTCACGCTGCGAGACGTGCATCACCTGCACACCGCGGTTTGCGCGACGTTGCGCTCCGGCCACTCGCTGCTCGACCTCGTGGCGCGCCTGCACCCCACTCCCGCGGTGGGTGGTGCTCCGCGCGCGGAGGCGTTGCAGTTCATTCGCGATCACGAGCGCCTCGATCGCGGCTGGTATGCGGCACCGATCGGGTGGATGGGACATCACGGTGGTGAGTTCGCCGTGGCGCTGCGCTCCGCCGTGATCGACGGATCGCGGGCCGTCATGTATGCCGGATGCGGCATCGTGGCGGATTCCCGGTCCGAGCTCGAGCTCGCCGAATCACAGCTCAAGCTTCAGCCGATGAAGGCGGCGCTCGCCGCCGCGCTCGCGGAAGCGGCGCCTGGTGTACCCATCGGGACGGCGCGCGCGTCGTGACGTCGACGGCTGATCGAGCGGCGTTCGCGTACATCGGCGCGTTCGTCGACGAGCTCGCGCGCGCGGGCGTGCGCCATGTGTGCATCGCGCCCGGCTCGCGCTCCACACCGCTCGCGCTCACCATCGCGCGCCACCCGACGCTCCGTACCTGGATGCATCTGGACGAGCGGTCTGCGGCCTTCTTCGCGCTGGGCATGGCCCGTGGGCTCGGAGAGCCGGTGGCCCTGCTCTGCACGTCAGGCACCGCTGCGGCGAATTTTTTCCCCGCCGTCGTCGAGGCGCGCAGCGCGGGCGTTCCGTTGCTGGTGTTCACGGCCGACCGACCGCCCGAGCTGCGCGACGCCGGTGCGGCGCAGACGATCGACCAGCAGCATCTGTACGGCGTGCACGCCAAATGGTTCGTGGAAGTCGCGCTGCCCGACACGACGCCGGCGTTGCTCCGCTACGCGCGCACGCTCGCGGCGCGAGCGGCTGCGGTGGCGGCGATGGCGCCCTCAGGACCGGTGCACCTCAATTTTCCCTTCCGCGAGCCCCTCGTGCCTGTGCCGGTGACGCCGCCGGACGACCTCACCACGGCTGACCTGCTCGCGTGGCGGGGCCGCCCGAATGGCGAACCGTGGGTTCGCGTCACGACGGCGCCAACCTGCATGACCGATGGGGACGCGCGCCGCAGCGCGGCGCAGCTCGGCGCGGCGCGCCGACCGCTCATCGTCTGCGGTCCACAGCCGGACGAGGCGCTGGCCGCGCCGCTCGCAGCGCTGGCGCTCGCCGTCGGCGCTCCGTTGATCGCCGATCCCGTGTCTCAGCTTCGCTGGGGCACGCACGACCGGCGCGCGCTGATCGACCGGTATGATGCGGCACTGCGACACGAGCGGACGGCGGAGGCGCTCGCGCCCGACTTCGTGTTGCGCGTGGGTGGTGTGACGACGTCGCGCCCGTTGATGGACTTCCTGCGGCGGCACTCCTCGGCGCCGCTCATGATCGTGGACGCGGCACGCTGGCCGGAGCCGACGCACCTCGCCACCGAAGTCGTCCATGCCGACCCACGCGAGGTGTGCGCGCAGTTGCTCGCTGCACTCGGCTTTCCGGGGAAGGCGCCTCGGAGTGGCGATGGCTGGCTCGACGAATGGCGAAGGCTAAACAGCCTCACCGCCGACGCACTCGACCGCTTCACCGCGTCACTTGCGGAGCCATTCGAGGGACGGGCGCTCGCCGACGTGGTCACGAGCCTGCCGTCGGCCGCGACACTTTTCGTCAGCAGCAGCATGCCCATTCGCGATCTCGATGCATTCGGCGCAGGCGACGCACGCCGGATTCGCGTGCTCGCCAACCGCGGCGCCAACGGCATCGACGGCGTGGTCTCCACGGCACTCGGGGCGGCGGCCGGGGGCGACGCGAAGACCGGACCGCTCGTGCTGGTGATTGGTGACATCGCGATGTATCACGACATGAACGGCCTGCTCGCCGCGAAGCGTCACACGCTCGACATGACCGTGGTCGTGTTGAACAACGACGGCGGCGGGATCTTCTCGTTTCTCCCGCAGGCGGCGGAGCACACGCATTTCGAGGCGCTGTTCGGCACGCCGCACGGCCTCGACTTCGCGCCGGTGGCCGAGATGTATGGTGCCCGGTATGTCCTGGCGGCCGACAGCGAGGCGCTACGTCGCGGCGTTGCGGCGGGTGTGACTGGACGGGGACTTCATCTCGTGGAGTTCCGAACGGACCGTGTACGAAATGTCGCGCTGCATCGCGAGGCCTGGTCGGCCGTCGCCCGTGCGCTCGACGACGCCTGATCGGCCCATGGACGTGGATGCCGGTGATGGTCTGCTGCTGCACGTCGACAAGGCGGGCGAGGGTCCGCCGCTCCTGCTGCTGCATGGTTTCACCGGCGCAGTGGCCAGCTGGGCGACGCTGCGCGCGGCGCTCGATGTGGCACACACGACGATCGCCGTCGATCTGCCGGGCCACGGCCGGTCGTCGTCGCCGAGCGACGCGATGCGGTATGCGCTGACCAGATTCGCTGATGACATCGTGCGCGTGCTCGACGCGCTCGAACTGGAGCGTGTCGCGCTGCTCGGATACTCCATGGGCGGCCGCGCGGCATTGCGCGTCACACTCGCGCATCCTGATCGTGTGGCGGCGCTCGTGCTCGAGAGTACATCACCCGGGATCGGGGATCCGGCGCGACGCAGCGAGCGACTCGCTGCTGATCTCGCGTTGGCGAGGTCGATCGAGCGCGACGGCATGGATACGTTCGTGGCGCAATGGGAAGAGATGCCGATGTGGGCGAGCCAACGACGGCTTCCCGATGCGGTGCTGGACGCACAACGCATGCAGCGAAGGGCGAGTGATGCGGTGGGACTCGCGAACAGTCTCCGTGGGGCGGGTGCAGGCGTAGTCGAGAGCGTGATGCATCGACTTGCCGGGCTGCGTGTGCCTGCGCTGGTCGTCGTCGGCGCGTTGGACGAACCATATGTGGCGCTCGGTCGTTCGATGCAGCAGGCGCTTCCCGATGCGCGCCTGACCGTCGTTCCCGAGGCGGGGCATGCCGTGCATCTCGAGCGACCCGATGATCTCGCTGACGCGGTGCTCGAGTTTCTCGGCGGCGTTCCGTCGGTTGGCGAACGATGGCGATGAGTGTGCGGGCCCCGAAAGTCGGTGTCGAACCATTTAGGTTGCGTGGCGTGACCGCGCGCGCGGCCCGATCTCGAGGAGATGCATGAACGTCGAGTGGAAGTCGATCAAGAGCTACACGGACATTCGCTACGAGCGGGCCGGTAGCGAAGGAATCGCGAAGATCACGATCAACCGGCCCGAGGTGCGAAACGCCTTCCGGCCGCAGACGGTGGCCGAGCTGATCGACGCGTTCAATCATGTACGCGACGATCTGTCGACCGGTGTCGTGCTCCTCACCGGCGAGGGGCCACTGGCATTCTGCTCCGGCGGCGATCAGCGAGTGCGTGGGGAGGGCGGATACGTCGGCGACGATCACGTGCCGCGGCTGAACATCCTCGACGTGCAGAAGCAGATCCGCTACCTGCCGAAGCCCGTCATCGCCGTGGTGGCCGGCTACGCCATCGGCGGCGGGCACGTGCTGCATCTCGTGTGCGACCTCACGATCGCGGCGGACAACGCGCGGTTCGGCCAGACCGGTCCGCGCGTCGGGAGCTTCGACGCCGGCTTCGGCGCCGGGCATCTCGCGCGCGTGGTGGGCCACAAGAAAGCGCGGGAGATCTGGTACCTCTGTCGTCAGTACAGCGCGCAGGACGCGCTCGACATGGGTCTGGTGAACACCGTCGTGCCGCTCGATCGGCTGGAGGCGGAGTCCATCCAGTGGGCGCGTGAGATTCTGGAGAAGAGTCCGACGGCGCTGCGCTTCCTGAAGGCGGCGTTCAACGCCGACACCGATGGACTGGCCGGCCTTCAGCAGCTCGCGGGCGATGCGACGCTGCTGTACTACCTCACCGAGGAGGCGAAGGAGGGGCGAGACGCATTCCTGGAGGGTCGCAAGCCCGACTTCAGCAAGTTTCCGCGCTTTCCGTGAGCACCGCCGCCCGTGCGCCCGTGACGCCCGTGCGTGCGTGGGTGCTGGCTGCGAGGCCGGCAACCTTGCCGGCGGCGGCGGTGCCGGTACTCGTGGGCACGGCGGCCGCGGTGGGCGAGGGCGTTCCACTGCGTCCCGTCGTCTTCATCGCCACGCTCTGCTGCGCGCTGCTCATCCAGATCGGCACCAACTTCGCGAACGACTACTCCGATTTTCATCGCGGAGCGGATCACGAAGGGCGCCTCGGGCCGGTGCGCGTGACACAGAGTGGGATGATCAGCCAGTCTGGCGTGCGACTCGGCATCGTCGTGACGTTCGCGCTCGCGGTGCTCATCGGCGCCGGCCTCGCGTGGGTGGGCGGCTGGCCGATCATCGTCATCGGCGTGTGCTCGCTACTGTCCGGACTCGCGTACACCGGCGGGCCCTACCCGTTGGGCTACCACGGGCTCGGCGACCTCTTCGTCTTCATCTTCTTCGGACTCGTCGCGGTGTGTGGAACGGCGTATCTGCAGTCCGGAACATGGAGCGGGCTCGCCCTCGCGCTCGCGGTATCGATCGGGCTGCTCGTGACGAACATCCTCGTCGTCAACAATCTTCGCGACCTCCCCACCGATCGCGCTGCGGGCAAGAACACACTGGCCGTTCGCATCGGCGCGAGGGCCACGCGAGCGCAGTACGTGTCATTCATGGCGCTCGCGTATCTGGTTCCGGTAGTGCTGGCGGTTTCTGAACCATCGCGTCGCTGGTTGCTGCTTCCCACGCTGACCCTGCCATTGGCCATCGCGCTGGTGCGGCAGGTGAGCAGCGGCGTCTCCGGCCGCGAGCTGAACGCCATTCTCGAGCGAACGGGCAAGCTCCTGCTGCTGTTCGGCGTGCTTCTGGCCATCGCGTTGGTGCTCGGCCGCGTGCGGTGACCCACACCGGGAGTAACGCGCGCCCGATGTCGTTCGGTCGGGACGTGCTGCCCGATTGGCTGGCGAGCCGCGCCGCCAGCTCGCCAGAGCACGTGGCGCTCGTGGCCGGCGCGCAATCGTGGAGCTTTCGTGCGCTCGACGCCGAGGTCACCCGAACGGCGAACCGCCTGACTGACCTCGGCGTTCGCGAAGGCGTGCGCGTCGCGACGCTGCTCAAGAACGGCCCCGCCGCGGCAGTGCTTCCGCACGCCGTGCTCCGTCTGGGCGCCACGATTGTGCCGCTCAATATTCGACTGAGCGCGTCCGAGCTGGCGTGGCAGCTCGCGGACGCCGCACCGGGACTGCTCGTCGCCGACCAGCGGATGCTCGAGCGCGCACGAGACGCGAGCGTGTCGATCGCCGGCCTCATCACGACATGCCTCGATCGCGACGGGCTCGTTCCGTTCGATGCGCCGGTGGATCACGGCGCGCCGCTCGCCGCGCGGCTTCGGTTGGCACACCCAGTGGATGCGGTGCTCGCCATCATCTATACGTCGGGCACAACGGGCCATCCGAAGGGCACGATGCTCACCGTGGGCAACTTCTGGTGGAGCGCGATCGGCTCCGCGCTCAATCTCGGTGTGCACCGGAATGACAGCTGGCTGGCCTGCCTGCCGCTCTTCCATGTCGGCGGACTCTCCATCGTGCTGCGGTCCGCCATTTACGGCACCACCTGCGTGGTGCACGAGACGTTTGACGCGCAAGCCGTGAACGCCTCGATTGACGATGGTGCGACCACCATCGTGTCCGTCGTCGCCGTGATGCTGCAGCGCATGCTCGACCTCCGGGGAGACCGACGCTATCCGCCGAGCTTGCGCTGCGTGCTCGTCGGCGGCGGACCAGCTCCTGAATCGCTGCTGCATCGATGCGCCGCACTCGGCGTGCCCGTCGTCCAGACGTACGGTCTCACGGAGGCCTGTTCGCAGGTCGCCACCCTGTCGCTGGAGGATGCACGAGCCCACGCAGGATCGGCCGGGCGTGTCCTGTATCCGAACGAACTGCGCATCGCCTCATCGTCGTTGGGTGACGTTGTCGGAGACGACGCCGGAGAGATTCTCGTCCGAGGTCCGATCGTGATGGCGGGCTACGCGGGCCAAGCGGAGGCGAGCGCGCGCGCGATCGTCGATGGGTGGCTACACACGGGGGACGTCGGCCGGCTCGATGCGGACGGTTACCTGCTCGTGCTGGACCGTCGCGACGATCTCATCATCACCGGTGGCGAGAACGTCTATCCGGCCGAGGTGGAGTCTGTCCTGCTTGCGCACGCATCGGTGGTGGAAGCGGGCGTGATCGGCGTCGCCGATTCGCAGTGGGGCCAACGCATCGTCGCCGTGGTGCGCACGGGTGGCGGCATGAGCGAGCAGGAAGAGCGCGCGTCGATCCTGGCCCTGTGTGACGCGCGACTCGCGCGGTACAAGGTGCCGAGCGAGTTGCGCTTCGTCACGGATCCCCTGCCTCGCACGGCATCCGGCAAGCTGCGTCGGGCCGACCTGCGCACACTGGTGTCGGCCGGCGAATGACCGCGGGCTGGATCGCAGTGCTGGAGTGTCATGCGACCTCATCACGGTGGTCGAAGCGTCGCCATCGTCCTCGTTTTGAGAAGCGCTCATTCGCCCATACAAGCAGGCAATGAGGCGCCAACCCCAAGCGGTACAGGCACTTACTTCTGGGGCGCGGCCATGGCTCCATTTCTGCCTTGTAAAGTGATCGTTGGCGCTGTTTCGCGGCGCCCTCGCACTTCAATCCAGGAGCTGCTCATGCGAAATCATCTCGGTCGAGTCCTCGCCCTCACAGCAGCGGCGATGTTCGTCTCAGGCTCTGCCAATGCGCAGGGCAAGAGTCAGGAGAAGTCGGCCAAGGCGAACAAGCCTGCCAAGCAGGTCGCGAAGATGAAGCATGTCGACGACCTGCACGACGACGATCGGCGAAGCGAACGCGCCGTCATGCGCGATGGCAATCGCGACGTCGACGGCCGTCATCGCGACGGGTACGGCAACGGTGTGAAGACGCCGCCCGGGCTGGCGAAGAAGCCCGGCGGCCTGCCACCAGGCCAGTACAAGAAGCGGTACGGCACGAACGACGGCGCCGATATCCTGGGCGGCGTGTTGCGCCGACGTGGGTACTCCGTGCTTCGCGTCGTTCCGGCGGGCGATTCGCGCTACGTCTTCTACCGCTTGCGTGACGGACGTGAGCAGCGCGCCATCGTGAGCCCGGGCAGCGATCGTCTGCGGTTCCAGAACGTGCCGGCCTCGTTGCTGCAGGAAGTGCTCACTGCGATGTATTGATTCCTTGCGGTGCGAAAAACCGGAACGGCCCTCGACGCTGTCGAGGGCCGTTCTGCATCTCCGAGTTCAGTAAGTGAAACCGAAGGCCGCGCCCACTTGCCCTTGCTGTACTCGGAGCGACGTGCGCACTGGCATCTCGAATGTCTCCCATCGTTCCCGACCCACGATGGCGCCGATGATCGCTCCGTAGAAGCTACCGGACAGCGTGCTGTACGCGACAATCTCGCCGGCGCTGAGATTGTTGTAGTTGGCGTTGCTCTCGTCGGTGGCGGCGACGATCATGCCAACCGCCAGCCCGATTCCTCCACCCCACAGCACGCCGCGGACCGCGCCGAGCGCTCGGCTGTTCCCTCGGCTCACCTCGAGCGAGGTGATGCGGCCGACGGGGATGTCGAATGGTGCCTTGCCCGGTGCGCTGACACGAACGGTGTCGGCCGTGCGCGTCAGGACGGTGGCGGCGTAGCGGCCGGCCACGATGCCTGGCGCGGTGATTCGAACTCGCGCGCCCGGCTGGATTTCGGAAACCTGCGCTCGCATCTCGTGCGCTACGATGCAAAGCGCGAATGCAAGGACAAGAGGAACGTGCGCGAACCGGCAACGCATGAAAACCTCGACGGTAGGGTACCGCCAATGGTCGGGCGCGCACCAGTCCTTGTCCAGCGCCAACGCAGCAAGGTGACTCGGTGGGCATCGCTTCCGTCGTGTCTCCCTGCTCGAGTGGCTCAGGGTGACTGCGCCGTCCGTCGAAAGGTGCCGGGGAGCGACAGCAGCGCCCATGACCCTTCGAGAATGACGAACCCGAGGTTCCAGTTGCGGACGGCAGCGTAGGTGAGAAAGACGGACCCCACCAGATTGAGCGCGTTGTAGGCGCGGCTCTCGCGCGGCAGCACGCCGCGCTGGAGCGCAACGTAGGCCGCGAGGATCAGGGCAGCGCCCACGAGCGAGACGAGTTGATCGAGGAGTTGCATCCAACGAAGTTACCATGATGGGCTGGACTCGACTCTCCCTGCTTCTCACGCTACGCGCGGTGCGACACCCTGCCACGGGCGTGGCGCTGCTTCGTGTCGCGTGGCGGTTCCGGCGGCGCGGCTGGTGGCGTCGCGCGCCGTTCCTTCCGCTACCGTCGCGCGACTACGTGCGATGGCGCATGCACACCGCGTACGGCGCCGACGACGTTGTGCCTCCCGTCGCGGACGTCGAACGCTACGCGCGATGGGCTGTGCGCGACCCATGATCGCCGTGCCAACGCCGTCGACGGCGCTCATTGGCATGACGCCGGACACGATGGCAGTGGAGCTGTCGCGTCTCGCGAAGGCGCACGCCTTCGCGCTGGGGTTCGATCTCGTGGGGATCACTGCGCTCGGTCCGGCCGAGACGGCCGCGGCATTCGAGGAGTGGATCGATGCCGGCCTCTCCGGAACGATGTCGTACCTCGAACGCGGAGCCACCAAACGTCGGGATACCCGGCTGCCGCTGCCCGGCACCACGCACGCCGTCGTCGTCGCACTCGATTACGGAGGCAGGGAGCCGAGCGGTCCCGTCGCCCGCTATGCGCGAGGCGACGACTATCACGACGTGATGGAAGAGAAACTGCGGGCGCTGCACGCGCGGCTCGAGCGCGATGCCTGCCGCACCATCGCGGGAAAGCCGTACGTGGACACGGGGCCTATCCTGGAGCGCGATCTCGCACGTCGCGCGGGACTGGGCTGGTTCGGCAAGAACACCAACCTGCTCAACCCGCGACTCGGTTCGTTCTTCTTCATCGGTGCGCTCGTCCTCGACGTGGCGCTCGTGCCCGATGCGCCGTTCGAGGGCGATCGCTGCGGGACATGCACCCGCTGCATCGACGCGTGTCCCACGGACGCGATCATCGCACCGCGACGGCTCGACGCCAACCGGTGCATCTCCTATCTGACGATCGAGCTGAAGGGCGACATCCCGGCGGAGCTGCGCGAGGAGATCGGTGATCTGGTGTACGGGTGCGACATCTGCCAGGAGGTGTGCCCGTGGAACGTGAAGTTCGCGAGGGAGCTGCCGGGCGATTCGCCGTTCGCGCCGCGCCCGTTCGTCGGCGACAAGGATGCGCGGACGCTCGCGCACGAACTGTTAGGCATGACGCAGGCGGAGTTCAGCGCCGCGTTCAAGGGCTCGCCGATAAAGCGTGCGAAGCTCCGCGGACTGAAGCGCAATGCGGCCGTCGCGATGGGCAACGTCGGCACCGCGGAGGACGCAGACGTGCTCACGCGCGCGCTCGCCGACCCGGAGCCGCGCGTGCGCGAGCATGCGGCGTGGGCGCTCGCACGCATCGCCCGGTGCGCGACGACCGACTAGGAGCTGTCCGCCGACCGCGCCAACCTCTCTCCCGCCGCCTGACGTCTTACCACATACTTTCGTGTCCCCGATTGAACTTCCGATTTCTCCATTCGCTCTCATGCCGCACATGCGCACCGTCGCCCTTCTGCTCGCGACCCTTCTCCAACTGAATTGCGCCACCGCTTCGCGCATGCCGGCTGTTGCGGTCAGCCGCGCCAGTGACGCCGCCCTTGCGCAGGTGTACTTGTGGCGCGCCAAGCCGGACAAGTTCGCCGAGTACACCCGATACATTCGCGAGGTCGCGGAACCGATCGACCGTGAAGCGCAACGCGCAGGAGCATTCCTCGACGTCATGACGTACGCCGTTCAGGATACGACGCTTCCATGGACACATATGCGGGTCTTCCTGTTGCGCGATTCCACGCAACTTGCCGGGCTGGGTCCCGCGCTGAGTGCGGCCGGAGTGCGACTGCAGCCGGACAGCGCACGGCGAAGGTTGCAGGGCGAATACTCGGCATCGCTGCGTGATCGCGTGGGGGCGACCGTCACGCACCTGGTGAGGTAACCTCCTTGGGAGAAGATGGAGATGACGCACCTCATGCCGGGTGGGCACTGGCGCGCCTCAGGGACGCGGCGCACGAGTCAGACTGACGCTCGCTCCGCGACGGCATGCGCCCCCGCAAGCGGCCCCCCCTCCTCCAATGTCTCTACGGCCTCTCGGTCGCCGTAGAGCCAGTTCAGGGCCGAAGGGAGTTCGTGCGGCCGAGCGCTGCATGCAGGCCGCGCGCAAGCTTCACGGCGTCGTCGTTCGCCCAGAAGTGCAGGAAGAAGAGCCGGGGCTCATCGGTCAGCAGGTGGTTGTGCAGGCTCGTGATCTCGATCCCGTGCTCGCGGAGCGCCCTGATGACCGGGTTCACCTCCGCGGAGGTCATCACGAAGTCCCCTGTGATCGCCGCGCGGCCGTTACCGGTTGGCTGGAAGTTGATCGCCGTCCCGAGCCCCAGTGATGGAGGGATCACCTCGCCTGCGTCCCGAATCGTCTCGGCGCGTGGAATGCTCACCTGGTAGACGCCGCCGTTCGCGCGCCCAGCGTATCCGAGCGCGGCGCGAACCGCTGCCGTGTCGAGATCCAATACTGGATCCGGCGTCGACCGGGCCGACGCAGGCGCGGGGGTCGTCGTCAGCGCGAGTGCGGCGCGCACTGTCCGCGCGACGGCGACGGGATCGCCGTGGCCATGCACGTGGACGTAGAGCACGCGCGGGCTCTCCCGGGTCACGTGGTGATGAATCGCCGTCTGTTCGATTCCGCCCTTCTGGAGGCGTGGAGATGACGGGGTTTAGCTCCTCCTCACCGAGCACGAGATCGCCCATGGCCACCACCCCGTGGGCGGTTGGCTTCATCGCAAGCCAGGAACCGAGGGCGAAGGCCGTGCGGAGCCGGACGCCGGCGGCGGTGACCTGCATGTCGGCGCGAGGCATCGACCAGCGGCGGACGCCGCCGTCCT
Organism: Gemmatimonadaceae bacterium; assembly: GCA_026786185.1. Taxonomy (GTDB): domain Bacteria; phylum Gemmatimonadota; class Gemmatimonadetes; order Gemmatimonadales; family Gemmatimonadaceae; genus AG11. Next base: position 17,527 of record JAJAYP010000159.1, read on the forward strand.
GCATCGTGCCTGGCCGTCCGAGGGCAGCGTCCACCGCCGCCCAGTCTGGAGCGCGGTTGGCGCTCGGCGCCGTGGACGGGGCTACCTGAGCATGTGAAGCCGCGTGAGCGCAGAGTGATGCCGCTAAAGCCGCTGCGAGGAGTTTCATGGCCATCGTTTCGGTCAGTGGTCCTGAACGATCCCTCGTGGAAGGTACAACGCGTCGTCGCACCACGGCGGGCCGAGCTGCCAAGTTGCTGGCCCACTCCCTGCTGAAGCGATGCTCGCACGGGGTGCTCGAGCAGGCTCCGGCGACGCGCACGTCCTGCTGCTGTGGCCAAGAGGGTGCTGGATTGACGGACGAAACTCTTCGCGAGGAAAGCAAGGCCGCGGTCCTGACGGCTCGTCCGGCAACCCATGATCCTGAGCGGCTCGCCGCGGATCGCGAGACGGGCTTGCTAGATACGGAAGACGAGGCGGCGTTCGATCGCCTGACGCGTTTTGCAGTACGGCTGGTCCGCATACCGGCGTCGTTAATCTCACTGGTCGACGATAAACGCGAC
>JAJAYP010000160.1 GCA_026786185.1 Gemmatimonadaceae bacterium
ACTAGTAGGCGGCCGCGGGCGCCCCTGGTAATCGTTACAACCTCACCCGGGGCCCACGCCGCTATTGGCGCGGCCCCCCCGGCGGCTTCGGGGGCGGCCCCCCCGCCAGTCTGCTTACGAATGTCGTCGTGCATCGACGATGCGAAGCCGGTACTCCACCTCGTCGATCGCCTGATCGGGAATCCCGTAGCTCTCGTCCGTGGACGGAAACTCGCGGCGGCGGACGTCGGCCGCCCAGCGCCTCACCGCGTCGAGGATGGTATCGCGTGTGGTGGCGTACTGCCGGACGAAGCGCGGCAGCCGTCCCTCGCCAAGACCCAGCAGGTCGTGATAGACGAGAACCTGGCCATCGGTGGAAGCGCCCGCGCCGATACCGATCACCGGAATTCCGACGCGGCGCGTGATGATTGCCGTGAGACGTGCCGGCACGGCCTCGACCACCAGGGCGGCGCACCCCGCGGCAGCGAGAGCGTCGGCATCGGCGAGAATCTCCAACGCCTGCTCGACGTCCCGCCCGCGGGCGCGATAGCCATCGGGCGACGTCACCGATTGCGGGAGCAGACCGACATGACCGATCACCGGAATTCCGGCCGCGATGATCGCGCGTACCCTGGAGACGATCGGGCCGGCCCCTTCCAGCTTGACCGCGTCGCACCCGGCGTCGGTCACGAATCGACGCGCCGTCTCGACGGCGAGCGCGTCGCTCGGTTCGTAGCTGCCGAACGGCAGGTCGCCGATCACGGGCACGCGCGTCACGGCACGACGCACGGCGCGCGTCAGCATCAACAGCTCATCGAGCGAGATCGCGCGAGTGGTGTCGTAGCCGAGCACCGTCATTGCGGCGGAATCACCCACGAGCACCACGTCCACGCCGGCCTCCTCCGCCACGCGCGCGGACGGAAAATCGTACGCCGTGAGCATCACGATGGGCCGACCCGCCGCCTTCAGCGAGGCCAGTGACGGAAGAGCGTCGGCTCCCGATGCGGGCGATGTCACGCGCGAGGCACGGCCGGATCCACGAGCGCGTTGTCGATCAGCCGTATTCTTCCGAAGCGCGCGGCGAGGGCGATGAGCGTTTCGCCCGCAATCACGTTCACCGGCTCGAGGGCATCCGTGGACACGGCGGCGAAGTATTCCAGCTCGATGCCCGCTGCGCGGAGCACTGCCGCTCCCGCACCGAGCGCGCGGGTGGCGTCCCGCTCCCCCGCCGCTACCGCGTCCACCACCGCAGTGAGCGCCCGCGCGAGCGCTGGAGCGCGACGTCGATCATCCGGCAGCAACAGCACGTTCCGGCTCGACATCGCCAGGCCATCGGGTTCCCGAATGGTAGGACACACCTCGATTCGAACGGGCAGGTCGAGGTCGCGCACCATCCGCCGAACGAGCAGCGCCTGCTGCGCATCCTTCTGCCCGAAGAATGCGTCATCGGGCTGTGCCATGTTGAAGAGCTTCGTCACGACCGTGGCCACGCCGCGGAAATGCCCGGTGCCCCGGACGACACCCTCGAGCGGTGCCGAGACGCCGAGGACCTCGACGTGGGTCGAGAAGCCGGGTGGATAGACGTCGCGGACCTCGGGCGCGAAGAGCACATCCGCGCCGGCCGACTCCGCGAGGGTGGCGTCGAGCGCCTCGTCGCGCGGATAGCGGGCGAGGTCGCCCGGATCGGTGAACTGCGCCGGATTGACGAACAGCGACACGATGACGCAGTCACACAGCTCGCGGGCGCGTCGCATCAGCGAGAGGTGGCCATCGTGAAACGCACCCATCGTGGGGACGAGGCCGATGCGTCCCTGACCTCCACGTGCGGCGGCGACAGCGGCTCGTAGCTCCGCCACGGAGCGCAGGACGATCATGCCGGCTCGCTCCGGGTCATCGTGCGCGCGAGTTCCCGGGTTCCCGCCGTCAGCGCGTCCCAGAGCGGCAGCAAATCCGGCGTGCCCTCGGCGACGGCCTCGCGCTGCCGGCGGACGGTCTCCGCATCACCGCGCACGATCGGCCCCGTGAGCGCCGCCCGCGCACCGCTCGCGGCCCAGTTGTCCACCGTCGCCCGAACGAGCGGCACGAGTGCGTCGCGGTCCAGACCCGCGCGCGCGGCGAGCCGTTCCGCCATTCCTTCGATCGTCACGAGAAAGTTCGACGCCGCCGACGCAGCCGCGTGATACAGCGCGCGATCGACGTCCCTGATCACGCGCGCGTGCATGCCCAGGCGGTCAGCGAGCGCGCGTGCTGCGGAGAGCGATCGGGCGGAACTGCCGTCCACGGCGCAGGCGGCGCCGGCGAATTGCGCTCCGGCTCCGACGACGCTGAGCAAGGGATGCAGGGCGAACCGCTCATGCGGGGCGAGCAGCTCGAGCGACGCCGACGCGCTGACGTGCCCGACGAGTGCACCGGGAGCCAACGCCGTCGACGCGCTGACGATCTCGCGCTCCGGCACGCACAGCAGCACGATCGATGCGCCCGCGCCGTCTGCGCCGCGCCCGAGCGGACCGCGTACCGGAACGCCTGCATCGCTCAGTGCGCCGGCCAACGCCTCGCCCATCCGCCCCCGGCCCACGATGTCACACCAACCGGCCGGAAGCTCTCGTATCGCCACGTCGCCGTGGGGGTCAGGATTCGCCATGGTCACGTGCGCGGAATATAGCGCCCTCACCAGAGCGAGCCCGCCCTGCGTCTCGCGCTAGTGCGACGCGGCCTCCTGCTCCTTCGTCGCCTGCGCCACGACCCGTTGTGCCGCTTCCGGCGGCATTTCCTCATATCCACGGAAGTGCTGCTGGAACACTGCGCGCCCGTGCGTCATGGACTGGAGTGCGCTTGCGTAGAGGTGCAACTCCGACTGCGGAACCACTGCGCGCACCCGCGTTCCTCGAGCGCCCTCCGCCGCATCGGTCCCGAGTATGTGTCCGCGTCTCGACGAGAGATCACCCAGCACGTCTCCGAGCGACTCTTCCGGCGTGACGATCTCGAGCTCGTCGAGAGGCTCGAGCAGCACCGGCTTGCATCGTGGCGCAACCGCCCTGAAGGCCTGGATACCCGCCATCCTGAACGACATCTCGTTCGAGTCGACCGTGTGATACGAGCCATCGTAGAGTTCCACCTGGAAATCCACGAGGGGGAATCCCGCCAGGACACCGCGTTCCGCCGCCTCGTGAATTCCCCTCTCCACCGCGGGGATGAACTTGCTCGGGATGGCGCCACCGACGATGCGATCCTCGAACCTGATGCCGTCGCCCCGGATGGCGGGAGCGATGCGCACCCAGCAGTCCCCGAATTGCCCACGCCCGCCTGACTGCTTCTTGTGCCGGCCCTGCCCCTCGGCCTGGAGTCGGATCGTTTCGCGATACGCGATCTTCGGCCTGCTGAGCTCCGCGGTGACGCCGAACTTGCGCCGCAGCTTCGCCAGGGCAATCTCGAGATGACGCTCGCCCATGCCCGCAACGATCGTCTCGCGCGTCTCGGGGTTGTATTCCACATCGAACGACGCATCCTCCTCGTGCAGGCGATGCAGCCCCGCCTGCAGCTTCTCCTCGTCGACCCGATTCACGGCGTGGATCGCCATCCGGACGAGCGGCAGCGGAAACGCGATGGAAGGAAGCCGGACCGGGTGTTCGCGTGTGGAGAGCGTGTCGTTGGTGTGTGTGTGTCGCAGCTTCGCGACGCAGCCGATGTCGCCCGCGTGCAGGCAGTCGATCTCGAGCCGGTCGCGTCCCTGCGGAATCGCGAGATGATTGAGCTTCTCGGTCGAGTTGCGCGTCGCGTTGAACACCTCGTCGCCGTTGCGCGCTTTGCCTGACAGGACGCGGAAGAACGACACGTCCCCCACGTGCGGCTCACTCTGGGTCTTGAACACGAGCGCCGCGAATGGTGCGTCGTCATCGGCATGAATGCTCACTTCGCGATCGCCCTCGGCGCCCACGAAGGCGTGCTGCTCCTCCATCTCGAACGCGCTGGGCATCAGCTCGACGATCGTGGAGAGGACGGCGCGCGTGCCGTAGTTCAGGGTGGAAGACACGCAGAACAGTGGAAAGAGCTCCATCCGCTTCATCGCCTCCTTCATCGCACCGATCGCTTCCTCCCGACCGATCGCCTCACCGTTCAGGTACCGCTCGAGCAACGAGTCGTCCGTGGCGACGATCGTCTCCATCAATTCGGCATGGTAGCGGTCGAACTGCGGCCGCACCTCGTCGGGCACGTCCGTCTCCTCGTACGCGCCGCTGCGCGCTCCCCGCGCGTACACGTGCGCGCGCGCGTCGAACAGGTTGACGATGCCGTGAAAGTCGGGGCCTTGCCCCACCGGGACCTCGATCGGAATGACCCGGCTGGTGAGGCGGGTCTTGATCTGCTGATAGATCGCGTCGAAGTCGGCGTGCTCCTTGTCCATCATCGTGACGACGAACAGCACCGGGTCCTGCCGAGACACCGCGTCGTGGAACATCCGTTCGGTGCCCACTTCCACGCCCGCGGATGCGCTCACGACGCAGAGCGCCCCGTCCGCGGCGGCGAGACCGCTGACGGCATCGCCCTGAAAATCCAGGAAGCCCGGCGTATCGAGGAGGTTGATCTTCGTGTCCATCCATTCGGCATGTGCACAGCCGAGATTCATGGAGTAGCCGCGCTCGATCTCTTCCGGCGCGGTATCGGTGAGCGTCGTTCCATCCGCGACGTTCCCGTGTCGTCGACTTGAGCCGGACACGAAGGCGAGCGCATCGACCAGTGTGGTCTTGCCGCTCGCCCCGTGTCCGACCACCGCGATGTTGCGGATTGCCGAACCCCGATACTCTCGCATTCGCGTACCTCCGACTGACGTGGTGAGTGGGCCGTCAGGTGCGATCGGGCGGTGTGCGACATGCCGGGGGACGAGGCATACGGGCGGCGGCAGGAACGTCGCGCTCAGGCGGCGCGTCGCTCCCGGGGTGCTCGTGGTCGTCCGTGAACACGCGCTCGCTCCCGGAGGTCCGGGCCAGCGAGTGGTGAGTGAAGTGCCGTGGCATGGCCCACCCTCCTGCGGTCGGTTGAGAGATGCCGAGCGGATCGCAGGGTGTCAAGCCGGATCGAGGAGTGGAAACGAACAGGGGCCCGCCGGAAATGCCGGCGGGCCCCGGGAACTGCGCTGACATGGCAGGGTCGTGTTATCGCCCACGTAGTCGTAAGCCATAGCCTGGCCATAGCGCAGCAGGTCGAGGCAC
>JAJAYP010000161.1 GCA_026786185.1 Gemmatimonadaceae bacterium
CAATGGCACTGCCCGCGCGCTTCCAGAACCTCGGGGGGGGCGCCCCCCGCCCCCGGGGGGGGCGGGGGCGGCGCGGGGGGGGGGGGGGGGGGAGCTGGGTGCGCCCGGCCTCCGCCCCCCCCCGCCCCGCGCGCCCCCCCCGCCACTGGTCGAGCCTGGCCAGGCGAGGTGCGAGTGCGGAGCTCATCTGGATCCGCGCGTCATCGGCCCGCGCGGCCGCGGAGCGAACCCGCGGCACGTTGGCGTCCACGATGCGGCGCCCAGCGGCGAGGCCAGCATCCATCGCCGACTCCAGTCGCGGACGCTGCAGCTTCAGCAGCTCGATACCAGCATCGAGTGCGGAGTCGAGCACTGCGGACGACGCCGGAGCGCGTCCGAGCACGTGAATCGGAGCAGTGCCCGGCGCACTCGCGCGGGGTGTGACTTCGCGCGATCCTCCGCCCACCAGCGCGGCGATCACGTCCTCCGCTGATTGCAGGCGGTCGTCCGGGTCCTTGGCCAGCATGCGTTCGATCACGTCGTACACGCGTCGCGTCTCCATCGACTCGTGGTCGAGGGGTGGCCGAGGCACGGGCGACTGGATGTGATGCATCAGGATGGCGAACGGATCACTCCCGTCGAACGGGACGTGCCCGACGAGGCATTCGTAGCCGACGATGCCCAGCGAATAGAGGTCGCCTCGGCCGTCCACCTCGCGCGCACGGGCCTGTTCGGGACTCATGTAGCGTGGCGTGCCGATCGACATCCCCGTCGCCGTCAGCTTCGACTCGGCCGCCGAGCGCGCGATCCCGAAATCGGTGATCACGCATCGGTCGTCTTCGTCGAGCATGATGTTGTCCGGCTTCACGTCCCGATGCACGATGCCGCGGCGATGCGCGTGACCCAGTGCACTCGCGGTCTCCGTCAGGATGCGTTCGACTTCGCTCGCCGGCAGCCTGGTGCGTTGATCGAGGCGAGCCGACAGCGATTGGCCGCGCAACAGCTTCATCACGAAATAGATCACATCGCCACTGCGACCCACGCGGTAGATGGGCACGATGTGCGGATGCTCCAGCTGCGCCGAGAGTCGCGCCTCGCGCTGGAAGCGCGCGACCAGGTCGTCGTCGAACGCGAGCGAGAACGGCAGCACCTTGATGGCGACCTCGCGATCGAGCTGGCGCTCGCGCGCGCGATACACGATCGCCATGCCTCCGCGCCCGAGTTCATCGAGGATCTCGTACGTGTCGTCCAGCGCAGCTCGGACGACCGCCAGTTCGCCGCGCTCCGATCGGAGAGGAGAAGTCATTCGGCTCGCGACGGACCCGATCCGATCCGGCCAGTGGAGTCGCGGAGACGCAGGCGCTGAAACCATTCGCCGAGGAGCGCCACGACCGCCACGCCAGCGAGCAACGAGAGGGTCGTCCTGAGGTCGGACCGGTAGGCGCCGAGTGCGACCAGCAGTGCAGTGGCCGCAGCAGGGGGATGATAGGCGCGCAACGACGGCTGGATGAATGCCGTGACCGCAACCGCGAACGCACCCGCCCAGACACGAGTGACGGTGAGCCCGCCCCCCATGAACAGTCGGCCCCCGTCTCCCGCGCCAAGCAGTAGGACAGCAAGCCAGCCGCAGGCGAAGGCGACGACGTGACCGACGACGATACTGTGGAATCGCGTCGTCGGATGTCCCGGATTCACCGCGATGAGCAGGGCCGTCGGACCGAGCGCGGGAAAGAGCCAGGGTCGCCCGGTGGCGAGACTCATCGCGCCAGCGGCGAGGATGAGCGTTCCCGACACCAGCGGTACCCATACCGAATCCGGCATCGTCGCGGAGGTCTGGCCGGCGCGACGCATGGCGGTGGTGAACCGTGTAGATGCCGTACGATCGGTGGGCGCGGCATGCGCCACACTCGCGAGCGGAACGGTTGGTGTCGGCATGGAAATCTCCCCGAAACGAGAATGGGCCGCGGGCGCCGGACGGCGCACCGGCAGGCCCTCACCCGTAGGACGGAGTGCGGTCCTACCGCGTCACGTTTCGCTGCGAGGTTCGTCATCAGTGCAGTCGGCGCGTGCGATGACGCATCCGCGGCTGCGATACATGAATTCGTGGTGGCCGGCATGGCATTTCTGATGATCGGCGGCGAGCGGTTCGCGTTGCCGATCGGCGATACGACGCTGGGCGGCGACACGGATGAACTGTTTCGCGGTTCAGCGCTCTCCGCGAGCGCGCCGTTCGCGATTCTCAGCGCGGATGACGAGTCCATGACCCTGCGCGCCGTGGCGGGTGTCGACTCGGTCCGGGTGAACGATTCTCCGCTCGGCGCGGAACCGCGCATCCTCCGTCACGGCGACCGCATCGTGTTCGGCGACCTCATACTGCACGCGGGCGATCTTCGCGCCGCGGGTCGTACGGCGCGCGCCAAGGGCGTGAGCGACGCAGACCTCGACGCCGCTCCAGGCATGGCCAGCGCGGATCCCACGGCGGCCACCGGGGGTCAGCTGATCAGGGCCGACGACGGCAGCGTTCACAACATCGGGGAGACGGGCCTCGTCATCGGTCGCGACCCCGACTGCGATGTCGTTCTCGACTCTCATGAGGTCTCGCGTCGGCACGCGACCATCACCCCTGACCTGCTGGGCTATTCGCTGCGGGACGAGAGCACCAACGGCGTCTTCGTGAATGGCGAGCGTGCCGAGCGTGTGCACCTGCTGAGTCAGGGTGACGTCCTCCGGGTCGGTGACGCGATCTTCCGCTTCTCGGCCGACAGTGCGTCATATGAGCCGGACCCGGCACTCTGGCATTCCCCGCTGACACCGCTCGCGCCGGCCGTCGAGCCAGCCGACGCATCCACCGACGCGTCAGGCGCGCGCGCACAATCGACGGAGACGGCGCCGACGCGGAAACGGCCGCGAACCGTCGCGCCCGCTCCCCCAGCGATCGTGCTGGCCACGCTGGATGTGCTCGCCGGACGCGTGCCCGTGGGCATGCGGTTCCAGCTGGAGCGACCCGTCGCGCAGATCGGACGCGGGATGGCGAGCGACGTGTGCCTCATCGACGACAGTGTGTCGGGCGCCCACGCCACCCTGATGCTGCGCGGAGCAGCGTGGCACATCATCGATCACGGATCGCGCAACGGCACCTACGTCGACGGTAAGCGCGTCACGGAGTGTGTCATCAGGGGACCCTGCGAGCTCCGACTCGGCGCGGTGACGCTGTTCTTCCAACCCCTCCGAGCGCGGACGCAGGATTCGATCGGCACCCTCGGCCTGATCGACGTGGAGCACGCCAAGAGAAGCTCGGAGTAGCCAGGCTGATCAGCATTGGTCTCCGGCGCGACCACCGTCACGCATCAGTTCGGCAGGTGGGCATCGGGATTGCTTTAATGCGTGGTCTACCCACTCAGGGAGCATCGATGCGAATCTCTACGTCGTTCGTTCGGGCCACCGCCACCGCGTTGTTCCTGTTCTCGGCCACCGCCTGCTCGAGCGTGGGTGGGTTGGGCAGCATCCTCGGCAGCGTGCTTGGCTCGGGCGCCGGAGGCGGAGGCCAGTCCAATCAGGTGAGCGGAACCGTGCAGGGGGTCGATACGCGAAATCAGCAGATCGGCATCCAGCAGTCCAATGGCCAGACCGTGGCCGTCAGCTACGACAATCAGACGCAGGTCCGCTATCAGGACCAGAACTATTCGGTCTCGTCGCTGGAGCGGGGTGACCAGGTGACGCTCCGCATCCAGCAGCTGCAGAATGGCGGGTATTACACCGACGTGGTGCAGGTGGACCGCTCCGTGTCGGGCTCGGGTACGATGCAATCGGGCAACGTGCAGCTGATCGAGGGCACGGTGCGCCAGATCGACCAGGCGAACGGCGTGTTCCTGCTGGATGCGTCCAACCGCGGGCGACTCACGGTTCAGCTTGGACAACAGTTGAGCCGCAATGACCTCGATCGCTTCCGGAGGCTGCGCGTCGGCGAGTACGCACGGCTGTACGGCGTGTACCTCGGCAATTCGCGCGTGGAGCTGCGTCAGTTCAACTAGCTGTCGCGTCGCGGACAATTCACGAAGATGGGGCGAAGTGCCCGGTCTTCGTGCGTCACCCCGCCGACGGTCGCACTGTGACAGGACGCTTGATCTCCACCGTGTAGCCGTCCCGCGTGAGCAGTTCGGTAAGCACCTTGGCCGCGCTCCGGTCGGCGTGCTCGAGTATCCCCGATTGCCTCGCCGCATCCACGAGTTGCACCCGGATGCGACGCTGGATGAGGTCGCGATCCTCCGGTCGGAAAGGGTTCAGGATGCCGGCCCGCTCGTCGTACGTCGTCACGTTGAGGACGTCCACGCTGAGGATCTGCGCGGGCGGAAGCGTGACGGTGATCCGCTTGTCCACCGAGTCGATCTGGACGACGGTCCCGCGCTCCATGTCGATGCCGGCGGAGACCTTGCCCGTGACGACCAGCAGCACGCGCTTCGTCGAGGCGAATCGCGTCTGCTCGTAGATCACCACGTCGCGAAGCGTCATCTCAGAGGCGACGAGCTTGGCGACCTCGCGCAGCCGCTCCACGACCGTCTGCTGCGTGATGCGCGGTGCAGAGGGCTGACCGAACCGCGCGAGGGTACCGGAGGCGCTGCGAACGACCAGGATGCCGATGATGAGCAGCACGGCGAGTGCGCCGACGACGATGCCCCAGCGCAGAATTCGCCCCTGCGGGGATGGAGTGGCGTTGCTGCTCGCTCGCCCGGTGTCGCTCATGCGCCTCGCTCTGTCATGTGATGGAAAGATGCGAACCGGGCGGCCGGGCGGCTAGATAGATTGCCCGCATGACAGCTGGCCACGACACGTTTCCCGTGAAGGTCCGGTCGGCCGCCGCGGCCGATGTAGAGGCGATTCTGGCGTTGATCGATCTCAACGTGCCGAGCGGCGAGCTGCTGCCGCGCACCGCTGATTTCGTCGCGCTCAACGCCGATCACTTTCTCGTTGCCGAGCGGGATGGGCGCGTGGTGGGCTGCGTACATCTCGATGAATACGCTCCGAGCCTCGCCGAGGTACGGTCGCTGGCCGTGTCGCCCGACGCGCAGGGTGCGGGAGTGGGCGTTGCCCTGGTCGAGGCCCTCGAGCGATTGGCACGTGTTCGTGGATACACGACGCTGTTCGCCGTGAGCAACAGTGGCGATTTCTTCCGGCGACGCGGATATGAGGAGCGACACATCCCCGAGCTCGATCGGGAGCGATCGAGCGTGAGCCGCTTCAAGGGCGTACACGCGAAGGACGTGGCGTCGCCCGGCTGAGCGCCATCCGGCTCCTGATCGCTGGAGAATGCCGCCCGATCACCTGACGGGGGCTGCACGCCGCTAGATCATGTGCTTGCGACGCATGATGGCGAGCAGCACCACCGCCATCAGGAACTGGATTCCCACGAGGATCTCGAAGCCGTAGGGATGATGCGCCAGCGGAATGTGCTCGAAGTTCATGCCGTAGACGCCGGCGATCGCGACGAAGGGGATGCTCAGGGCGCCCACGACTGCGAGACCTTTCGAGACGGTGCCGAGGCGATTGGATACCTGGGTGAGGTAGCTGTCGAGCGTGCTGCTCATCAGGTCGCGATAGCTGTCGAGCGAGTCGGTGATGCGCAGCATGTGATCGTAGACGTCCCGGTAATAGAGCTGGGCGTCGGGCGGAAGAAACCGCGTCGGGCGGTTGGTGAGCTGGCTGAGGACGTCACGCTGTGGCGCGAGATAACGGCGCAGTGAGATGACCAGTCGCTTCACCTGGAAGATCTCCTGCAGCAATGCTTCATCGAACTGGCCGAAGACACGTTGCTCGATCTCGTCCACGAACTCATCGAGCTGGTCGAGCAGCGGAAAGTAGGCGTCGACCGCCAGATCCAGCGATTGATGTGCGATGCGTGCCGGACCGCGCTCGAGCAGGTCCGGATTGGCGCGAAGCCGGTCGGTGAGCTGCTTGACCACCGGCGAGGGCTGGCTGTGCGCCGTCACGACGGCATTCGCCGTCACGAAGATCGCCAGGTTCGTCGTGTCGAGGTCGTACGGGTCCGGCGTGTGCTCGACGAAGCCGACGACGCGGGCGATGACGATGAGGAAGTCGGGGTATTCGTTGACCTTCACTCGACTCACGGGATTGAGTGCATCCTCGATGGCGAGTGGATGAAAGTGGAAGACATCGGCGAGGAGTGAGGCCTGCGCCGGATCGGAGACGTCGAGGTCGAGCCAGAGCATCCCCTCCCCCGCCTCCACGATTCGGCGCAGGTCGGCGGGCGACGGGTCGCTCTGGATATCGCCGGCTGGCGAGCGGTAGATGCCGGTCAGCCCGGCCGAAGGCGGCGCGATCGTTCTGCTTCTTTTCTTTGGCATCTGGAATTTCGGGAGCGGGCAACATCTGCGCCGCCGATTGTGAAGGACGTTCCGTCGGCGGGACCGAAGGGTTGACGGTTGAAGCGCCGACACGGTCACCCCGCGGGCTTCGCTTGCAACCATGACGCCTCCGCGACACTGTTGGCGTATGCGCCCATACATCCAGGCTCTCTGTCTCGCGATCGGCTGCGCCGCACTGGCCCTGCCCGTCACCGCCCAGTCCTCGACCGCCGAGGCGCCCCGCAGCGTGCGCGGTGTCATTCCGGGCGTCGAAGTGCTGCTCACCGATTCGCTTCATCTGGTGCAGGGCAAGCGCGTCGGCCTGCTGACCAACCATTCCGGACGCGATCGGGCGGGCACGAGCACGATCGACCTGCTGTTTCGCGCGCCGGGAGTGAAGCTGACGGCGCTGTATGGGCCCGAGCACGGCATTCGCGGCATCGCCAAGGCGGGTGAGAAGATCAGTTCCAGCATCGACTCGGCCACCGGCGTCAAGGTGTACTCATTGTATGGCGATGTGCAGGTGCCGACGCCGGAGATGCTGAAGGACGTGGACGTACTGGTCTACGACATTCAGGACGTCGGCGCGCGGGTCTACACCTACCAGTGGACCCTTTCGCTCGCCGCGAACGCCGCGAAGAAACCGATCATCGTCCTGGATCGCCCCGACCCCATTCGGGCCGACCGCTACGAAGGAAACCTGCTCGACCCGAAGTTCGCGTCGCTCGTGGGGCAGTATCCCGTCGTGCTGCGCTACGGACTCACACCGGGCGAACTGCTTCGCTTCCTTGCGGGGACGAAGCTCATCGACGCCAATGTGACCGTCGTGCCGATGAAGGGATACCGCCGAGCGATGTGGTTCGACGACACGGGGATCCCCCGCGTGAACCCGTCGCCCAATCTGCGCACCCTGGATGCCGAACTGCTGTATCCGGGAACGGTGTTCTTCGAGGGAACGACGGCCACCGAGGGGCGCGGCACCGACGCGCCATTCACGCTGATCGGCGCGTCATGGCTCACCGACCACGTCGCCATCGCCGCGCAACTCAACGCCCTGCGCTTGCCAGGTGTGCGTTTCGACACCACGACGCGCGCGATCGAGCCGGGCTACAAGTTCGGTGGCCAGACGATTCCGATGCTGAAGGTGCACGTCACCAACCGCAATGCGGTACGCCCCGTCGAACTGGGCGTGCGCATGCTGCGGGCGATCCAGGCGCGCCATCCGGTCGAGTTCCAGTGGCGGCAGCGGCAGATCGACCGCCTCGCGGGCACGGACCGGCTGCGTGGCGCGGTGGAACAGAACACCGTGAACGCGCTGCTCGCCGAATGGCGCCGCGACGCAACGCGCTTCGAACAGCGAGTGAAACCCTATTTACTTTACCGATAACGGTGAACTGATAACCGTGAACCGTGAACCGTGAACCGTGAACCGTGAAACCACACTGCAGCTCGGAGCTGGCAGTTCGCAGTTCGCAGTTCGCAGTTGGCATTTTACGGTTCACGGTTCACCGTTCACGGTTCACACTGTTCAGTTACCAGTCCACCCGCATGCCCACCTGCCCCTGCCGCGCGGCATAGGCGCCGGTCGGGACTCCAAATGAGGCTACCGGTGCGCCGGCGGCGGTGAATCGGGTGCCGCCGTACGACAGGTTGTTGTTCCAGTTGAAGACGTTGAACAGCTCGGCCGATGCGCTCACCTTTCGCCCATCGCGCTCGTACAGCGGGCGCGCGAGGCGGACATCGACCGTGCGATACCAGTTGTCCCACTTCTGGTCGGGCCTGCTGGTGCGATTGCCGGTCGACGTGGTGGTCCCTCCGATGAAGTCGTCGCCGGTGACATTGTCCAGGTTGATGTCACGTCCGTCGATCGTGAGATAGGGACGCGGACTCGCGAACGTCGCGATGGACGAGAGCATGAACCCGAACGGGATCGGGCTCACCTCCGACATCACCAGCCGGTGGCGTTCGTCACCTGTCGTGCGCTGGCGACTGAACAGGAAAGGCAAGGCGAAGTTCGGCAGCGCCGCCGTATCGAAGTCGCCCTGATACCATCCCAGGGTGTACGCCATGTTCACGCGCGTGCGATTGCGCTGCCACGTGCCCTGCATGAGCACGGCCGAATAGTCGGACTGCCCGATGTCGTCCCAGAGCACGATGTCCCCGTAGGCCGTCGTCAGCTTGCGCCGCGCCGGTGTGACCGACCGGTCCACGTAGTTCGGGTTGCGCTGCACGTACAGATTGTCCATGTGCTGGCGCACGTAGTCCAGGTTGAGTCCGAATTCGCCCGTGAACTGGTGGCCCACGCCGAGCGACATCTGCCGGCTGTGCGGCGTCTTCATGTCATGCTTGATCAGGATCGGCGCCGGGGAGCCTGACTGCCCGGCGATCACCCGTGCGCGAAGCACGGCCGGATCGGTCGTACCCGGGTTCGTGAAGTTGTAGGTGCGCCAGGTGGAGTTCTTCCGCTCCTGGAAGCCGATGAAGCTGGTGACGCGATCGTAGATGATCCCGAATCCGCCCCGGACGAAGGTGCGATTCGTCCCCAGTGGATCCCACGAGAAGGACACGCGCGGCGAGATGTTGCCGAGCTGGTTCTTGCGGTCGCCACGGTTGAGGTAGTTCGCCAACTCGGGGATGCCCTGCAGCACCGGGTCGCTCGCCCACGGCACCGTGTACTTGTTGTTCATCGTGTTGAACTCGGCATCGTGTCGCAGGCCGAGTGACAGCGTGAAGTTGTCGCGCATCCGCCACTCGTCGTTCAGATAGACGCCAGTCGTCACCCCGGTCGCATTGGCGATGGCATCGGTCACCCCGTTCGGGTCGGTGAATCCCACCGCGATCGACGCGATGTTCGGCAGCGTGGAGGTATCGGTGAGAAAGTTGAACGTGCCATCCTTGTTGTTCGGGAAGTTCTGCGTCGCCGCGATGCGACTGAGCTCCACGCCGGCCTTCATGATGTGCGATCCGGCCGCCTGCACGTTGAAGGTCGCGCGGTCCACGAACCGGAGATGCGTCTCCTTGAGGATGAGCGGAAAGCCCGCGGTACCGAGCACGACGCCCGGATAGGTGAACTGCGGACCGGGAGTCAGCGGCGCTTCGTTGTGATTCCAGTTCACCAGCTGGAGGCTTGCCTCGTTGACGAAGTTTCCACCGGGCGCGAGATAGCGTTGCCGCAGTTGTCCCGTGTAGATCTTGTAGTCCTGCGAGATGCCGCTCTGCTGCGCCACGCGCGCGCCGAAATTGCCTTCGCCCTTGAGATAGCGCGCGGAGCCCATGGCGTCGTACGTCACATTCGGACTCTGCACCATCGTGAGGCGCGTGAACATCGTATGGTTCCGGTTCGGCGCCAGGAACGACCCCTTGTACTGCGTGAATGGCCCGCTGGTGGGATTCACGTCGAGGAAGAAGTCGGTCGACGCCAGCTCGTAGCTCGTGGCGATGAACAGTTTGTCCTTCCGCAGTGGACCGCGGACGTTGAAGCCGAGCTGCCGCCGGCCGAACTCGGGCACCTTGGCCTGGAATGCGTTCTTCGCGATGAGCGACTTGTTCTGGAAGAAGCCGAATGCCGAGCCCTGCCACGCATTCGTGCCGCGACGGCTCTCGGCGCTGATGACGTACGAGCCCGCCCGGGTGTATTCCGCGTCGTAGGGATTCACGTACACGCGGAACTGCTCGAGCGCTTCCTGTGGCAACGGCGAGCCCGTCTGGCCCAGTCCGACGATGTTCCCGTTGAACAAGCTCTTCATCTCAACGCCATCCATGTAGACGTTGAAGAACCGGAGGTCGGGCGCAGCACCGCCGGATGGCAAGGTGCGGCCAGACTGCGGCGCGTACGTCTTGATGCCGGGCGCGATGCCCGCGAGGTTCATCACCCCGCGTGCGTTCAGGGGAAGATTCTCGATCTCCTCCTTCATCACCGGCGCCGACACCGAGAGGCGTTGCACCTCCACTTGCTTCACCCGCTCGCCCATCACCGTCTGCGCCTCGAGCTCGGCCGCACCCTGCTCCATCGTGAAGTCGAGGCGCGCTCGCTGGCCGATGCCCAACTGCACCGTCTGTCGATTGGGCCGCGAGCCGATCGACCGGACCGTGACGCTGTACCGGCCGGGAAACAGGCCGAGCATGCGAAACTCGCCATTCACGCGCGTCCTGGCGGTGACCGTCTCCTGGGTCGACGTGTTCACGACCGACACCTGCGCGCCACCCAGTGGGCCGGCCGCCGTTCGCACGATGCCTTCCAGGACCACGGTATTCTGGGCGTGTGCGCGTGCAGCAATCGCGGTGAGGACGAGAGCGGCGGCGAACACGCGAAGCAGCAAGGGTCGCATGAGCGACATCCTCCTGGAGGGGTGGAGGGACATCAGGCAGGGCAGGATCGAGCGTGGTCGCCGGGCGTGGACTCGCGCCCCCGATGACGCCGCGAGATTATACGTCACACCCCAGAGAAAGGCCACCGATGCAGTCGCTTCACGATGCCGCCGTGCGCATCACGTCCGCCGCTGCGCTCTGTCTCGTCACCAGTCCGGTGGCGATCTGCGCACAGTCGCTCGATACGATCGCCGCGCGCACGCTCGCGCCGGGCGTGGCGTATCACCAGTTCGTCGACCCGCGCGGTCCCTGGATCGTGAGCGTCGTGAGGATGGACCTCCGCCGAGCTGACATCGTGCTGCGGCAGATTCGCGCGCACGACTCGCTGCGCGCGCGCGAGCGTACGTCGTCCATGGCCCAGCGAACCACGGGGCCCGGCCGCAAGGTGCTGGCCGCCGTGAACGCCGATTTCTTCGATCTCGTCTCGGGTGAGAGCGAGAACAACCAGGTGATCGACGGCGAGTGGTGGAAGGGACTGAAGGTGACCGATTCTCCCTACGACACCTACGACAACGTGCATGCCCAGTTCGCGATCGACTCGGCGGGCCGGCCGTCGATCGATCGCTTCCTGTTCGATGGACGCGTCTGGGCGAAGACGCGCATGACCCCGGTCATCACGCTGAACGCGATCCCGACTGGCACACACGAAGGCGCAGCGCTGTTCACGCCGCGCTACGGCAGCGCCACACCGCGCGACACGACGCGGCGGACGGTGGAAGCCCCGCTCGCCGCGGCTGGCGTCCTGGGCGACACCGCGATCTATGTGCGTCGGGGCGCGCTGGCCGAAGCATCGGGCACACCCATTCCTCGGCGAGGAGCCGTGCTGTCCGCGTATGGCGCGCGGGCCGATGCCGTGCGAGCCATGGCGGAGGGCGATACGGTCCGCGTGCTGCTCGCGACACTTCCGCGATTGGCGCGCGGCCGCGCGCCGGCGCTGATCATCGGCGGCTGGCCACGCATCCTGCACGACGGTCGGAACGTCGCCGGCACATCAGCCGTCGTCGAGGGAACGATCTCGCGGAACGCCGAGGTGCGGCATCCCCGCACCGCCGTTGGCTACTCGCGCGACGGACGAGTGCTCTGGCTGCTCGTCGTGGATGGCCGCTCCGCCAGAAGCGCCGGCATGACCCTCGTGGAACTCGCCGAGCAGATGCGCCGGCTCGGGGCCTGGGAGGCGCTCAACTTCGACGGCGGCGGATCGACGACGATGGTGATCGACGGCGCAATCGTGAACACGCCGTCCGACGCGACGGGCGAGCGCGCGGTGGGCAGTGCGCTCCTGCTGCTTCGAACGACACGCTAGCGCGGGGGGGGGGCCCCCGCCGCCCGCCCGGGGGGCCCCCCACAGGGCGGCC
>JAJAYP010000162.1 GCA_026786185.1 Gemmatimonadaceae bacterium
CGGGGCGTTGCGCGCGTTGGGGGGGGGGGCCGGTGGTGCCCCCCCAACCCCCGCCGGCCCCGCCCGCCGGCGGGGGGGGCGCACGGAACCTCGCGGATCGAACCTGCGTAAGCGACGAGCACCCGAGACGCCAGGAGCAGCACTTCGTCGAGATCGCTCGAGTACATGATGACGGCCGCACCGCGGTCGCGTGCCGCGCGCAGTCTGGCATGCATGTCGATCGTGGCGCGTACGTCCAGCCCGCGCGTCGGGTTCTCGGCGACGATGGCTGGCGTATCCTCGGATGGCCGCAGCGATTCGTCGAGCTCGCGTGCGAGCACCAGCTTCTGCTGATTTCCTCCCGAGAGGGATCGCATCGGGGTATGCGCGTGTGGAGCGCGCACGTCGTATGAGTGAATGAGCGCTTCGGCGTGCGCCCGCGCGGCCGCCCATCCGGTGATGCCATGCCGAGTGCCCGCGCCGCGCAATGCGACGTTCTCATAGAGTGGCCGGTCGAGCAACACGGCGTCCCGATGCCGGTCCTCCGGGACGAATCCGACGCCGATCGGATGCGTGACCGTTCCGCCCGTCGCGCTCCGCCGACCGGCCAGCGCGCGCAGCAACTCGCGCTGGCCCGCCCCCTCCACCCCCACGACGCCGACGATCTCGCCCGCATGCACGGCGAAGTGCGCGTTGCGAACACGGACGGTTCCATGCTCGTCCGCCACGCAGAGAGCATCGGCCCGGAAAACGACGTCTGTCGCGCTCGCCGACCGCGGTGTCGATACAGGAACGACAGCCGTGACGTCCGCACCGATCATCGCGGATGTCAGCGAAGCCTGTGACGCATCCTCCGCGCCCCCCGCGTGCACGACTCGACCATGACGAAGCACCGTCACGTCGTCGGCGACCGAGAGCGCTTCGCGCAGCCGATGCGTGATGAGCACGGCCGCGTTCCCCTGTTTCGCGAAGTCACGCAGCCAGTCCAGCAACTCCTCCGCTTCGGATGGCGCCAGCACGGCGGTGGGCTCGTCCAGCACGAGGATTCGCGCCTGTCGGGCGAGCGCCTTGGCAATCTCGACCCGTTGCTGTGCGCCGACGGAAAGAGCGTCGATCCGTGCATCGGGGTCGAGTGTGAATCCGGTGGAGGCCGCGATCCGCCGAACTGTCGCGACGATCTCCGCGCGCCGGACTCCCCCACGGCCGCCGAGGGCGATGTTCTCCGCGACCGTCATCGATGGTACGAGGGAGAAGTGCTGATGCACCATCCCGACACCAGCCGCGATCGCATCGGCCGGCGACGCAAAACGAGCATCGCGCCCACGAAGCCGCATGGTCCCTTCGTCGAGACCGGCCATGCCGAACGCCACGCGGAGCAAGGTCGTCTTTCCCGCGCCGTTCTCTCCGAGCAGTGCGTGCACGGTTCCGGGACGAAGCGTGAAGGACACGTCGTCGAGCGCGATGACCGAACCGAACCGCTTCGTGACATTCGCAAGTTCGAGAACGGGCTCGCCTCGCGGATCGTGCGCACCCGCGACGGTCACAGTCCTGTCGGCGCGGCCACGAACGCCCACGGCAGCCCGAACGTGCGCTCCAGTTCGGCGCCTACGGCGCGGACGCCGAAGGTCTCGGTGGCGTAGTGGCCTGCGTAGAGCACGGCGATTCCCAGTTCGCGCGCGTCGACACCGGTGTGGTGCGGACCTTCGCCGACGATCAGGGTATCCACGCCGGCCGAGGCGGCTTCGCGCAGTGTGTCGCTGGACGCGCCGGCGCCGGTGCAGATCGCCCACCGGCGAGTACGGCGACCGGTGTCCGCTCCGATGGTGACGAGGTGACCGCCTTCACGTTCAGCGATGAGCCGCAATCGATCTGCGAGCGCACTGGTTTCGATGTCCGTATCACCCATGACGCCCACGGCAATCCCCTGAAAGCGCGCGAACCCAGCGGTTGGTGTCAGACCCAATGCGCGCGCCAGGAGTGGATTGTTTCCATGGGTCGAGTGCAGGTCGAGCGGGAGGTGCGAGGAATACAGGGCCACGTCGTGGGCGAGCAACAATCGAATGCGCTCGTAGAAGGGGCCACGCAGGGGCTGCACACCGCCCCAGAACAGGCCGTGATGCACCACCAGCAGGTTTGCGCCGGCGGCAATCGCACCTTCGATCGTGTGCCGGGACGCGTCCACCGCGACCGCGCATCGCACCACCGGCCCATCGTGCTCCACCTGCACGCCGTTCAGCGCGCCCGCGTGGTCCGGAATCTCCGCCGTGCGCAACAGCGTATCCAGATGGTGGGCGATGCTCGCAAGCGGGGCGGACCCTGGCGGCATGGATTGCTTACGGCGCGGTCGCGGCGGCGGTGTCGCGACCCGAGAGCAACTCCGTGCGCGCCGAATCCACCGAGCGAATCGCCGCCGCGGGAATGCGCGCCCGCAATTGCGGGTTGAGGACGAGCGAGATCACACTGCTCCGGGAGCCGAGCTTGATCACTCGAGCGACGAAGCGCTTGTCCTTCACCTCGCGGGCAACGGTCAGGAATGCGTGTGGCAGATCGATCACGACACTGCCGATGGTGACCTCGGGCGCGACCAGGTTCTGATTGGAGTTCGAGCCGATGACGAGCGCCTTCTTCGTCTCGCGCGCAGCCTGGAAGACACCGAGTCCCGCGGCATCGGCATTCTGGAAGATGATGTCTGCATTGCGCCCGATCTGCGCGAGCGCCTGTTCCTTGCCGGCGCTGACGTCGTCCCAGTTGCCGACGTAAGAGGTGAGCACTGTCGCCCGTGGATTCACGGCAGTGACGCCGCGCGTGAAGGCATCGAAGCTTTCCTTCACGGGTGGGAGTTCCGTCCCGCCGATCACACCGAGGACGTTCGACTTCGTCATGCGGCCCGCGACCATGCCGGCGAGGTATGACGCGTCGGCGAAAGCGAACTCGATGCCGGCGACATTGGCGCCGCTCGTCGAGCTCGAGGTCGTGACGTAGACCGTCCGGGGAAAATCGGGACCGACGCGTTTGGCAGCGTCCTGGAACTCGAAGCCATGCCCGAACACCAGATCGTAGCCCTGCGAACCATACTGGCGAAACTGCTCCTCGAATTCAGCCGGAGTTCTGGTCTGGATATGGCTGATCGTCGCACCTAGGCTGTCCCTGATGCGCAGGAGTCCCTGGTAGGCACCGCCGTTCCAGGACTGATCGCTGATGGGCCCTGGTGTGAGGAGCGCGACGCGGAAGTTGGTAGGATCAGCAGGTGTATTGCCCGCTTGGTACACGGTGTCCCGGTCGCGACCCGTGCATGCGGCAACCGCCAAGACGGCGAGCATGTGGATAACAGCACTTCGTCTGAGCAATCTAGTCGTGTATAGTCCCCGTAAACTCATTGCTGATAACGCCTTGCGCTGTTGTGGACAAACGGTGTGGACAATCATGTAAACAAATGATTTCTCGTTCGTCGTTCGTACGCTCACGATCCGAAGTCCATGCGAGCTCCAACGATCAGATCGAGTACACGCTCCAGATCGTCCCCGCTGTAATACGAGATGCGTACGACGCCCCGATCGTTCCCGAGCGGTTGCACCTGTACATCCGTTTGAAGCCGTTTTCGAAGTTGTTCCTCGATTTGTCGCACCGCGGGATCGGTGTTGGCCAGGCGTGCGCTCGCAGGAGATTGGGCCGAGCCCGGTCGCGTGCGCAAAGGACTCTCGCGACCGGTTGCGAACGCCCGCGCTCGTCCTTCCACCTCCCGCACCGACAACTGCCGGGCGAGAATCTCGTTGGCCAACTCCAGTTGACGCCGTTCATCCTTGATGGGGAGAAGCGCTCTCGCGTGACCTGCCGTGATGTGGCCCTGCTCCAGCATCGCCTGCACGCCCGCGGGCAGCGACAGGACGCGGAGCAGGTTCGTGACGGTCGTGCGATCCTTTCCCACCGCCTCCGCAACCTGATGCTGCGTCAGCCCGAACTCGTCGATGAGGCGCTGATAGCCCCGTGCCTCATCCAATGGATTGAGGTCCGCACGCTGGAGATTTTCGACGAGCGCCAGGGTGAGCATGTCTCGATCGTCGAAATTGCGAACGATCGCGGGAATCTCGGTCCAGCCGAGTCGGCCCGCGGCGCGCAGTCGTCGCTCGCCAGCGACCAGTTCGAACCCACCGCCAGGCTGGCTCCGCACCGTGATGGGCTGCAGCAGGCCGCTGACGCCGATGGATGCCTCGAGCTCGGCCAGCTCCGGTTCCGAAAACGAACGACGTGGCTGGAACCGGTTCGGCGCGATATCGGCGAGTCGAACCCGTCGAAGATCCGAGGTCGCCATGGTGTGGTGCTGCTCGCCAGCCCCGGAGTCGGTCGTGCGCTGCTGTTTGGCGGCCGAGATCAGGGCTTCGAGCCCCCTGCCGAGGCGCCGCGGGGCATCGGCGCTCATGCCGATGCCTCAATAGCGCTCGTCGCTGCCGGCTGCTTCGTGTGCGAGACCGTCACACGTGTCCTCGCCAAAGTCGCACGTTTCTCCCGAGCGATCAATTCGTCGGCGATCGCCATGTACGCCTGCGCTCCAATGCTTTGCACGTCGTACAGCACAATCGGCTTGCCGAAGCTCGGTGCTTCGGCAAGCCGGACGTTGCGTGGAACGACGGTCTCGAATACCTGACCACCGAAATACTCGCGGGCGTCGGCCGCGACTTGCCGGGAAAGGTTGAGGCGCGCGTCGTACATCGTCAGCAGCACGCCCGAAATTCCGAGCTCGGGGTTCAGCCCCCGCTGGATCAGATGGACCGTGTTGAGGAGTTGGCTCAGCCCCTCCAAGGCGTAGTACTCACACTGGAGCGGGATGAGAATGGAGTCGGCTGCCGCGAGCATGTTGAGCGTGATGAGACCGAGCGAGGGCGGGCAGTCGATCAGGATGAAGTCGTACTCGTCACGCACGGCGTTCAGTGCCCGGCGCATCCGGTGTTCGCGATCGGCGAGTGCGACCAGTTCGACCTCAGCGCCCGCCAGATCCGGCGTCGCGGGCAATACATCGAGATGGCGAAACTGGACTTCACGAATACGACTTTGCCGGATATCCGCCTCTCCCAGCAACACTTCGTAGGTCGTTCGATCGAAACTCCCGCGTTCGACTCCAACGCCACTCGTCGCGTTGCCTTGGGGATCACCGTCTACGAGCAGCGTGCGGCGTTCGGCGACGGCGAGACTGGCGGCAAGGTTGACGGCGGTCGTCGTCTTGCCTACCCCGCCCTTTTGATTCGCGATTGCGATGATGCTGGCCACGGCGGTCTCTTGGGTCGAGTTCGTTGAAAATTCCGAACGCACGAGGTTCGCACTTCCCATCGCGACCCACCCACGCGGATGCCACGCTTCCGGTGTGCGGTGACACCACCGTCGGCGCTCCTTCGGGAAAGTATGCATCGCGGTCGCCATGTGCGCATCTCTGGCGAGTTCAACAGGGTGCCACGTGGCACCATCTCGTCCAGCGTGCCACGTGGCACCTATACGAAGAGCCCGCCAAAGCGGGCTCTTCAGTTTGTTACGATACAACAGTCAATATTTATATCGACTAGCGTTGGGGGACGAACTGCCATCGCGCCGTCACGAATACACTGACGGTCTGCAAGCCGGGATTCACCGGGGTCGGTTCGGATTGCGCAATCTTGCCACGCGCCATGGCCATGTCGTACATGGGGCGCGGTGGAGAAGTAGGCCCTTGCGTCGCCATCTCGATGAGGGTGCCGAGCGTCCCACCAGCAGCGCGTGCCATGGCCTCGGCATCCGCGCGCGCGCTCAACACGGCAGAGGCGATGGCCTCGCGGCGCGGCGCGTCGATCGACGAAGCATAGAACGACAGGCTGTTGATCAAGTTCGCGCCGGCACCCAGCGATGCGTCGATCATTGCGCCGGCCTGCTCCACGCGATGTGTTTCCGCCTTCACGGTGTTGGTGACGACGTACCCCGTAACCCTCGGGGACCCACCTTCCTTGTCGTATCGCATTTCGGGATAGACGGTGTATCCCTCGGTTCCCAGTTGATCGCGCGGCAAACCCAGTTTCGCGAGTGCGTCGAGCACCGCCCGCGTGATCCGTGCATTCTCGGACGCGGCACCAGCAGCCGTCGTTCCGCGACTCTGCACATTCACCATGAGTGACGCCCGGTCAGGAGCCACCTTCGCCTCGCCCTGTCCCGCCGTCGTCAGCGCGGGTACCCCAGGCAGGATGACGCCCTGTGTGGTCTGGGTGAATGCGGGACGTGCTGCAACCATGGTGATCGTGCTACCGACCAACCCTGCCATGACGAAGTGCCGAAGCATCGAGCTCATGTCCACCTTCCGCAGAAGAATAAATGATCGTTCGATAAATAAAGCTGGTTTGATACTAAATGACATCGATTCGCAGTAGCGGGACCACACGCCACTCGTCGTGTCACGTGCTAGAGGGAGACGACGAGGTAGAGAACAGTTGCACACCATGTCGTCGTAAACGCTCCAATTGTCACGCTCGCCTCGTCCCGGCGCCACCGCGGCGCGAGAGTGCCACCACGCACGATCAGTCGGCCATCGGTAGCAGATCGGGCATGTTCCGACGACGTTTCTCGATCTCGATGACGAGATTCTGGAGGTCCGCACGACTCACCCCCGGCATGCTGGATGCCTGCGCCAGTGTGCGAGGAAGCCGAGCGAGCAACTTCTGCCGGGCCTCGAACGATAACGATATCATCTCGCCGTACGGGAGCGCCGCGCTGAGGGGAACGCTGCCCAGCCGGCGCAACCTCTCTGCCTGAAGCCGCTCACGGTCGAAATAGCCCGCGTACTTGAACGTGAGCTCCGTACTGATCACTGCGTCGTTTGGCAGATCCGCGCCGATGCCGGCGGCGCGAAACAGGTCAAGCAGCGAAACGGATTGACGTCGCGCCAGCTCGACGAGGCGCACCGCATGTGCGAGCGGAGCGCTTCCTGCCGCCAATAACACCGGAGCTGCATCTGCCGGAGTGATCGACGTCACCTCGGCAAGGCGACGCGCTTCGTCTTCCGCGGCGAAGCGTGACGCGATCGTGGTCATCTCGTTCGCATCGTACATCCCGAGCGCGAGACCGAGCGGAGCGAGGCGCCGCAATGCGTTGTCCTGGCGAATGGAGAGGCGGAACTCGGACCGCGAGGTAAACAGTCGATACGGTTCATCGACACCTCGCATCACGAGATCATCCACCAGAACTCCGATGTAGGACGTCTCCCGTCCCAGCAGAAGTGGTTCCATTGCGAGCGCGAGTCCGGCGGCGTTCGCGCCGGCCACGAGTCCCTGGCCGGCCGCCTCTTCGTATCCGGTCGTCCCGTTGATCTGGCCAGCGAAGAACAGGCCGGGAATCGCCCGAACCTGCAGCAGCTCGTCCAGCTGAGTGGGCGGATAGTAGTCGTACTCGATCGCGTATCCCGCTCGCGTCATGCGCGCCGACTCGAGGCCGGGAATCGAATGGAGCACGGCAAGCTGCACAGGAGCAGGCAGCGAGGTCGAGAGCCCGTTCACGTACAGCTCCTGTGTATCGTGCCCTTCTGGCTCGAGGAAGATCTGATGGCGTTCGGCGTCAGGAAACCGGACGATCTTGTCTTCGACCGACGGACAGTAGCGCGGGCCCTTGGACGAGATGGCGCCACCATACATCGCCGATTCGCCGATGTGCCGTGCAATGATCTCCTGGCCCTTGCCGCCGAGGAAGGTGATCCAGCACGGGAGCTGCGCCGGATGTCGCGTGGATCCGTCCGTTCGCTGCCGCGCGTCGGGCCAGAAGTGAGACCATGAAAAATCGAACATGTCGATCTCGCTCTCCTGACGGGTGAGCAGGTCCCACCGGACGGAGCGACCGTCGATGCGCGGCGGAGTCCCGGTCTTGAAGCGCGCGACCTCGAGGCCCGAGCGCTCGAGTTGCTCGGCCAGATGCGTGGTCGATGTCTCGCCAGCCCGGCCACCCGCCATGGACGTCGTCGTCCCGATATGCAGTCGTCCCCGTAGAAAGGTGCCGGCCGTGACCACCACACACGTCGCTCCAAAACGCCGGCCCTCGAGCGTTTCCACGCCGGCAATCCGCGTCCCGTCCATCAGCAGTCTCGCGACCGTCCCCTGAATCGGTACCACGAGCGGGTGTGCTTCCACGAGCGAGCGCACGGCGCGTCGATACAGCCCACGGTCGCACTGCGCGCGCGGCGCCCACACGGCGGGTCCCTTGCTCCGGTTCAGCATGCGGAACTGCAATGACGCGAGGTCCGTCGCGCGTCCCATGATGCCGCCGAGCGCATCCACCTCGCGCACCACCGTACCCTTGGCGACGCCGCCGATGGCCGGATTGCACGACATCTGGCCGATGGTCTCCAGCGCCGACGTCAGGAGCGCCGTGCGTGCTCCGCGCCGTGCGGCGGCGACCGCCGCCTCCGTGCCGGCATGCCCCGCCCCGATGACGAGCACATCAAACTGGGCTTCGAACTGAGCAGGCGACGTCGGCATGCGGGAAAGATAGCGTCGCTGGCCCGAGGATGCCCTCAGTGCGCCGGCTCGCGCGGAATGATGGAGATCTTACCGCCCGCTTCCAGCACCGCGTGCTTGATGCCCTCCATGTGCTCGATGCCGTGAAGGCATCGGGCCGCACTCAGGATGTCTTCCCGATTGACCCGCTCCTTGGAGGCGACGTGCTCGATCATCCGTCCATCGCGCACCAGGACCACGGGCTGGCCGTCGAGCACCTGTCCGAACGAGGGGAACCTGTACTTGAGGACGGATAGCAGAATGTCGATACCCACGAGCGTGATGACGAGCAGGAACGCGTTGGCCATCGAGTTGTCGGTATCAACGAGGGCCGCCTGCACCGCTTCGCTGATGATGAGCACGAGAACGAGGTCGAAGGTGGTCATGTCGTGAAGCGTCCGCTTTCCGGCAATACGAAAGATCACGAGCAGGACGGTGTAGACGGCGATGGCGCGAAGGATCGACGACACGGCACTCCGAGGTTGAAGGAATCAGGGCAGCACGAGCTGATCGAACTCCATCGAACCGCTGGTTGTCTCGAGACGCACCCGGTGCCTGCCTGGCGCGCCAGCCTGAATGGCGAACGAAATCATCACCGAATGAGTCGGATCGGGTCGCAGCAACTGGTACTCGACCCGATCAAACCACGCACGGACACGCACCGGCTCGGGCGTGACGCGCATGACCTCCACGGCGCGCAGATACGCCGTGTCGAGCGATACGAGCACGGTGGTGTCGCCGGTGCCGTCGGGTGCGAGTCGCACCTCCAGCGTACTCGGCGCCTTGTAACGGACGACACGCTCGAAATTGACACCGACGCGACCGTCGGCTGACACCACCGTCGCCGACGACAACGGTCCATCGCCAAAGGCGCCAGCGAGACCGCCGGCGATCGCGAGGGCGATCATGACCCAGCCGACGCGCTCGAATCGCCAGGCTCGGCGAACAGCGCCCGCATCCTGATCCAGATCCAGCGACGTGACCGGACGTGCCCGCGCCATGCCAACCCTCCGCGAACGAAACCATCGGCCTCTTGTCCCACCGCCACCCGTGAAACCCGTCGCACGTGCAAGTTGCGTGTCATCGGGGACGACAGTGACCGCGCGGGTAGAGCGGCTGGCGTCGAGTGCGTATGTTGGCTGCAACACCTTCTCACTCCTCCCCGCCATGCGAATCGCCACCGTCGCCCTGCTCGTCCTTGCAACACTCGCTGGTGGATGCGGGAGCGCGAGCAGCCCGCACCGTCCTCAAGTGCCAGCCCCAGTCACAGCGACGCCGGGCGCGGACTCGGTACCGTTGTCGGACGCGGAAACACGACTGCGCGATTACGTGCGCGCACACCATGCGGACGACATCGCCCTGCTCGAGCGGTCCGTGAACATCTCGAGCGGCACGCAGAACCTGGCTGGTGTGCGACGTGTCGGCGATCTGTTCGTCGAGGAACTGGTGTCGATGGGCTTCACCGTCCGGTGGGCGGACATGCCGGCGTCGATGCGCCGCGCAGGGCATCTCATCGCCGAGCGGCGCGGCACAAGGGGTGCGCGCCTGCTGCTCATCGGGCATCTCGACACGGTATTCGAAGGCGAGGGACAGCGGTTCGTGCGAGACGATACGATCGCGCGCGGAGCTGGCACCTCCGACATGAAGGGAGGGAACGTCGCGATGATTGCCGCGCTGCGGGCGCTGCATGCGACGGGCGGGCTCGAGGGCTCCCGCGTCGTCGTCGTGATGACTGGCGACGAGGAGTCGGCGGGCAGCCCGCTGGAGGTCGCCCGTCGCGACCTGATCGACGCCGCGAAGCGCAGCGACATTGCACTGGCGTTCGAGGGAGGCCGCGCCGCCCGTGCCGCGATCGCCCGGCGCGGCTCGAGCGGGTGGACGCTCAACGTCACGGGACGCCAGGGTCACTCGGCCGGCGTGTTCACGACCGGGTCGGGGTATGGCGCAGTGTACGAGATGGCGCGCATCCTCGACGGATTTCGCCGCGAGCTCGCGGGTGATCCGACGCTCACGTTCAACCCTGGACTCGTGGCGGGAGGGACCTCCGTCCAGCGCGACTCGGCCGAGGTGTCGCTCGTCGCCGCAGGGAAGACGAACATCATCGCCCCGACCACGATCGTGCACGGCGACCTGCGGTTCCTGCGCGAGGCGCAGAAGGATTCCGTGCGCGAGCGGATGCGCGCGATCGTCGCGCAACACCTGCCGGGAACGGACGCGGAAATCACTTTTCGTGACCGCTACCCCGCCATGCCTCCCACCGCGGCTGGTGCAGTGCTGCTCGCGCGGTTCGATGCGGTCAGTCGCGCGCTCGGGTACGGCCCCGTCGAAGGCGATGCGCCCGAGAGCCGCGGCGCGGGTGACGTCTCGTTCGTGGCGCCCTTCCTGACGGGAATGGACGGTCTTGGCGTATCCGGACGCGGGGCGCATTCTCCCGACGAGTCGGTGAATCTCAACTCGCTGCGGATGGCGGGTGAGCGTTCGGCGATCCTCATGCACCGGCTCATTACCGGGCCCTCACTGGAGCCCATCCGTCCATGACTCGACACATCGATCGGAGCACGCCATGCCGCTCCCTGTGACGCAGGGCGTACCGACACTGTTCATCCGTCGGCCGGCGTACGAACGGTCAGGACTGACTCGCGCGTCACTCGACGAGCGACTGGGCCTCACGGACAGCGAGTTTCAAGTGGACGGTGACCTCGTCGCGCTCGGGCCGATCTACGATGTCGACGCGCTCGGCACACTCGTGGATGATCTCGAGCGCGCAGGACTCGTGTACTACGAGGACTTCTTCGAATTGAGCGGGAGCTGGCCGGACTGGCTCGAGCTCGTGGTACGGGGCATCGGACGGAACTCCGCTACCTGAGCTCGGGAATCGTCCTGGCCTGATCGACGGCTGCGACCGTCGGCGGTGCACCGCGTCGCAGCAGGCCTTGCCAATTGCATTCGTAGCACCAGCTCGTGCGAAACATGGGGAGTACGCGGTTCAGGACAGGCGACTCAACGCGGAGAGTGACGGCGTCGCAATGGGGGCACCGATCGCCGTCGGGCAGCAGATAGAGAAAGAACACGGTGGCGGCAATCGCACGGAGCACGAAGAATCCGCCAAAGACGATCACGAAAATCACGGCGTCCGACATATCCGCCTCCGCGGTGCCCGTCGACAGGAGACCCCGTCGCGAGGGGCGGCGCCACACCGTCCCCCACGTGCTCGCTGACGCGCCATGGCGCTCAGAGCCGCGCCTCTACCTGTGCCCAGAGCTCGACGGATGCAAGGTCGCCATCCACACGCTCGATGCACACCTCGTGTCCCGTGTCGATCGCGATTTCGTCGATCGATCGAGCTCGCAGCGACCGCCGGCTCCCGGCGTCGCCATACTCGATCGTCCCTTCACCGCCGGCGGGAATGGCGAGGGTCACCACCGCGACATGGCCCTGGAGCACGTAGCGCGGATCGTCGGGATCGTGCTCGGGTCGCGTGCGGGCCATCGTGATCGCGAGGCGCGTAACCAGCACCGCCCACGATATTCCCAGCAGCAGGGCGACAGCCATACCGGCGAGCGGTGAGAGCCTGCCGGGACGTGTGAGGAGATAGCCCGCGAGGCCGAACATGACGAGAAACGCCGCGAGCGCCGGCTCGGATCGCCGGAGCGGCATGGCATCCGCCGAGCGGGCGCGACGACGTTCCGCGCCGAAGAACATGATGCGAACGGCGAGAAGGAGTCCGGCGACAAAGCTCGCGAGGTAGACGACGGACATCACCGGCCGAGATGCGTACGGAAGAACGCCAGCGTGAGTGGCCAGGCCTTGCGCGACGCGTCGAGATTCGCGCCTGTCTTGCCGTCCTGTTGGCGAAGGAAGCCATGACCGGCGCCGGCGAAGGTGTGAATAACGTATGACTTGCCGAGTGCGCGCATGACCGCTTCGGCCGGCGTGATCGTCGCGTTCACGCGCGCGTCGTCACCGGCGTACAAGCCAAGGACGGGCACGTTGACGCGACCGAGCAGACTGTCGGCGGGCGAGGTGCCGTAGTACACGACGGAGGCACCGAGCCCCGGCGGACTCGTGACCGCAAGCATGAAGGAGGTACTCCCGCCCCAGCAGAATCCAACGATGCCGTACCGCCGTTCGGCAGCTGGCAGCGCCATGCCATACGCGCCCACTGCCGCCAGCTGCCGATGGACATCCACGGACGCCAGGGTGCGAATCGCGGCGCTCGCGGCGGCCTGTGTCAGCGTATCCGCTCCGGCCGCGGGCGAGACCTTGCCCGTCAACAGGTCGGGCGCAATGGCGATGTAGCCGTCCGCCGCCAACTGATCGGCGACGCCGCGAACCCACGTCGACAGACCATAGATTTCGTGGACGACGAGGACGACAGGTGCCTTGGTGGCGCGTTCCGGGAACACGACCCATGCCTTCACGCTGTCCGATGGCCCGGTTCGTATCATCACCCACTCGCCATGTCGTGGCGAGCGCGCGAGTCGCGGGGCGACCTCGATCGCGCCAGCGGGGAGACTCGCGTCGCTAGGCCCACTTCCGGTGGTCCTGCTGACCGGTGGCGACATCGCGTGGACGCCGTGTGCATCGCCCTCGGACGACTGTCTGGCACACGCAGATATCACGGCGAGCAGTGCGACTCCCACGGCCGGGCGCAGTCGTGTCGGCAAGGAAGAGGACATCGGTTCTCCAGAGATTGAATGATTCCTGGGGGTACTCTGCGGATAACGCAGTCGAACGGCACCTCGTTCGCGATCCCCGTGACGTTCGCGGTATGTGCGTCCCGCGAAAACGTTTGCTGCGGCGATGGAAATGACAGTCAGCGACGTCACCGAAGTGCAGGCGCTGATAGCGGAGACACCTGCGAACGGCCACCTCACCGAAGTGCAAACTGTGGCAGCGACGAAACTGCCAGACCAAAACGTCAAGAACAGCGTATGATGGCGTTGCTGTGGCGTTTTACTGAGGTTGAATCGCCAATATTCAATCAAATTGCAGTCCTGAACCGTATTGTCGAGTTCTCCGACTGTTGAGCATGCTCGATCAGTTTCATTCATGCCCAGGAGTCATGAAATACGGGCGTGCTCCTCTACGTAACTCGACAGATATTCGAGCACCCTACGCTCCGCAAAAAACACGGGTCGCCAGGGCACCAGCCCGCTCACGAACCCGGAATGACCACCGCGGGCATGGAATTCCACGCTCAAAAGAGGATTGTTGAACGCCACCATCGATACATCATCAAGCACTTCTGCCGGCAAAAAAGGATCATCGAACGCGCTCAGCAGCAGAGTGGGACGAGCAATGTTCGCCAGAAAGTAACGAGCGCTGGAACGCGTGTAATAGTCGCTGGCCCCCTCGAACCCGTGCACGGGCGCAGTGACTGCGTCATCGAACTCTGCCAGCGTTCGTGCGCCGCGCAGTCGTTCCTCGGCAAACAGGCCGGGCTGGACCGCCAGCTTCGCGAGTGCCTTGCGCCGAAGCGTGCGCAGAAACAAGAAGGCGTACACCCGTGAAAACCCTCGCTCCAGCTGTCGCGATCCGCGCTCGAGATCATACGGAACCGACACCGCTGCTGCGGCTCGAAATGCGGATGGCAGGTCGTCGCTCCGCTCACCGAGCCATTTCAGCAGAACGTTGCCGCCGAGCGAGACACCGACCGCAACGAGCGGCTGCTGTGGATGCGCGGCGGTGAGGCGCTGCACGACGAAGTCGAGATCCGTCGTCTCTCCGGAGTGATAGAAGCGAGACGCCTTCGGGATTTCCCCGTTGCAGCCCCGGAAGATCAAGACATCCGCCGCCCATCCCCGACGTCGGGCCTGGTCGAGCAGCCCGCGGACATAGTGGGACCGAATGGTGCCTTCGAGGCCATGCAGGATGAGGAGGCGCGGCACACGAGGTGAGGCACCGACGGGGGCATCGAGACGTTGCACCTCGAGCGTGTCGCCATCCGGGGTCGTCCATCGCTCCGCGCGAGTCGTCACCCGGGGCGGTCGACGCACGAGCTTTCCCCAGAGCGTCTGCGCATGCGGGCCCGGTACCCACCAGGCGGGGGTATAGGTATCCTTGCTGGAGCGGCTCACGACTGACGAATGAGTGATGGGGGGCGCGGCCAGTCCGCGCCCTCATAGTATATCGACCTCGCACGCATGGACGTTCAGATCTTCGGTGTGAAGAAAAGCGCGGAAACGCGCAAGGCATTGCGCTTCTTTGCCGAGCGCCGGACGCGAACGCATTTCGTGGATCTCCAGGAGCGTGCGGCGTCTCGCGGCGAACTCGTGCGGTTCACCCAGAAGTTCGGAGTGCACGCACTGATCGACGAGGGCTCGCGACGGTATGCAGAACTGGGGTTACGCACGGCCTTGTATGGAGAGGAGCGGTGGATGTCGATCCTGGCCGATGAACCGCTGCTGCTGAAGATGCCCCTCGTACGTCGCGGGAACGCGCTGACCATCGGCCCGGCGGAGGCGACGTGGAAGAGCTGGCTGGAGGCATGATCGCCCTGTCGCCGACGGGGGCGCTGGCATGACGCAGATTGCGGTGAGTGGCGCGTCCGTCGAGTTCGGAGCGAGCACGCTGTTCCGGGACATCACGTTCACGGTGGCCAGCGGTGAGCGCTGGGGCGTGGTGGGACGAAACGGCACCGGCAAGACGACGCTGTTCAACCTGATGACCGGGGATCTCGCGCCGTCGAAGGGGCAGGTCGCGCGGCAGTCAGGACTCACGGTGTCGCTGCTGGGCCAACACCGCGACTACGGCACCGCCACCATGGTGTGGGAAGCGGCGGCGGGCCCATTCGCCGAACTGCTGGCCCTCGAGCAATCGCTCGCGCAGCAAGCCGACGACCTCGCGACGACACATGATGAGGCGGCGCTGACGCGGTACGGGCGGGACCTCGAACGCTTCGAGCGCGAAGGAGGCTACACGATCGCGCCTCGGGTCGATGCCGTATTGCAGGGGCTCGGCTTCGATGCGACGAAGGCGCGCACACAGATGCTCGACACGCTGAGCGGTGGCGAACGCGGTCGTGTGGGACTGGCGCGGCAGCTCGTGGCGCCATCGGACATCCTGCTGCTCGACGAACCGACGAATCATCTCGACCTCGAGACGACCGCGTGGCTGGAGCAGTACCTGCGCGAAACAGATCGCACGGTGATCCTCGTCAGCCACGACCGCGCGTTTCTCGCCGCCGTCGTGGACCACGTACTGCACTTCGAGGCGGAGACGGCGACGCCGTATGTGGGCAGTTACGAGGCCTTCGTGGCGCAACGCCAGGAGCGTCGTCTCGCGCAGCAGCGGGCGTTCGACAAGCAGCAGAAGGTGATCGCGGCGCAGACGGACTACATCGCGCGCAATCTCGCCGGAGTGAATACCAAGCAGGCGAAAGGGCGACGCAAGCTGTTGTCGCGGATGCCGCGCCTCGGCGCGCCTGTCGGTGAAGACGGGACGATGGCGCTCCGGCTCGAGATCGCCGAGCGCGGCGGGGACCAGGTGGCGGTGGCGGAGAAGCTCCGGATCGCCGTCGAGAGCCGAGTGCTGATCGACCAGTTCGACGGACGCATCATGCGCGGAGACCGACTGGGGATCATCGGCCCCAATGGCGCGGGAAAGTCGACCTTGCTCAAGACGCTCGTCGGCGAACGTCCGGCCGATGCGGGTGCGCTACGTGTAGGCAATTCCATTCATGTCGCCTACTACGATCAGCAGCTCGGCCAGGTCCCGCTCGACAAGACATTGTATCAGGCGATCAGCGACCTCCGCCCCCAGTGGGAGCGACGGATGGTGCAGGGCCACCTCGGACGATTCGGTTTTTCGGGCGACGAAGTGCAGCGTCGGTCGGACACACTGTCGGGCGGGGAGCGCGCCCGCGTCGCGCTCGCGATGCTGATGCTCACGAGAGCGAATCTGCTGGTACTCGACGAACCCACGAACCATCTGGATGTCGAGACCATTGAAGTACTGGAGGACGCGATCGAGACGTACGAGGGCACGGTGATTCTCGTCAGCCACGACCGCGCGATGTTGCGGGCACTGGCGAACCGGGTGTGGGTATTGCACGACCGCCACATCACCATGTTCGACGGCACGTTCGCGGAATGGGAAGTAGCCAGTGAGGAGCGCGCACATGCCGCTGCGGTACGGGCAGCGGAGGAGGTCGCGCTTCGACGCGTGGATGAGAAGAAGCGGACGGCGTCGAAGCAGGATCGTGCGTCGTCCTCGGGAGCAGGTGACGCCCAGCGCAAGGCGCTCAAGCAGGCGCGCGAGCGGGCGGCAGAGGCGGAGCGAAAGGTGTCGGAGCTCGATGTAGAGATCACGACGGTCACCACGACGCTCGATGATCCGGAGCTCTACACGAAGTCAGGTGGGGTGGAGCAGGCGCACAAGCTCGGCGCAAGACTGGACGGACTCCGCGCCCGACTCGACAAGGCGCTGGCAACGTGGGAACGGGAGACCGCCGCACTCGAAAAGCTCGAGCGTGGCGGCGCGTCCTGACATGATTCCGGGGGAGAAGCGCTCGTGACGCCGTGGGTTCAGCGATTCCTGATTGCGAACGTCCTGATGTTCTTCGTGCAGCAGACGGTGCCCGGCGTCGATTCGATGCTGCGGTTCATGCCGTCGCTGCTGCTGGAACGACCGTGGACACTCGTGACGTACATGTTCCTGCATGCGGGATTCACGCACATCCTGTTCAACATGCTGGGACTCTATTTCTTCGGGCCTCGCGTGGAGCAGCGCATCGGTTCCGAACGATTCTTCGCCCTGTACATGATCAGCGGCATCACCGGCGGGCTGCTGTCCTTCTATAATCCCGCCATTCCGATCATCGGAGCGTCGGGGGCGGTCTATGGCGTGATGCTCGCCTTTGCCCGGTTCTGGCCGCGAGACCAGATCTTCATCTGGGGAATCATTCCAGTGGAAGTGCGGTGGCTGGTGGTCATCTACACCGTCGTCTCACTGATGGGCTGGGGTTCGGGGGTCGCGCATTTCGCGCATCTGGGCGGATTCCTCGGGGCGTTCCTGTATCTCCTCTGGCTGGAACGGAGTGCAGGCACCCGGAAGTTCCGTCAGGTCGCCACCGCGCCACCGGCCGCGAAGGATGCGGTCCTCGGCAACTGGCGCAACGTGAACCGTGCGGGCGTCCACGCCGTGAACAAGGACGAAGTCGACCGCATTCTCGACAAGATCAGTGCATCGGGCATCGGAAGTCTCACGCCGCAGGAGCGACTCTTCCTGTCCAACTTCGTTCCGCCGGACGATCGGCTACCGCCACCGGTGAGTTGACGGCGAGACGCCGCCAGCACATCACGTTCCGGCACGGACGCGGGTCAGCGATGCCGCGGCTCAGAACTCGCCGACGAAGTTGATCTCGGGTTCCAGGTCGTAGCCGGAGCTCTCCTTCACCATCTTCTGCGCGTGCTTCACGAGGGCAATCACGTCGGTGCTGGTGGCATCGCCGAGATTGACCATGATGTTCGCGTGAATGTGCGAGATCTGTGCGTCGCCGATGCGGTAGCCCTTGAGGCCGCACGCGTCGACGAGCCGTCCCGCGCCAACGCCCTCGATCTTCTTGAAGATCGAGCCTGCACTGGGGTGCCACTCGAGCCACGGATGTCGGCTGCCGCGCCAACTGAGGTTCTCCTGCATGATCTTGTGCATCACCGCCGGATCCTTCTTCTCCAGCCTGAACGTGGCCGCGAGGGCGATGTCCTTCCGGTGATGCAGGATGGTATCGTCGTAGCCGAACGCCATGTACGCCTTGTCCACCGTCTTCCGCTCGCTCTCCTCGGTGAGGAGATCCGCGGACTCGAACACCTCGGCGATGAACATCGTCCGTTCCCGCTCGGGCGCGGGAGAGAGGAAATGAAGGTTCTGCCAGATGGCACCACCAACGGTGCTCGGAATGCCGACATAGTGTTCCAGCCCGGACCATCCGCGGCGCACGGCTTCCGGAATGAGCTGCGACATCACGGCGCCGCTTTCGACGGTGACACGACCATCGTCGTGGAAAACCGTGTGGGTCGCCACATTCCGGATCACCAGTCCGCGCACCCCCTTGTCGGAAACGAGCACGTTGGCGCCGAGTCCAAGCACGAAGTACGGAACCTGCGCCTGCCGAGCGGTTACGATGGCTGTCGCGAGTGCGTCGGCGGTGTCGGCTTCGAACAGCAGGTCCGCCGGCCCGCCGATTTTGAAGGTGGTGTAGGGTTCCAGCGCAACGTGGCGCCGGAGCCTCGGACCATGCAGTGCTGCCGCGACGTGTTCGAGCGCGGCTCGATCGATGGACGACGCGGACGACGGAGAGGGGATCTTGGCCATGAGTCAGAGAAAGCAATCATGAGAACAGTGCAATCGCTACCGCAACACCTTCTTCTGCTGCGTGCGACGCTGGCTGTCGTTGCGCTGACGCTCCTGACGCTCCCCCTCGGCGCACAGCGAGCGGAACTGGAGCGACGCATCAAGCGTGATACGCTGCCCAACGGGCTCGAGGTGATCGTCGTCGAGAATCACGGCGTCCCGATCGCCACCATCGAAGTGAACGCCCGCAACGGATCGTTCACACAGTCGGCGACCTACGAGGGACTATCGCACCTGTATGAGCACATGTTCTTCAAGTCGAATGCGACCTACCCACAACCGGAGCAGTTCGTGGCCCGCGCGTCGGAGCTGGGCGCGGTGTTCAACGGGACCACTGGTGAGGAACGAGTCAACTATTACCTGACGGTGCCATCCGACAGCGCCATACCGGCGATGGCATTTCTCGCGGCGGCCTTGCGGAATCCGCTCTTTCGTGCCGACGAGCTCGAGCGGGAACGCGCGGTCGTGATCGGAGAGTACGATCGGAACGAGTCGGATCCGTTCTATGCGCTGACGACCGCGATGGGCCGGACACTGTGGGGGACCGCCTGGAGCCGGAAGAACCCGCTCGGTGAGCGCTCGGTGATCCTGAAGACGACGCCCGAGCAGATGCGAACGATCCAGCGAAAATATTACGTGCCCAACAACACGGCGCTCATCGTGACGGGCGATGTGACGGCCGATTCGATTTTCGCGACCGCGCGCCGCCTGCTCGGTGATTGGCCGCGCGCGCCGGATCCGTTCGTCACCGATCCCATTCCGCCGGTACCGCCGCTCGTGGGCAACAGGGCGGTGATCGTGGAGCAACCGGTGAATGCCGTCGTCGTGCTGCTCCAGTGGCACGGGCCGGGCGCGCACGCCGATGTTCCGGCGACCTACGCGGCCGATGTGTTCTCCGACGTCCTCAACCAGCCCGGTTCACGCTTTCAGCGGAAGCTGGTAGACAGCGGCCTCTGGCAATCGATGAACGTCAACTACTACACGCTCAATCAGGTCGGCCCCATCACGATTGGCGGCGCGGTAGCACCGGGCAAGCTGCGCGAGGCGATCGCCGCACTCGACCGCGAGCTGCTAGAGGTGGTGAAGCCGGGCTACATCACGACGGACGCAGTGGACGGGGTGAAGCAGCAGCGTATCGTCGGCACCATGGAGAGCATGGAGCGAGCATCGGGCTTCGCGCACCAGCTCGGCTTCTGGTGGGCGGTGACGGGAATGGAGTACTTCTATGGATACAACGACGCGATGGCCAGACAGACGGCGGATGATCTTCGGCGCTACGCGGCGCGATACATCCTCGGCAAGCCGCGCGTGACGGGAGTGCTTCTGTCGCCTGAAGCGCGCCGAACGATTCGGATCACCGAAGCGGAGCTGTCGTCGGGAGGCACGCGATGACGCGCGCACTCCTGCTGCTCGCCGGGATCCTGGGTGTCACGAATGTCGGTGCCGCTCGTGCACCGACGACGTCCGGCGGCGCGGCGCGGGTGGCGGCGATCCGCGCGGCTGACACCGCAGTGACGACGAAGTTCGAGGTCGCCGGCGTTTCCGTCATCCTGCGGCGCAACCCGGCGAACGAAGTCGTGGTCGCCAACCTGTATCTGCTTGGCGGCGCACGACAGCTCACTCCCGGAACCGCAGGGATCGAGGCGATGCTGCTCGCGGCGAGCGAGCGCGGGACGCGGAAATTTCCCGGTTCCGCGCTGCGACAACGCACGGCGCGACTCGGGAGCGCGATCAGCATCGAGGCGGGTGACGACTGGACCGCGATCGGGCTGCACGCCATTCGCGCCACCTTCGACTCGACGTGGGCGCTGATGGCGGACCGCGTCATCGCGCCAACGCTCGCCTCGAGCGAAGTGGAGCTCGTGCGCGACCTGATGCTCACTGGCGCGCGGCAGCGGAGGAGCGATCCTGACGACGCAGCGACGGAGCTCGCCGACAGCCTGCTATACCAGCGGCATCCGTACGCGGTATCGACATCCGGCACCGAGGCGTCGCTCGCTGCAATCACGGCGGCGCAGCTGCGCCAGTATCACACCCGCGAGTTCGTGACATCGCGCATGCTGCTCGTCGTCGTGGGCAATGTGGACCGCCCCCAGATCGAGCGCCTCGTGCGCACCACGCTGGGCACACTGCCGCGTGGGTCGTATCGCTGGACTGCTCCGCCCGCCCTACCGGACGCCGGTCGCGCCGTCGCATTCGACAATCGCTCGCTGCCGACGAACTACCTGCTCGGCTACGTGCCCGGTCCGTCGGCGACGAGCGCCGACTACACGGCGTTCCGTGTGGCGACGGCGGTGCTCTCGGGCAGGCTGTTCACGGAGGTGCGCTCGCGCCGCAATCTGAGCTACGCCGTCGAATCGCCGTTTCTCGAGCGGGCGCACGCCGTCGGTGGGCTGTATGTGACCACCGTGGATCCGAATGCGGTGCTGCGGATCATGCGCGACGAGCTCGACGCGCTGCAGAACGATCGTGTGGAGGAAGCGGGCCTCCGGCGTCTCGAGCAGCAGTTCATCACGGAGTACTACCTCAAGAACGAAACCAACGCCGACCAGGCGAACGTGCTCGCGCGCGCGGAACTGTACCAGGGAGACTACCGCGCCGCGGACCGCTTCATGGCGCAGCTGCGACGCGTGACGCCAGCCGATGTCGAGCGTGTCGCAAAAAAGTATCTCACCAACTTCCGCTTCGCCTTCGTAGGAGACACGACCAAGCTGGATCGTGCGCTGCTGTCCCGGTTCTGATCCGGCAGTGAGCGGGCAGTGACCTACCGCGGTCGCTGACCGACGCGCGCCGCCAGCACGGTGCGCACCTCGGCCAGCGACCCGCCCAGCGCGTGCAGCGCCACGAGCGCGTGATAGAGAAGGTCTGCCGTTTCCTCGCGCGCGCGCGCGATATCTCCGTCCGCACAGGCAGTCACGAGCTCGGCCGCTTCTTCGCCGAGCTTCTTCAAGCGCAGGTTGCGGTCGCCAAGTAGTCGGCGCGTGTAGC
This sequence comes from Gemmatimonadaceae bacterium, assembly GCA_026786185.1. Lineage (GTDB taxonomy): Bacteria > Gemmatimonadota > Gemmatimonadetes > Gemmatimonadales > Gemmatimonadaceae > AG11. The sequence goes on from JAJAYP010000162.1 coordinate 21,816, forward strand.
TCGGCGCGGCGTTGAGCGCCGCGGGGAGGGCGGCACGCGCAGCGATGGTCGTGTCGAGCAGGGCGATCGCGTCAGCCGCGAGCGCTCGCTCGCCGAAGCACGACGTCGTACCGGTGTGACAGGCCGGACCCGCCGGGACGACACGGGCGAGGAGGGCATCGCCATCGCAGTCGGGATCGAGCGAGATGACACGCTGCACGTTGCCGCTGGTGCCTCCCTTGTGCCACAGGCCGCGCGTGCGCGATCGGTAGTGCATCTCGCCGGTGGCGAGCGTGCGCTCCAGCGCTTCGCGATCAGCGGCGGCCACCATGAGGACGGCACCGGTCTCCGCATCCTGCGCGACGACCGTGACCGTGCCGCTGCCCTTGTCGAAGTTCAACGTATCGAGGTCGAGCATCCTACTCCGGTGCGGGATCAGCGAGGAGCGCGCGCGCGCGAACGGCGAGCGCCTGGTTGGTGGCGATGGCACTTCCGCCGAACGCGGTATCGCGCCCATCCCAATCGGTGAACGCGCCGCCAGCCTCGCGCACGATGGGATACAGCGCCGCACCATCCCACGGCGAAAGAATGGGGTCGCACATCACCTCGGCCTGCCCCGTGGCGACGAGCAGGTAGCCGAAGCAGTCGCCCCAGGTACGTGCGACGGCTGATCGATTCGCCATACGATCCCACCCGGACCGTCGCTCCGGCCGATCGAGGAAGCGCGCGTCGGTGGTGAGAACCGTCGCGTCGTCGAGCGCGGACACGGACGAGACCGCGCAGCGGCTGCCGTTCCACCAACAGCCCGCGCCTGGCGCAGCCGCGATCAGCTCACCGACAGCCGGAAAATACGCCGCTCCGGCCAGCACGCGCTCGCCTTCGCAGAGTGCCACGAGCGATCCCCACAGTGGTGTGCCCCGGATGAAGGCCTTCGTCCCGTCGATGGGATCGATCACCCAGCGCCGGCGCGCCCCGGCGCGCTCCTCGCCGAACTCCTCGCCCAGGACGCCGTCCTCGGGAAAGTACTGCCGGACCCATTCACGCGCGGCCTGCTCCGCCGCGCGATCGGCAATGGTCACCGGCGAGCCGTCCGGCTTGGTCTCGATGGTGAGGCGCGAGCGATAGTGCCCAAGCGCGATGTCGCCCGTGAGTCGCGCCAGATCCGCCGCCGGGGCGATGTGCCCGTCGAGCGGAGTCGACATTGCGCTCACGCAGCACGCACCGGCAGCCGCGCCACGCGCATCGCCGCCTTGACCGCGTCGACGGTCGTGATGCCATCGTGCAGGATGCCGGCGAGCAATGCGGCGTCAGCACGTCCCTGCACCAGCACATCGCAGACGTGCGACGCCTGACCGGCGCCACCCGAGGCCACGACCGGCACATGCACCGCATCGGCAACGGCTCGAGTGAGCGCAATGTCGTATCCGGTACGTGCGCCATCGCGATCGATGCTCGTGAGCAGGATCTCACCGGCGCCGCGCCGAACGCATTCGACGGCCCACTGCACGGCGTCGAGCGGTGTCTCCTCCCGGCCTCCCTTCACATACACGCGCCAGCTGCCGGCGACACGCTTCGCGTCGATGCTCGCCACGACGCACTGCGCGCCGAACCGAGCCGCCGCTTCCGTGAGGATCTCCGGTCGCGCGACCGACGCGGAGTTGATGCTGACCTTGTCGGCGCCGGCCCGCAACGCGCGGCCCACGTCGTCGGCGGACCGGATGCCACCTCCGATCGTGAGCGGCACGAACAGGCGCTCCGCCGTGCGACGCGCCACGTCCAGCAGCGTCTCTCGCGCGTCGGCACTGGCCGAGATGTCGAGAAACACGATCTCGTCGGCGCCTTCACGCTCGTAGCGCGCGGCGAGTTCCACCGGATCCCCGACGTCGCGAAGGTTCACGAACTGCGTGCCCTTCACCACCCGATCGCCCTGCACGTCGAGGCAGACCACGACACGCCGCGTCAACATCTAGCCCGGCTCCTCGATCCGGAGTGCGACGCCACCCTTCGTGCTGAACACCGCGCCGGAGTCGACGAATGCATCGCGAACCGCGAGGCCGAGCGCCTTGAACGCCGCTTCGACGACATGGTGCCGGTCGCGACCGCGGAGCACCCGGAGATGCAGCGTCGCGCGCGCATGATCGCTGAACGATCGCATCCAGTGATCGTAGAGCGAACTGGGAAGCGGGCCGCGATAGAAAGGACGGCCTCCGAGGTCGAGCGCGCAATGAACGAGTGCTTCGTCCATGGGTATCGTCCGGTCTCCATACCGCGCGGCGGTTGGCGGGAGCATCGCCGCGACCGCTGCACCGACGCAGATCGCCACGTCCTCGATCAGGTGATGCGGCAGGTCACCCGTCGCCTGAATGGACAGGTCCAGGCCACTGTAGCGCGCGAAGGTGACAAGCATGTGATCGAGAAAGCGCTCGCCCGTCGCGACGGTCGCCAGGCCCGTGCCGGGCACGACCTCGCAGCGGATGGTGGTCTCCTTCGTTTCCCGGACGACGACGGTCATGTCTGATTTCCGGCACAAGTGAATGTCATTCGTGGAACTCGCCAGCGAGAACGGCCGGGTCGAGCGCCCCGGTGTACAGCGCCATCCCGATGACCACGCCGGCAATGCCGCGATGCTCGAGGGCGCGCATGTCCTGCATCGACGCGACACCGCCGGAGGCATAGACGGGAAAGTGCGATGACTCCGCGACATCCTCCATCAACGGCAGATCGGTGCCCTGCATCTGTCCCTCGCGATGCACGGCGGTGACGAGCAACCCCCCGAGGGGGAGCGCGTTCAACTCCTCGACAGCGTCGAGGATGTCCAGCGGCAGGGTGCGCACCCAGCCGCGCGTCGTGATCCGACGCTCGCGCACGTCGCACGCGACGACGATCTCGCCCGGATGCCGCGCGGCGATGCCGGCGAGCCATTCCATCTCCTCGATCGCGCGCGTCCCGACGATCACGTTGGTGGCGCCGGCGTCGAGCAGCTCCTCCACCAGATCGCCCGAACGAATGCCACCGCCGACCTGCACGGGAATGTCGACGTCATCGAGAATGGCGCGCACGACGAACAGGTTCGAGCCTCGGCCCGTGGCCGCATCGAGATCGACCACATGCAGGCGGCTGAAGCCGAAATGCTCCCACGACCGTGCGACTTCGACCGGGTTGTCGAGGCGGACGCGCTCCTCCTTGTACGACCCGCCGACCAGCTGCACGCATGCCCCATCACGAAGGTCCACCGCAGGAATGGCGATCATCGTCCCTCGATCAAGCGAGCGTCATCGAGCAGCGCGCGAAGGAACCGCACGCCCTGCGTGGAGCTCTTCTCCGGGTGAAACTGCACTCCCACCGCCTGCCCCGTCCGCACGGCGGCGGGGAAGCGGTCGCCCTCGTGCTCCGTCCAGGCGGTGACGACGGACGTGCTCACCGGACGGCAGACGAAGCTGTTCGCGTAATAGACCATGGGCAACGGCGCCGCGACGAACAGCGAATCCCCCGGCACCATCTCCAGGGCGTTCCAGCCGATCTGGGGGACGCGCATCGCGCGCAGGCGGGTCACGCGCCCCGGAATCACACCGAGTCCCTCGCCCTCGCCTTCATCGCTTCCATCGAACAACAGCTGCATGCCGAGACAGATGCCGATGGTCGGCAAGCCGCCCATGATGGCAGCCCGCATGGCCTCGCGTCCAGGCGCGAGGCGCTCGGCGGGGGGGGGCGGGGGCGCGGCCCCCGGGCCCCCCCCCCCCGCCTGAGGAGGAGAAACCACCCCCGCCCCGCGGGGCCCGGACAGCCCCAACCCCCCC
>JAJAYP010000163.1 GCA_026786185.1 Gemmatimonadaceae bacterium
ACAAACACCCTGATGCCCGCCCGCGCGGCCGCGGGCGAGCGCGCCGGCGCGGTTAAGCACGCGCGCGAGTATCAGAAGCTGGCGCGAGCAGAGCTGGAGATGGAGCCGGACGCCGAGATCGAGCGACTCGCGCGCGCGCTGAGCGGGGCTTCCGACACGGAAGCGGGCATGCCGCCGCCGCGCACACCGGAAGCCCCCGCGGCGCGGGCACCCGCACCCCCGCCGGAAGGTGCGCCGGAGGGGCGAGTGCCCCACGACGTCGCGCCGCGACCCGCGCCTCCGCGATCGCGAGCGGCGACGCTCGCGACGACGTCCCTCGTGGCTGCGTCGGCGATCGTCGCGCTCGTGCTGATGAGCGCGCGGTGGAGCGATCGGCATGGCGACCGAGCCGAGCAGACCGCTCGCGGCGCAGAGAGGACTCCGCTTCCGGCCGCACGACAGGCCTACCTTCGTGGCATCAACGCGTGGGACGCCCGTACCAGTGCTGGCCTCGACGAAGCCGTGGTGTACTTCCGGCGCGCGACCGAGCTCGATCCACAGTACGCCGAGGCCCAAGCCGGACTCGCCGAGGCGTACGTCCGCATCGGCTACTTCGGCTACCGGCCCGCCGAGGCGATGTTTCCCAAGGCGAAGGCGGCCGCGCTGCGCAGCCTGCAGCTCGACAGCGGTGTCGCGGCGGCGCACACCGCGCTCGCCACCGGGCTCACGTGGGAGCACGACTTCGTGGCCGCCGAGTCGGAGTATCGGAAGGCGATCTCGCTGGATCCGAACGACGCGACCGCCCATCAGTGGCATGGGGTGCTGCTCATGATCCTGGGCAGGAAAATCGAGGCGGTCGCCGAGGAGAGTCGCGCCGCGGCGCTGGAGCCCCTCTCCCTCCAGATCCAGAACAACTTCGGAACATTTCTCGACTGCGCGAAAGACTTCGCGGCAGCGCAGCGTCAGTTTCAGCGGGTGGTGGGCGAGGAGCCGGACTCGGCGTGGGTGGGGCGGAACCCGTGGCTGCTCGCAAACATGGCGCGCATCTACTCGCACAATGGGCGATACGCCGACGCGCTTCGACTGATGGAGCGGGCACTCGAGATCAACCCCCGAAGTCCGCGAGCGCTGCACACCATGGCCACAAACCACCACGACATGGGACGCCGCGACCTCGCTCGGCTCGCGTTCGCGCGGGCGGACACGGCGAACGAGCAGTACGCGGCGTACCGCGGCATGCTCTACGCCGGAGCAGGGGAGCGTGACTCGGCATTTCTCTGGTTCGCACGCGCGGAACGGTGGGGGATCCAGCCCATGCTGAGCCTGCAGTGCGAGCGAGAGGTCGACCCCATACGAGACGATCCGCGCTTTCGGGCCCTGTTGGCGCGCCTCAGGATACCGCCGGGGTAAGGAGGACGACGATTCCTTCTCGAGAGGTTGTAGGCGGCGGCGAGGTAGTGCGCGCGTCGACGCCCGCTCGCGGCGGCCGAGCGGTCAGCGCAGGGGAAAGGGACGACCCACGACGGCCTGCGCGAAGGACGACGACGGCGGACAGGAGCGCGCCGACGTACCGACGACGCTCACCCCCATTTTGAACGGTCCTCTCTACGCGCGAGGCAACGTCGAGATCCGCGGGCTCGACGGACAGGTCATCCGGAGCGACACACGCGTCTCGCTCTGCCGCTGCGGGCTGGCGCGGCAGATCCTCTTCTGCGACAACACCTGTCGCACGGCACACTGGCGCGGGCCTGCCGACGGCTGAACTGCAACTGCGGAGGGCTGAACCGCAGAGGAGTGTCGTCGCAGTCCTCTGCGCTCCTCGTAGTTCCTCAGCGTCCTCTTTGTGTAAAGCTCTTACAGAGCAAAGTGCCCGGACCTGTCCGGCGCTACACCCGCATGACGAGGAAGAGGATGCTGGCGAAGATCGACAGCGACATTACCAGCGTCGACCTCCTGTGCACCAGCACCAGCGTGAGGTTCACGTGCTTCAGCGACGCCATCGTCACGCCGACGGCAAGGTTGGTGAGCAGGGTCAGCCCGAGCACGGAGAGAGCGGCGTAGGAAAAGGGCTTCGGCTGACCCACCAGCGTGAGCTTGTAGACCGACGCGATGAACCCGCCCGCGACGAACAGAAAGAGCACGAAGTGGAGCGCGACCTTGTCGGTGTTACCGCGCAACGCTTCGTTACGCTGCCGTATCGACGCGATACTTGCGCGAACAACTGCGACGCGCGTCTGCACGGGCGCGGCCGCTCGCAGCATTTTTGGAGCGGAGATTGCAGCCAATGTCCCGAATCCGGACGGTGACCCACCACTCGTTCACGCACGCCAGGAGCTCACGATGCCGCACTCCACCGAGCCTCGTTGGACGTCCTCGAGAAGAATTCTCGTCCCCGTGCTGACGGGGCTATCGATCGCTACGGTGATTGCGTGGAGCGACGGCGCTCCAGCGTCATCGCGCGCGCTGCAGTCGAGCGGCCGGCAGATCTTCCGCTTCGAAACGTTCGGCGACGAGAAGTTCTGGACCGACACGCTCCACCTGGAGCGCGTGATCCAGCAGGCGGTGGATCCCACCACGGCATTAGGCGTCGGCCTCAAGGTCGACATGGATGCGCTGCCGCCGGCACTCGTGAAGGGCATACAGGAAGGCAAGGTCGACCTCAAGAATCCGGCGACGACGGTCGCGCTCCTCAAGCTGAACGCGGTCGTCGGTGTGAAGGGACGGGTGCGCACTGTGGGCGGGAAGGACAGCCTCACCCGCGTCGGCATCACCTGCGCCCTCTGCCACTCGACGGTGGACGACGCGTTCTCGAAAGGCATCGGCCACCGGAAGGACGGCTGGCCGAACCGCGACCTGAATGTCGGCGCGATCATCGCGCTCTCGCCCGCCATCACGCCCGCGCAGAAAGCCGTGTACAACTCATGGGGTCCGGGCAAGTACGATCCGCGCTACAACATCGACGGCGGGAACACGCCGCTCGTGATCCCACCCGCCTACGGGCTGGCGCGCGTGGTCAATGAGACCTACACGGCCGAGGGGCCGATGTCCTACTGGAACGCCTACGTGGCGGTCACGCAGATGCACGGGCAGGGCAACTTCTCCGACCCGCGGCTGAACATCCGGGTGACGCAGTCGCCGGACCTGGTGACGCCGAAGCTCCCGGCGCTGCGCGCGTACCAGCACACACTCGTCGCGCCGCCGGCGCCGGCGGGTACGGTGGACCGCGCCGCTGCCGCTCGCGGCCGGACCGTGTTCGACGGCAGCTGCGCGACCTGTCACGTAGGCGCGACGTCGACGGACAACAACCGCGGCGTGCTGCACGAGCCGTCGGAGACCGGGATGGATGCCGCGTACGCGCAGCGCACGGCGCAGAAGCGCTACCGCACGACGCCCCTGCGAGGGCTCTGGCAGCATCCGCCGTACTTCCACGACGGCAGCGCGGCGACGCTCGCCGACGTGGTCAGCCACTACGACCGGGTACGGAAGCTGGGGCTCACGACGCAGCAGCGCGCCGATCTCGCCGCCTATCTCCGGACCCTATAGATCGTCACGCTGCTTCAAGGGGCGTCTGAGCGGGACGCGGACTGCTGAACTTCAACTGCAACCGACAGAGCTTGAATCGCAGAGGACGCAGAGGAACGCAGAGGCGTGCAACAAGAAAGTGTCGTTGCACTCCTCTGCGTTCCTGGTAGTTCCCCAGTCACCCCGGTTTTCGCACGATGACCGTTCAGGGCGGCACTTCACGCGCCGTGTCATGTCTCGTGACTTCGCGGTATCTTCACGCATGAACTTCAGTGCCCTTCCCGGCGGCGAACTCGTGAGCGTGGGACTCCACGATCTCGCGCGCGGCATCGAGAGCGAGGAGGCGTTGCTCGTCTCGATCGGAGCACCGCGCCTCGAGCGGCTGGGAGTGCGCGTCGCGTCGCCGCTGCAGAATCCCGAGCTCCGACTGTACACACAGCTCGCCACTGCGAACCGCGCCTCTGCGCACTCGCGGTACAACGCGCTCATCCGCCGTCTGGTCAGCTTCGAGCGAGCAGCCGAATGCGAGCGCCGGTAAGCCGCGAGCGTCTCGAGAAGCTCATGGATCGGATGGGCCGCGCGGCGTCAGGCCCGATGCGTGTGTACCTCGTGGGCGGCTGTTCGGCGGTGATCATCGGCTGGCGAGACGCAACGATCGATGTCGATCTGGCAATTCGTCCCAGCGACGACGCATTGCTGAGAGCCATTCCTGAATTGAAGAATGCGCTGGACATCAACATCGAGTTGGCTTCCCCTGCCGACTTCATTCCGCTGCCAAGTGGATGGGAGAATCGAAGCCTGCTCATCTCGCGCCGGGAGCAGGTGGCGTTTCATCACTTCGACTTCTATTCGCAGGCCCTCGCAAAGATGGAGCGAGGGCACCGGCAGGACGTCGCCGACGTGCGAGCGATGCTGGAGCGCGAGCTGATCGATCCGCGCGCGCTCGCGAGGTATTACGACGAGATCGAGCCGGAGCTGTTCCGCTTTCCCGCCATCGACCCGCCCAGCTTCCGGCGCGCGGTCGTCGCAATGCTCGAGGAGCGCTGACACTTCTCGCGACACAGCAATCGACGCGGCTATTCGAGTCGCATGGTGTTCGCGTAGCACACGCCCCTCATATTTCGTACATGCACCTCGTCTGGCCGGCTCCGACGTATCTACCCGAGTACACCGGAGCGCTCGTCCGCGGCTGGTCTCCCGACAACCTCCGTCCCGAAGCTGCCGCGGAGGAACTCGCGCACATCGCCGAAGACCCGGACGGCTTTCTGACCGAGCAGGTCGACCGCGAAGCGAAGGGCCCGCTCATCGCACTTCCCGATGGCACCACCGTGCCTCGCCTCCCCGGCATCCATATGTGGATGTGGGACGGCGAATTCTGCGGTGAGATCGGTTTCCGCTGGCAGCCGGGCACGGCGGAGCTGCCGCCACACTGTCTCGGCCACATCGGCTACTCGGTCGTGCCGTGGAAGCGCGGGCGGGGGTACGCGACGCAGGCGCTGGCGGATATTCTCCCTGCGGCGATTCAGGTGGGACTGCCACACGTCGAGCTGACAACCGACGCGTCGAACATCGCGTCGCGCAAGGTGATCGAGGCGAACGGGGGACGCCTCGTCGAGCGGTTCAACAAGCCGGCGAACTACGGCGGTGCCGAGAGCCTGCGGTTCCGCATCGCGCTCGCGTAGGAGCGGCGGAGCCCGACGGCCTCACCCCTGCATCGCCTTCGGATCCATCCAGAACACTTCCCAGTGGTGCCCGTCGAGATCGTAGAAGCTCCACGCGTACATGAAGCCGTGATCCTGCGGCTCCATGGCGTGCGAGCCACCGGCCGCAACGGCCTGCTTCACCATCGTGTCCACGTCGTCTCTGCTGTCGAGACCAAGCGCGAGCAGGTGGCTCGTTTCCTTTCGCGGATCGCCGGTGGGGCGCTTGCTGAAGCTCGCGAACTTCTCCGGCTCCAGGAGCATGAAGTACGCGTCTTCGCCCACGAGCATCGCGGTGGCGGTCGCGTCGGTGAACTGTGGGTTGAAGGTGAAGCCGAGCGATTCGAAGAAGATGATCGAGCGCTGCACGTTGCTCACCGGGATGTTGACGAACAGCTTGCGCGGTGTGGTTGGCTTGGTGCCGGAGTTGCGGATGGTCGGAGCGGAAGCCTGCTGCGCTGTCGTGGACATGGTGGTCGCGACTCGTCGTGAAGGTTTGAATCGGTGCGAGAGAGAATCGTTCAGCGCGCAGGCCGCAGCGCCTCACGCACGCGCGCGTCGCGCAGGTAGAGCCCGCCCCAGATCAGCGCGGCGACGTAGATGGGAAAGAGGGTGCGGCTGAACAGCGGATCGTCGACGCGGAGGTGCGTCGCAACGGCGCCGCCGAGGTAGCCGGTCCAGAGCACGGCGCCGAGCGGCGCGGTGCGGGGGATGAGATAGAGCACCAGACACACCAGCTGGAGGCCGCCGAGGATCGGCAGGTGGTGCGGCTGCCACCCGAGCTTCACGGTGCCGTCCACCGCTACCTCCGCGCCAGCGAGCTTCATGGCGAGGTCGAAGGTGAGGAACAGCACCGCGATGCCAGTGAGAATGCGACCGGCCCAGCGGCTCTTCGTTGAGCCGCCGGCGGATGACCGCGACGTGGCGGTTGTATCGGTGAACGGTGCAGCGGACACGATTACCTCTTCAGGTACCTGTTCACACTCTTTGACCGTCGTCCCACTGAACACTCATCGGTCTCGTCGCAACCTTCGGGAAGATGCCGCAAAAAAGGAGCCTTTCTGATCGCGGAGCACGCCGTCAAGACGCGAGCGTGTCACCTCCGGCGATAGTGAAACATCCGTCACGCCGTCACTCTGGGGAGTATCAGCACATGTTCTTCGTGTCAGGAATTACCGGCAATGTTAGTGGGCCTGCCGCGCGACGTACCGAGCCCGCGACCTACGCGACGAGCCGCATCGGCAACCCGAAGCGCGGGAATAGCGTCTCGACGTCGAGATACGACGTCATGCCCGTGATCCGGTCGTCCCGGATCTCGAGCATCAGAAGCGCCCACGGCGTCGCGCCGCCGTCGCGATGACGGTACTGCTCGAGGAGAGTGTCGGCGGACATGATCACGCGGCCGATGAACGGAGCGCACGCGCCCAAGCCGCGACCACCATGCCTGCTGCCAGGAGGCCCAGGACAAGGAATGGCACGAGGAGCCGAGGCGGGATGAGGCCTCGCGTCCACAAGAACGCGCCCAGAGCAGCCGCGGTCCCGAGCGCGTACCCCGTCCGCTCGAGGTGGCTCCAGTGCGCCGGCATACCGGCCGGCATTCGCTCGGTAGCAGCAGTGCCAGCGGGAGCCCATGCCACCGCCTTGAGTCGGTCGTAATCCCAGAAGAGCAGGTAAGCGTCGGCGAGCAGCATCATCCCCACTAACAGCGGAGTGCCGGTAAAGTGCAGCGCAATCGTGATGACGAAGATGTTGAGGATGATGGGGAAGAACAGCACGGCGCCAAGAGTCGTCAGGCGAGGAACCAGGAGACAGACACCGGCAAGGAGCTGCGCCCACCCGATGAAGCGCCAATAGGCGCCCGTCTGGTACATGGCTTCGAAGAAGGCGCCGATTGGATCGGTGAGGTCGACGGCCGTGGTGAAGCGGTGCCCCTGGATCTTGACCAGGGCAGGGGGAATGAATCCGACGGCCAGGAGAATTCGGCTCACCACGGCGAGTCGCTGCAGGGCCGGATGCGCGCGCACCCTGAAGTGGAGATGGTCGAGTAAGGCTTCCATTACAAGCGTGAGATGAAGGTGCAGGGGTCCGACGAAGCTGGAGAGACTGGCCTCCGCCAACACTGGCGCGGGCGCCCGCCAGAGGCAAGAATTCCAGCGCAGGGCAGCGTCGCGCGCGCTGCAGGTTCGCGATCCGGGCAGAGTCGAGGACGACCTGCACGTCCAGCGTTTGCCATGAGATTCCCGCGATATGAAATCGTGAAATTCTTCAACCCTGGCGCCACAACCCGGCGGGGCCCCCGATGACGAAGGAAGGAGAGTTCGTCATCGGGATGGTGCTGTTCGAGGGCGTAACGCAGCTCGACCTGACCGGCCCGTATGAGGTGCTCGCGCGAATGCCGCAGACCCGCGTGTATCTGGTCGCCGCGAGCATGGCGCCCGTTCGCACCGAATGGGGGCTGACCATCACGCCGGATGTCACGTTCGATGACGCGCCTCCTCTGGACATGTTGTGCGTGCCAGGTGGATGGGGCGTGGATGCACGCCTGGATGACGAGCGACTGCTCGGTTTCCTGCGTCTGCACGGAGCGCATGCTCGCTACGTCACGTCGGTCTGCAGCGGCGCACTGCTGCTCGGCGCGGCGGGCCTGCTGCGTGGATATCGGGCCACCACACACTGGCTCTCGCTCGATCTGCTGCCCTTCTTCGGCGCTGAGCCGGTGGACGAGCGCGTGGTCATCGACCGCAACCGGATTACCGGGGGCGGGGTAACGGCCGGTATCGACTTCGCACTGGTGGTCGCGTCGGAGCTGTTCGGCACGGATGTGGCGCAGCGAATCCAGCTCGCGATCGAGTATCGCCCCGCCCCTCCGTTCGAGAGCGGGTCACCACACACTGCGCCGGATGAGGTGCGTCAGGCCGTAACGCGCGCGAGCGCAGCGACGCTGGCTCGGAGACGCGCCATCATCGAGCGAATCACCTGACGTGCTCTCCATAGCCGCGCGCCGCCTGCTGCTTGCCATCGTCGCGCTCGCGTCGTCCTCGTGCGCCCAGCTTCCACGATCGGCACCGACCGCCACCGAAGTCTACGCCATCCGCTACGGGACGCTGAGCAACTTTCCCGTCGCGAGCCTCATCGCCGGCGCTGATACTGCCCGCCGCCTGGACGTCGCGCTCATGATCTGGCTCGTCAAGCTGCCCAGCGGGCGCAACGTGCTGGTGGATGCCGGATTCTACCGCGACAAGTTCCTGCAGCGGTGGAAACCATCCGACTACCAGCGTCCCGCTGACGCCATTCGCGCCGTGGGCCTGCGCCCGGAAGACATCACCGACATCATCGTGTCGCACGTGCACTGGGACCACATGGACGGGCTGGACCTGTTTCCCAGAGCGCGCATGTGGATCCAGCGCGCGGAATACGCGCATCACGTGGATGACGCCGGCCGCTCGCGCGACCGTGCCGTGGACTCGCTCGACGCCGCGATGCTCGGTGATCTGCGACGCGCGGGACGTGTGCAGCTCGTCGATGGCGACAGCGTCGAGATCATCCCCGGCATCCGCGTCTACACTGGCGGTCGTCACACATTCGCCTCGCAGTACGCCGGCATCGACACGCCGAGCGGCACCGTGGTGCTGGCATCCGACAACATGTACCTCTACGAGAACCTCGAGCGCCACGTGCCGATCGCACAGACGCTCGATCCGGTGTCGAACCTGGCGGCGCAGGATCGCATGCGGCGGCTCGCGGGAAGCGAACGGTTGATCGTGCCGGGACACGATCCACAGGTGTTCGCGCGGTTTCCCGTTCCGGGCGGTGGAGTGGCGAGGATCCGGTAGCGGTGCGTCGGCACCGACTTAGGGCGATCGCGCCTATCGCGTTTCCAGTCCCGGCGCCGTCGTCACCACGACGGTCTGCGAGCTCTTCACCTTCCCCGCCGTCATCGTCACCACGTACTTCCCCGCGCGCACGAACTTCTGCCCCTCGCCACCGTACTCGCTCAACAGATCTTTCGTGAACTTGAGATCCCACACCACGCGATTGATGCCCGGCGCCGGCGACCCCGTGAGATTCGCCACCGGACGACCGCTCTCGGTCGTGATGGCAAACTTCACGGGGCTGTCCCCGAGTTCCCTCAGGAAATAGGTGAGCAGTGCGCCTGCCGGCGGATTCTCCCCGCGGAACTCGCTGCTGCCCGCCCACTGCTTGAACCCGGCGATGGGCGCGTACGCCTCCACCGTTCGGATCGGAAACAGCTGCCCCGCGCTCGCCAATACGCTCCGCGTCGCCTCGGCGATCGGCCGCACATCGTCCACGACGTACAGGCTACGACCATGCGTGGCGACGATGAGATCGTGCGTGGGCGTGATGAGGATGTCGTCCACCGCGACGGTGGGGAGCTTGCCGAACTTCGCCCATGAGCGGCCGCGGTCGATCGAGAGCAACAGGCCGAACTCGGTACCGGCATAGAGAACGTTGGGGTTCTTCGGATCCTCGCGAATCACCTTCACCGGTGCAGTATTCGGAATGTCGGCTGCGATGTTCGCCCAGGTGCGGCCGCCATCGGCGGTGCGATAGAGGAGCGGCGCATAGTTGCCATCGCGATGCGCGTCGATGGCGACGTACGCAACGTTCGCGTCGGCACGGCTCGCCTCGATGCGGCTGATCCAGTGCCCGCGTCCCGCAGCCGGCAGATTCGTCGACAGGTCGGTCCAGTGCGCGCCCTCATCGTCCGTGCGCCAGAGCTTGCCGTCGTCGGTGCCGGCCCACAGCACGCCGCGCTTCACCGGTGACTCGGCCAGCGCGTAAATGACGCCGTAGTCCTCCGCGCCACTGCCCGTGGCGCGCATCTTCTCGAGCTCCTTCGTCGACAGATCGGGAGAGATGACCGTCCAGTTCTCGCCATGGTTGGTGAGCTTGAACAGCACGTTGCCACCGTAGTACATGGCGCCCTTCTCATGTACGCTCGGCGCGAGCGGCGACATCCAGTGGAAACGGAACGCTGGCTGCCCTTCCGTGGGCTCCGGGCGGAGCTGCTTCTCCTGGCCGCTCGCCAGATCGAACCGCGTGAGATAACCCTGCTGCGATTCGGAATAGACGAGGTTCGGTTTCTCCGGGTCGAAGGCGCAGTATGAGCCGTCGCCACCGCCGATCGTCACCCAGTCGGCATTGCGAATCCCTTCACCGGTGCGCGTGCCCAGCGTGCCGACCCAGTTGGTGTTGTCCTGCAACCCGCCGCAGATGCGCGACGGGTTGGCGGCGTCGACATTGATACGATAGAACTCGCCGGCGGCAAAGCGCGCGAGGTGATCCCAGTCGCTCGCGGCCGAGTAGCTCTGATACACGCCGCCGTCGGTGCCGAGGATCAGGTGGCGCGGATTCGACGGATCGATCACGAGCGCGTGATTGTCGGGATGCACGTTCTTGAACCGGTCCTCGCGCCACGTGCGTCCGCCGTCGTCGGACACGTGCAGCGCGAAGCCGAGCAGGTAGATCTTCTGGTCGTCGGTGGGATCGACGCGGATCTGGCTGAAGTAGAACGGGCGCGGATTGAGGTTGCTCATGCGCGTCCAGTGCGACCCGCCGTCCTCGGACCGAAAGACGCCGCCTTTCTTGCTGTGCGGATCGTCGATGTTCTGCAGGCCGCCCTCGTCGCTCTGTACGATGGCATAGACGATCTTCGGATTCTTCGCGTAGATCGACAGGCCGATGCGGCCGGTGAGCGTCGGCAGGCCATCGGTGAGCTTCTGCCAGGTGACGCCAGCGTCGGTGCTGCGGAAGATGCCGCCCACGTCCACGCCGCCGGATGCCTGCGCGCCGTACGAGAACTCGTAGGGCCGCCGCCGCCGCGCGTACATGGCGGCGTACACGATGTTGGGGTTTACGGGATCGATCGCGACATCTCCCGCTCCGGCGCGCGTGTCATTCGGCGCAGGGGCGGCGAGCACTTTCTTCCATGTCACGCCGGCGTCGCTCGTCTTGTAGAGACCGCGGTCGGCGCCGTGAACCCAGAGGTCGCCGCCGGCCGCCGCATACGCGGTACGTGGATCGTTGGGCGCGACGACGATCCGCCCGATCGCTTTCGTGGCGGCGAGGCCGGCATGCGTCCACGTCCCCCCGCCATCGGTAGAGCGGTACACCCCGTTGCCCCAGCTCACCGAATTGCGATCGTTGCCCTCGCCCGTCGCCACCCAGATCACGCTCGAGTCCGACGGCGCAATCGCGATGTCACCGACGGATGCTACCGCTTCGTGCTCGAAGATCGCGGACCAGGTGATGCCGTTGTCCTGCGACTTCATGATGCCGCCGGTGCCGAGTGCCACGTACATCGTGCCCGGGGTTCGCCAGTCGGCGGCGATCGCGCTCACGCGACCTCCCATGACGGCGGGTCCGATGGAGCGTGCCGTGAGGGCGCCCGGCAGCACGATGGTGAGCGAATCGCCGGCGCGTGCGCTTGCGGGCCGAGGCTCGGGCCGCACCTGCTCGCGCTGCGCGGCGAGTGGCGCCACGGGGAGCACGAACGACAGCGTCGCGACGAGGGTCGCGGCACGAAGGTATGCAATCATTGAAGTGGACGGGAAAGCGGGAAGGGCGGGGCAGGGAGCCAGCACCCGGGTAGCACCGATATTGCCTCGGTGGTCGGCAACGCGCAACGGGCAACAGGAGGCGAACCGAGAATGAAGTCGACCGAGGAGATACGGCGCGCGAGTGCACATCGGCCGCCATCGCGCCTGCCGCACTTTCAGCTCGCCGATCAGTTCGGCCGCGAGCGCGACGAGCTCACGTACGGAGGCATTCCCGTGATCGTCGTGGCGGGCAACCGTGAGGGTGCGAAGGGCGTGGCGCTGTGGACGGCGGCGTTGCGCGACGTCATCAGGTCCGCGAGCGATACCGAGGTGCTGTCGGTCGCTGATCTTGGAGGCGTACCACGCATGCTCCGCCGGTCGGTCAGTCGAATGCTGCCCCGCGATCCCGCACACTGGTGCGCGCTCGACTGGGACGGACAGATCGGTGCCCGCATTCGGCGCGACCACGGACCGGTGGTAGCGGCGGCGTACGGCACTGACGGAATGTTGCGCGTGTGGTCGGCACTCCCGCTCGACGTGGTGGACCGCGCGATTCTGGCGAAGCTCGTGCAGGGCGCGGAGGATCCGCCGTCGAGGTAGAGCCACCGCCTCTGGTGGCTGAGCGCTGCGGCTGTATGCTATGTCGCGCCATCCATGGCCACTCAACGCTTCCACCGCGAATCGTCATGACCCGCCTCGAGGCTTCCGTCGCACTGCTCCTGCTCGCCGCCGCTTCACCCCTGTCCGCATGCGCACAGGGTGCGACGCCGGCCGCTGCGCCCGCCGCGCAAGCATTCCCGTCCGATTCCGCCATTCTCGCGATCATCCGCCAACGCGTCGAGGACAAGCGCAGCGCCGGCATCGTGATCGGTCTGCTCGAGCCTGACGGACGCACCCGCGTCATCGCCTACGGCGATCCGGGACCGGGACAGCCGCCACTGGACGGCAACTCGGTGTTCGAGATCGGATCCATCAGCAAGGTCTTCACGTCGACTGTGCTCGCGCAGCTCGTGCAGGAAGGGAAGGTGAAGCTGGAGGATCCGGTACAGCAGTATCTGCCGTCCACCGTGCGCATGCCGACGCGCAACGGCAAGCAGATCACGCTAGGCAGCCTGTCGGAACAGAACTCCGGACTGCCGCGCATGCCGTCGAACTTCAAGCCGGCCGATCCAGCGAACCCGTATGCGGATTACGCGGCGCAACAGATGTACGAGTACCTCACGAGCTACCAGCTTCCACGAGATCCGGGTGCGCAGTTCGAGTACTCCAACCTGGGCGTCGGCCTGCTCGGCCATGCGCTCGCTCGCGCGACGAATCAGTCGTACGAGGCGCTCGAGCGCTCGCGCATCTGGGGTCCGCTCGGCATGGAGCACACGGCGATCACCCTCACGCCCTGGATGAAGTCGCACCTCGCGCTGGGACACGACCCGGAAGGCAAGCTCGCGGCGAACTGGGACCTCGACGTGCTCGCGGGCGCGGGCGCGATCCGCTCGACGACGTACGACATGCTCAAGTTCGCCGACGCCAATCTGCATCCCGAGCGCGGCGCCCTCCATCGCGCGATGGCGTTCGCGCAGAAGGAACGCGCGGCCGCCGGTCCATTGCGCATCGGATTGAACTGGGTCGTGCAACCCAACCGGGGCGACACCATCGTCTGGCACAACGGTGGCACGGGTGGTTACCGCACCTTCCTCGGCCTGATGCTGTCACGCAAGACGGCGGTCGTGGTGATGACGAACTCCACCGGCACCGGCGCGGACGATGTCGGCCTCCACCTCCTCGACGCGAAACTTCCGCTCGCGCCGCCGCCGGCACCGATGAAGCACCGCACCGCCATCGAGCTCCCCGCAGCGACGCTCGCGCGATACGTCGGCACCTACCAGCTCGCACCCGAGTTCGCGCTGGAGGTCACCGCGGCCGATGGCGCGCTGTGGGCACAGGCGACGGGACAGGGCAAGCTCCGGCTCTGGGCAGAAGCGGAAACCGAGTTCTTCCTGAAGGAAGTGGACGCGCAGGTCACCTTCGTGCGCGATGCCACGGGCGCGGTCGCATCACTCGTGCTGCACCAGAACGGGCAGCATCCCACGGGAAAGAAGGTGAAGTAGGACTCCTGGTGCGGCACGACCGTTGCCACTCTCCGCTTGCACAATCAATGAGAGGCACCGATGTCACACGACAAGAGCTCGACCGGACACAAGCACGATGCGAGCGACCGCGCGCTGGACAAGAGCGCTCACGCCGAGCAGGTCGCTGAAGAGCAGGTCGCGGCCGAGCAGGGCCATGATGAGGCCGAGATTCGCAAGCATGACGACGCCGGCAAGGATCGCTTGTTCGAAGGTCGCCAGCAGCACGACGCGGCGGAGAAGAACAGCGAGAAATCACGCCTCGCGAAGGATGTGGATCGCCACAACCACGACGCGTAGCGAGTTGGAGCGACGGAGAAGCTGCTGCTTCGCGGTGTAGACGGGGCAGCAGCATGCAGGTGAATTAACCCGCGCTACGTCACGGCGGGCGCGTTCATCGCGCGCTCGCCTGCAATACTGGCACCGGATCGATCGCCGTTCCCTTCGACCACCGCTTCACGTCCGCGCTTCGCGCAACCGCGAAGTGCAGATGCGGCGCGGTGGGCGATGCGTTCCCCGTGGAGCCCACGAAGCCGATTATCTGCCCGCGTGCGAGCGCGATGCCGTCGCGCATGTCCGGCGAGTAGCGGTCGAGATGCGCGTACATCAGGATGAACCGCTCGGACGAATCAGCCGCGTACACCATGAGCCCACCCGCGGCACTGGTGAACAACTTGAGCACGCGACCCTTCGCGGCCGCGCGGATGGGCGTGCCGCGCGGCGCCATGAGATCGAGCGCCCGATGCTGGCGCGTCCCCCCGCCACGCCGCTCGTCGAAGTTGCTGCGCAGCGAGCTGGGATCGATGGCATCGAGCGGCATCGCCATCTCGCGCGCCAGCAGCGCGAGATCGTCAGCGGTGACGGTCTCGACGCCGCTCGGGGTGAGCGGCACCACATCGGATGCGTCGATCGTCGCGACCTGTGAAGCGTTGGCGGTCGTTCCGGATCTACCTCCTGCGACCGTGCCTTGCCGCTGCGTGATCGGCACCGCCGACGTCATTGGCGACGTCGATATTGCAGCGACGCCGGACGAAGACACTCCATACCCGCGCGCCATGCTCACCGCCGTGAACACCATGGCGACGACGAGCGCGCATTCGACGTAGCTGATCACCTCGATGCGGCCCGCGTCGCGCGGGTTGGGCAGGGCCTTCTTCGTGCGCCACCGCATCAGCGTCATCATCGGCCAGATCTCGAGCGCGAGAATGGCCAGGAAGAGCGTCATCTTCAGGTAGAAGACGTGATTCCCGAAGTAGTACGACGTGCTCTTCTCGGTGCTGCCGAACAGCTGCCAGAGCCCGGTGGATAGCCACAGCACTATCGCCACGCCCCACCAGGCGTCACCGACGAACGCTCGGCGCAGGGCACGCTGGTCGGCGGGATCGTGGAGCGAATCGCGCAATGCGCGCGCGCGCGACCACACGCCGGCGAGGCCGACGGAGAGGGCGAGGAGATGCAGCCAGGCGAGGACGAGACGAGTGTCCATCGCAAATGTTAGCACCTTGGCGCTGTCCGCATCAGGCTCGGCCGAACGATCGGGGCTGCCGCCATGGACGGTGGAGTGTCCCACGGACATTCTTCACGGTGCTCATCATTCGAGCCGCCGCGCGATGGCCCTCCGCCTTCCCGATCCCGACAGTTGATGAACCGCCTCCGTATCGCCCTGATCGTCCTGCTCGGCGCGCTCGCTCCCTCACGCGAGAGCGCCGCACAGGGATCGTCCCGCACCGCGCCCCGTTTCGAGATCGCCTTCAGCAGGAGCGCGCGCGCCGAGCCCGTGACCGGTCGAGTGTATATCGCGTTGAGCCGCACGAGCACGGCCGCGAGCACGCCGATCCAGCAGACCGGGGAGAACGGCGTTCCGCTCTTCGGCGTGAACGTCGAGAATCTCGCTGCCGGTGCGACGGCCGTCATCGACGCCAGCGTCTTCGGTCATCCGATCCAGAGCCTGCGCGACATTCCGGCGGGAACCTACTGGGCGCAACCGTTCGTGAACGTCTACACGAAGTTCGCACGTGCGGACGGTCGAACGGTGTGGCTGCACATGGATCAGTGGGAAGGCCAGAACTGGAAGCGCTCGCCCGGGAATCTCTATGGAGATCCTGTTCGCATCACGATCGACCCGAAATCATCGAAGCCGATTCGCCTGACGGCCGACCGGGTCATCCCGCCCATCGTCGTGCCCGCCGATTCGGGGAACGTGCGCCGCATCAAGATCCAGAGCGACATCCTCAGCAAGTGGTGGGGTCATCCCATCTACCTCGGGGCGACCGTCCTGCTGCCGAAGGGCTACGACGAGCATCCCGAGGCCAGGTATCCGGTCGTATATAATGAAGGGCATTTTACCCTGCGCGCGCCCGGTGTCGGCTCGACACCGTACTGGAATGCCGACGGCACGCCGCGGATGATCATCGTCAATCTGCAGCATCCGTCGCCGTACTACGACGATTCGTATGGCGTGAACTCCGCCAACAACGGACCGTTCGGCGACGCGATCATGCAGGAGCTGCTGCCCGCCGTGGAGACGCGGTTCCGCGTGCGTCGCGAGCCGTGGGCCCGCCTGCTCACCGGCGGTTCCACCGGTGGCTGGATCGCGCTCGCCAAGCAGGTCATGTATCCGGACGTCTTCGGCGGTGTGTGGTCGCTGTGTCCGGACGCGGTCGACTTCCGCTATCACCAGATCGTGAACGTCTACGCCGACACGAACGCGTACTGGTTCGATCGCGGCTGGATGAAGGTCGATCGCCCCACGCAGCGAAAGCCCGACGGCAACATCGCGGCGATGATGAAGGACGAGAACTGGTACGAGCTCGTCGTCGGAGATCGCTCGCGCTCGGGCGGGCAGTGGGACATCTGGGAGGCGACCTTCGGCCCGGTGGGTGCGGACGGGTATCCGGCGCGCATCTGGGACAAGCGCACCGGCGTGATCGATCACACCGTGGCCGAGTACTGGAAGCAGCGATACGACCTGCGCCATATCCTCGAGACGAACTGGCAGACACTCGGCCCCAAGCTCGCCGACAAGATGAACGTGTACGTGGGCGACGCGGACTCGTACTACCTCAACATGGGCGTTCATCTGCTGGAGAACTATTTGAAGACGACGACGTCACCGAAGTTCACGGGCGAGATCGTCTTCCAGCCGATGGCGCCGCACTGCTGGGGCCCGCCGATGAACGAACTGATGGCGAAGATGGCGACGCACATCGAGAAGCATGCGCCGGCTGGGGCGGATGTGAGGAGTTGGAGATACTGAGGGCGCATGCGGCGTCGTGCCCGGCATGCGGTGGAGCGCATTCGACGTGCGGCGAAAGGCGTGCGGCGTGTCGTGCGGCGAAAGGCGAGAGGCGTGCGGCGTGGAATAAGGAAGGGGCGGTTGGATTTGGAGCAGTGCGATGCACCATCCAACCGCTCCTTCCGAATCCCCGCATCTCGGTGCCGAGCCTGGTGTGAAGGTCGCGCTGCGTGATGGACATGGTGCGATTGGCTGGTGAAGGGTCGAGGGCCGTCGGTCGCACCCGGAGTCGAGCGCCCCGCAAGCATGCCCGCCTGCGACGTGCGGCGAAAGGCGTGCGGCGCGTCGCGCGGCGCAAGGCGAGAGGCGTGATGCGGGAACAGGGAAGGGGCGGTTGGATTAACGGCAGTCGCCCAACCGCCCCGTCCGAATCCTCGCCGCTCGCCGTACGCGCCCCGCCTCACGACGCGCCGTACGCCTCTCGCCGTACGTAGAGGATATTGAGAATCTCCTATGATACTCAGAGGGTATCGAACCGGACCAAATATGTCTTGGACCCGATCGCCCGACTCCGATAACTCTCGATCACCACCGATGCTCCATGCTCGCAACTTTCAACTCGGAGTCACCATGCACATCATTCGTTCGCTCGTGTCACCCATCGCGGCCGCCGTGCTCACCATCGCCGCCATCGAGACCGCCTCAGCCCAGTCCACCGTCGCGTCAGCCAATGTGCGACTCGCCACTCGGTCGGCTGACATCGTCGATGCGCCGCGCCAGCGCACACTCGCCATCTACCAGTTCGATGGCTCGCACGAAGGCATTCCCGCGCAGGTGACCGTCGCCGATTCAGCGGGCAAGCTCGTCGCCTCGTACCGCCTCCGCGGCGGATGGGCGGAGCGCCCGATGACCGTCGACGTCGCCGATTCCGACATCCTGCTCCAGGCGCAGACACCGCGGGGCACGCTCACGATGGTGCTCTACCAGCAGAACGACCCCGATGCCGCTGTACCGTTGGTCGGCCTCTGGTCGCTCGGCACGCGTCAGGGAGAGCTCCGTGGCCGCGCCGAGCGCTGATCAAGGGTCGCACGCCGGGGCTCGTCACGTCGACCCGAACGTGACCGAGTCGCCGGACTGGCCAACCATCTACCATCCTCCGGGTGTGATCCGTCTCGTCACACCCGCCGAGGAGGCGGTGCTGCACCGTCGGCGCCGCCTCGCGCTCGTACCGTCGCACTCGGACGGATCGGACACTCGGTAACGGTCGTTCGCGCCCGCGATACCTTTCGGGTCTGGCCTGATACGGCGCCGGCCCGCGAGGCGGCGTCGCTCCCTCGATGACGCGATAGCATGCCGGAGTCCGAGGTTCTGTGCGTCGGTGAAGTGCTGTGGGATGCCCTCCCGGAAGGCCTGTTTCTGGGAGGCGCGCCGTTCAACGTCGCATGTCACCTGCGCGCCGCCGGCACGCCGGTCTCCATGGTGAGCCGAGTCGGCGACGACCGGCTCGGCGATGAAGTCCTTCGTCGCGCGGCACGGTACGGTGTCAGGGTGGATCTCATCCAGGTGGATCCGGCGCTGCCCACCGGATTCGTGCGGGTGGTCGTGAACGAGGCGGGCGAACCGACCTACGACATCCCCGCGCCGTCCGCATGGGACGAGATCGCACCGACGCCGGCATTGCTGGCGCGCGCCGCCACCGCGCGCGCGATCGTGTTCGGCACGCTGGCGCAGCGGCACGCCAGCTCACGACGGACGATCGAGCGCCTGTGGGAATCGAAGGCGCTGATGGTGCTCGACCTCAACCTCCGTCCGCCATACGACGACCGCGAGATCGTCGCGCGATCGCTTCACCGAGCCGACGTCGTGAAGTTGTCGGAGAACGAACTGGCACACATCGCTGAGTGGTTCGGATTGTCGGGCAGCACGCGTGATATGGTTACTGGCCTGGTGAAGACCTTCGCCTGCCCGGTGGTCTGCGTGACGCGCGGCAGCGCGGGCGCCGCACTCTGGCGCGAGGGCCGGTGGAGCGAACAGCCAGGTTACGCGGTGGAGGTGCGGGACACGGTGGGTGCGGGAGATGCATTTCTCGCCGTGCTCCTGTCGGGATTGCTCGCGGGCAGTGGTGGTGCCGTGGACGACGAGACTCTGTTGCAGCACGCCAACCTGATCGGCGCGTACGTGGCGACGCAGTTCGGCGCGCTGCCGTCCGATCAGCGCGTGGCCACTCCGCCAGTCGCCGAGGACGCGCCGGTACGCGCGCGTCGCCGGCCAAGAAAGCGCTGAGATGGAGCTCAGACATCTCCGGTATTTCGTCGCCGTCGCCGAAGAGCTCCACTTCGGTCGTGCCGCGACGCGACTGCGCATCGCGCAGCCTCCGCTCAGCCGACAGATCCGTGACCTCGAGCGGGAGATCGGCACGCCGCTGTTCGAGCGCGTACCGCGCGGTGTGGAGCTCACGGCGGCGGGCAGCGCCTTCCTTCCCGAGGCGCGCCTGACGCTCGCGCAGGCCGAGCGCGCGCAGCGCAGTGCACAGCGCGCGGCGGGGGGCGAGACCGGCCGGCTCCGCGTGGGGTTCGTCGAGGCCGCGACGCACTCCGGTATCCTGCCCGACGTGCTGGGCTTCTTTCGCCAACATCTGCCGAGTGTGGGGCTCTCGCTGTTCGAGCTGGATCCCGTGCGTCAGGCCGATGCCTTTCGCGATGGGCGGATCGACCTCGGCATCCTGCATGGTCCACCGCTCGACGCCGACCGCTGGCTTCGGGTGGAAACGATCTACACCGAACCGGTCGTTCTTGCGGTGCCCAGGTCGCATCGGCTCGCGGGGCGCGTCCGCTTCACGCTCGGCGGACTCGCCACCGAATCGTTCGTCATGTTCCCGCGCGCGGTCGCACCGGCCATGTACGACGATCTCGTGGCGCGCTGCCGATCGGCCGGATTCTCTCCCCGCATCGTGCAGGAAGCCGCCGGCTGGCACACGCTCGTGAGCCTCGTCGGCGCGGGTGTCGGCCTGGGATTCGTGCCGCGGTCGCTGACGACGGCGCAACAGCACGGCGCCGCATACCGGACCATGCGAGACCTCTCGGTGCACATGACGCTGGCCGCCGCGTGGAAGAGTGGCGAGCGCTCGCCGGTACGGGAGCGTTTCGTCATGGCGTTGCGCGCGGTGGCGGGAGCGCGATCGCGGTGACGATGCCGATGCCAGGGACACGTTGCGGGAATCACGCGCAGCCCTGAAGTTCTCTCCCGCACCGTTCCTCAGCCCGGGGTGAACATGGATCGCCGTCACTTTCTCTCGACGTTGGGCGTTGCCGCCGCCGCGCAGATCGGTTGCGCGACCGTTGGTCAGCCCGGCATCACCCGATCGCGCCGGCTCGCGCGCGTCGGCCTTCAGCTCTACAGCCTCCGCGACGACGCGCGCCGCGACCTCGAGCGCACACTCGCCGACATCGCCGCCGCCGGCTATCGCGATGTGGAGCTGCTCGGCTCGTTCAACAACTTCGGCATGGCACCAGTACGCGTGCGCGAGATCCTTCAGCGCAACGGACTACGAGCACCGTCGACCCACGTGAGCGGGACCGCGCTCGATGACCTCGAGCGACAGCTCGACGACGCACAGACGCTCGGCCATCAGCATCTCATCGTGGCCAGCCTGCCGATCAAGGGCACGCCGACACTCGACGACTACCGGCGCTGGGCGGATCGACTGAACGACGCCGGACGCCGCGCGCGGACGAGGGACATCTGGGTGGGATTCCACAACCACGCCGGTGACTTCACGCTCGTCGACGGAATGGTCCCGTACGATCTGCTGATCGAGCGCACCGATCCCTCGTTCGTGCGCATGCAACTCGATACTGGCAACCTGGCCATGGCGGGACGCGACCCGCTCGACTACATAAGGCGGTTCGGCAACCGATACTGGTCGTTCCACATCAAGGACGTGCCGCAGCTCGGCGCGACACACGATACGGACCTTGGCAAAGGCGTGCTCGACTTCCGTCGCCTGCTGGCGAGCATCGACAACATCGATCGGAAGTTCCTGTTCGTCGAGCAGGAGACCTATCCGACCGGCACACCGCTCGAGAGCGTCACGCGCGGTTACGCGTACCTCTCGACGCTGGAGTTCTGATGAGCATCTCTGCACGCCAACGCCGACATTCGATCCTGCGCCTGCCACGACTCGGCCTGCTCGCCTTCCTGCTCGCCTCGTGCGCCCGACCCGCGGCGACCTCACCGGGTCCCGATCGCGGCGCCTATGACGTCGTGATCGAGAACGGCCGCATCGTCGACGGCACCGGCAATCCATGGATGTACGGGGACGTCGGCATCCGCGGCGATCGCATCGTCACGATGGCGCCGCGCGGAGCATTGCGTGGTGCCGAGGCGCGCCAGCGAGTCGATGCGCGTGGGCGCGTCGTCGCGCCGGGCTTCATCGACATCCAGAACCACTCGTGGAATCCGGTGCTGTGGCAGGATGGCCGGGTGGTCAGCATGGTGACGCAGGGCGTGACGAGCGCCATCCTCGGCGAGGCGAAAACACCCGCGCCGTCGAACGACAAGGTCGAGGCGATGGAGGAGATCGCCGAGATGGAACCGGTGCGTGCCGAGCTGCAGCGCTCGTTTCGTGGTGAGCGGGGCTTCGGTCACTGGCTCGACGCGATAGGCCGGCACGCCAACTCGGTGAATGTCGGCTCCTATCTGGGCGCGGCGACGGTACGCGCGTATGCCGCGGGCCAGTCGTCGGCGCCAGCCACGGCGGCGCAGGTGGACACCATGCGTGCTGTGGTGCGCAACGCCATGCGCGATGGTGCGTTCGGGATCTCGAGCGCGCTCATCTATCCGCCCGGATCGTATGCGGGCACGCTGGAGCTGATCGAGATGGCGAAGGCGATGGCGCCGTATCACGGCGGCTACATCACGCACATGCGGTCAGAAGATGACTCGCTGTTCGAGGCGATGGACGAAGCGTTCCGCATCGCGCGCGAGGGCGGGGTGCAGCTCGACATCTACCACCTCAAGGCATCGGGCCAACGGAACTGGAGCAAGGCGGCCAAGGCGGTTGCGAAGATCGATTCGGCGCGCGTGTCCGGGCTCGATGTCGGCGCGACGATGTATCCGTATCCCTTCTCGGGAAACAATCTCGCCGAATGCTTCCCGGACTGGGCGGCGGAGAATGGCAAGCTGTTCGCCAACCTTCGCGATGCGGCAACGCGCGTGCGCATGCTGCGCGAGATGGCCGACGAGGCGGGCGATCCGCTGTGCCAGCGTGAAGGACCGACTGCGTACATGATCGCCGATCTGCGCAAGCCGGAGCATGCGAAGTACGAGGGGAAGCGCCTGAGCGAGATCGCGGCGGACATGGGGAAGCCGTGGCCGGAGGCCATCGTGCAGCTCGTGCTCACGGAGGGACGCGATCCCTCGAAGATCAACTTCACGATGTCCGAGGACAACGTGCGCATGCAGATCCAGAAGCCGTGGGTCGTGATCGGTACCGATGCGGGAGGGGTGGACCCCGACAGCACGAAGTACGTGGTGCATCCGCGCGCGTATGGCACCTACCCGCGCATCCTCGGGCGCTACGTGCGCGAGCAGAAACTGCTCACGCTCGAGGACGCGGTGCGGAAGATGAGTGGTGGCGTGGCGGCTCGGCTTGGCCTGCGCGACCGGGGCCTGTTGCGCGAAGGCATGTTCGCCGACGTGGTGGTGTTCGACGATGCCACGATCATCGACCTGGCGACGCCGGAGAAGCCGCACCAGATCAGTCGCGGCGTCGATCACCTGTTCGTGAATGGTGTGCAGGTCGTCCGCGACGGACGGCACACCGGTGCGACACCGGGTCGAACGTTGCGACGCGCGACCCGGTGATCCGTGTGGTTCGCCGGATCAACGACGCCGGTTTCGCCACCACGCGCCTGCGCCGACGATACCCAAGCCGGTGGCGAGCATGACGATCGTGCCCGGTTCCGGCGTGACGGTCACCGGCAGGATGCCGGCGTACGCGGGGGTGGCGGCGACGAGGACGAGCACGAGGGCTTCTGCGAGACGTTTCATGAGTCACTCCATGGGGTGAGGTGGGCGACTGCGGCTCGTGGCGCCAGCGCGGCGACGAGACGGAGAAAACGCCGCTGCAAGTCGCACGCCGGGTTTCAGCGGCAGTTCGCTGCGCACGATTGGCGCTCGTGCACACGGCTCACGGGCGGGCCAGCACGGGATTCCGTGAGAAGAAACCGACGGGCACCAGCTCGAAGCCGGCCGCATGGACAGGCATCACGGGCCAGTCCTCGGGCCTTGGCGTGTGTGTCACGCCGAGCGTGTACCAGAGCACGACGTCGCTCGCGGTGAGACGTCTGTTTGCGGCGCTCCACCGTGCGAGTCCTTCGCCACCGCGAGACTGATTCGGGTAATCGCCGGCGGCATATCGCTCGCTGTCTGCATAGGCCGTCACCCACAGATGCGCCCCGACGAAGCCGGCCCGACGTCGCACCGCGCTGGTCTCGCCCATGAGCGCATCGGCATTGGCGCCGGGCACCAGCTCGTAGCCGGCGGACTGACCCAGCGCGCCGCGGGCCGCCGGGTTCACCACGCGCCACCGTCGGCTCGTGCGAAGCTCGAGGCGCCGCCGAGCCGAATCTTCCGTCGCGAGAGTGCGCGACGTCGTCATGAAGCCACCACCATGCACATTGCCCGGGTTTGCCGTCAGCGGTCGCGTCTCGACCTCGTCCACCTGATTCGGTGTCGCGTCGTCCACGTCGAGATCCAGACGGTAGCTGAACAGATGTTGATGTTGCACGGCTGCGACACCTGTTGCGACAATGTGAGAGAGCGAGTCGCGCGCGCCCGGTGCGATTCCCTTCGGCGCCATCACGCCGGTGAGCAGGACGCGATGCGCGATCGTTCCGTCTTCGCGAAACGTCCACTCGAAGCCGTAGTCGTAATTCCCGAGTCGGCTCACCGACAGCACGACGAGCTCGCGGGCGCGACGGCCGATGTTTCCGTGCTTCCACGATAATCCTCCGTCGCGCTCGTAGAGAGCGATCGCACGCGGCACGCGTCGCGCCGATCCCGATCCATCCGCGACGACGGCGTCCAGCATCGCGGCGGCGCGGGGCGCATCGACGCCGACGGTCAGCGGCGTGACGACCGTGCCCATCCCGAGCTCGCCGAGATCGAACGCGTTGCGGAAATACCAGCCTGCGCCGGGGTCGCCGTAGGGCACCACCATCTCCGACAATGAGGCGCGATACATCACGCTGCGAACCCGTGTGCCGTCATCGAACCCCACCTGATGGAGCACGAGACCCTCTCGCGCGCGAAGTCCCACGCGGAAGCGCCAGCGTCGCCAGCTCACCAGCTGCCCATCCACCCGCGGTGCCGCTCCGGCCCACGCCGAGTTCGACCAGGACGTCGTCGGGCTCTCGGCCGTCGTCGGCCGGGGAAGTGGCTGCCACGCATCCTGCTCGCTCTCCGCCGTCGGCACCGGAACCGAGGGCGTGTCGTCGACGCGTGTCACGCGCCGCGCGGTCAGGTCCAGCAACGCCACGAGCCCCTCGACCGGCCGCGCCATCTCGTTGTCGGCCTTCGCGCGCACATACGTGAGGGCGCGTACCACACGACCCCGTGCGGCATCCTCGGCGCCGAACTCACCCGCGCTCCACGCGAACACGGAGACCTGGGACGGCGAACGTATTCCTCGTCGTTGGAGCGCAGCACGCCACTCCGGGCTCGTCCGCGTCAGGGAATCAGCAAGTGATGCATCGGTGGCATCGAGCGCCGGTTGCACACCCGGCACCGCATGCCAGCTGCGCACGACCCTGGCGTCGACGTCGATGATCGCTTCGAGCGTGACATTTCGCCGAGCGTCGTAGAGCACGGCGAACAGTTGCCGCGGCGAAGTCACTCCGGCGAGTACGTCGGCCTTCGGCGGCTCGTGGAGATCGAGCAGCATCACCCGCCGGTCAGCGGTGAGCAGACCTCCGTCCCGAAGCACTGACTGCGCGGCGCGAATCTCGTCCGCGCTCACCGGGTCGAGTGCATGCCGCACCGGTTGCGACTGCCGACACGCCGTCGCAAGCGGGAGCAGCACCGCCAGCCGTCTCGCAGCGCACCGCAACCTGTTCACCGAAGATCGCGTCACGATACGGGCGGAAGGGGTCGGCCGGCTGCGCGACGGTCATCTTAGTCCCTTACCCGGTGACTGTCGAGTCCACGCCGGCACGATGTGAATGCACGCGGCGGCATCGCATGGCCCCCGTGTAATCCTGGCGTCAGGTTGGCGCATTAGCATCCGGGACCACGACGATCATCCGTCTCCAGATGCCGCATTCGGCCACTCGCGCTCGCAATCATTCAGTTCGCCACTCCCTTTTCCGCGCGCTGTGTGGCGCTACCTGCCGCGAGCGCGTACGGTCAGGTCGTACCCGACTTGGCCACCGTTCGCGTACGTGTCACGAGTGCGTCGGGCGATACGACCCGCTGGTCCGTCCAGCACCGGGTGCAGGCGGTCGGCGAACGGTGGATGCGTGGGCGCCGCTGGAAGGCCGAGCGATCAACCCTGGCCTGCGGGTCCCGTCGTGAAGGCGCTGATCAGGGACTGGGCGGTGGTGGTCGCGCTCGCGATCGTCGCGCTGATCGGGGTGGGCAAGGTGGGAGAGGATGTGTTCGCGCACGAGACGACGAGCTTCGATGGTGCGGTGCAGGCCTGGGCGCTCGCGCATCAGGCGGCCGTGCTCACACCGGTGTTCGTGTTCATCACGACGATCGGCAGCGTCGCATCGATGAGCATCCTCGCGCTGGCGGGTAGCCTGTTCCTCGCGGTGCGCGGTCATCGGCGAGTTGCTGCCGGCGCGCTCGTCGCGCCTGCAGTGGCCGTCGTGCTCTTCACGCTGGTGAAGCGCGTGTATGCTCGCACCCGGCCCGCAGGACTTGGCGGCATCGTGCCGAGTAGCTACGCATTCCCGTCGGGGCATGCCACTGGATCCACGGCGGTCTGCTGTACGCTGGCGTACGTGCTCTGGCGCGAAGGATACATCAGTCGCCCGGTGGCGCTCACGATCGCGATCCTGCCTCCGCTCCTGATCGGAGCGAGCCGCATCTATCTGAACGTGCACTGGGCCACCGACGTCATCGGCGGCTGGAGTGCCGGACTGCTCATCGCCGTGTTCTTCGCCGGCCTCCACGACCGGCATCGTCGCCGACACGTGCCGGACGCGGGCGCGAGCATGCCACTCCTGAGGGCATCATGAAGATTCTCCTGATACTCGTCGCGGCGCTGGCAGGTCTTAAGGCCGCGCCACTGGCCGCCCAGGACACGCTCATCGTGAAGGTTTCGCGGGACAGCTCCATGTCCGGTGACTCGAGCAGCGGCAGTCGCCTGCAACGTCTGCGCACGGCGGGCAGGCGACTGGGGAGTGGATCGATTGCCATCGCTCGCCGCGGGGCCCGCACGATCTTCGCTGTGGATTCCACCGTCGAGCTATTGTCGCGGCATCCGGATCCGGCAAGCGGAGCGCTCCGGCACTTCGCGCCCGTTGCGTTCTGGGTGCCGGTCGTCGCGGTCGTCGCAACACCGCTTGTGTGGGCCGACGAAGCGCAGGACGGCAACCACCTCAACGCGCAGTATGCGCGATCCGCGACGACCGCCCTGGCGCTCGGGTTCCTGGCGTCACGCGCGACGAAGCACTTCATCCGGCGGACGCGACCGTGTGGAATGACGGTGGCGAGGGATTCGCTGGCCGCCGGAGGTCCGACTTCGCGCTGCGCCGGTTCGCTCGTTCGCAGCGATGCGTCCTTCTTCTCCGAACATGCCATGGCGGCGTTTGCCATCGCATCGGCGGCGACCTTTCAAGCGCAGCGTCAGAGCGCACCGAATGCGAACGCCATCGCCGGCTTGGCGATGACAGCCGCGACGGGTGTCGCCATCTCGCGCATCTACCAGCATCACCATTGGTTGAGCGACGTGGTCGTTGCCGCCGCTGTGGGAACGGCTTCCGGATTTCTCTCCGCCCAGCTCGCGCCTCGACGAGCGGCCGGGCAGTAGACATCTTCCCGGCGTCAATGCCGGAACGGAGAGTCCGGCCGCCTTCGTCTCCCGGCCTCCCGCTCGCTCATGCACCTTCGCAACGCCGCGCCCATTCTGATCGTGCTCCTCCTGCTCCCGGCCTGCGCGCCGGTGCCAGCGGCAGCGCCAGCATCCGGGTGCCGGGAGGTGCCGCGGCGGTGAGGAGGTTGGTGGGTAGGTGGGTAGGTGGGTAGGTGCAAGAAGCGTCGATCGATCCGTCGTCCTGCCGCCCCCGCCGATCGAGATTCCACGACAGGCTCAGTCGCGGCCGAACCTGCCAGCTCGCACGACTCCGATCGCGGCGCCCATCGCGGGCAACACGAGGAACGACCACAGCCCCAGCGCGCCGCGCCATACATCGGACGGCGCCCACTGCTCGGCCGGCGCCATCGCCGCCACGGAGCCGACGACGAGCGCGACGAGGTGGCCCGCGATCCCTCCCCAGAAGGCGGCGTGCCAGCGCGCCGAGCGACGACGCAAGCGATGCCCAGCCCAGAGCAACACCATGGGAACGCCGAAGATGCCGAGCATCAATGCGACCGAGCCGATGGTCATGCGGTGCGCTCCGCGTCGCCAGTCGTGTCGCGCGCTCGCCGTACTTTGGGAAAGAGCCAGAGCCAATAGCCCGACACGATCGTGATCACGAGCGCGATAGCCGCCGCGTCGCTGAGCAGCACCCACCTGTCACCGAACGCTTCACCGGAGTGCAGCTTCTCGAGATACACGTCCCCGCGCGGGCCGACGTGCAGCACTCGTCCGGTCGCCAGGTCCACGGTGACCTCGGTCGAGCGTGCATCACGCACGCGCACCTTCACGTAGCCGCTGCGTGGGCGCACGTCCATCCGATCGACGTCGCCAAGTGTAGCCGGCGCGCGGCCGACCGCAACGAGGGCGATCGACGTGAGGCTGTCGAGCGACAGCGCGCCGGCAAATGGCGCCGATGGCTCGTGCGCCACATCGGGCATGAGGCCGAGTCCGCGCTTGTGGTTCAGCAGTATGCCCGTTGCCGAGATCACGAGCAGCGCGGCGGTGAAGATCACCCCGAGCCAGAGATGTGCGTAGAAGGCGATGCGCGACGCGCGACGGCGCGGCGCAGCCGGGCGCGGCACGATGACGCGGTCCGTGACGGTCACTCGACGGGCACCCCGCCGTTGGCGACGATGGGTGCTCGCAGCGGCGCCGCGCGCGTGCACGCGAAGAGCGACGAGACCACCGACACCAGTATGAGAGTCTTCACGTGAGGTTCAGGCGAGTCGCAATCGGTGCACGCTGCACGTGTCAAAGCTAGGTGAGGGTATCACCGCGCGTCGACCCGCGTCGCGATGGCGAGCGCGCCCCGCACGCGATAGATCTCCAGCATGAAGACGCTCCTGTCTCCCCATGCATGGCGCCGATTGCGGCGACTCGTGTTCATGCCGGCGCTTCTGCTGGCATGCAGCGACGCCCCGCCGCGCCATGTGGTCATCGGTCCCGCCCCTGACTCTTTCCGCGTCTTGTTCACGACGAACAAGGGAACGTTCGTCGCCCAGGTCGAACGGGCCTGGGCGCCCAACGGCGCGGACCGCTTCCACGCGCTGGCCGGCGAGGGCTTCTTCGACGAGAACCGGTTCTTTCGCGTGTTGCCGGGCTTCATCGCGCAGTTCGGCGCGAACGATGATCGCGATCGCAACAAGCGGTGGGAAGAGAAACCGCTCCCCGACGATCCCGCGCGCGAGAAGAACCGGCGCGGCACGATCAGCTTCGCCAGCCTGGGGCCCAACACGCGCACGCATCAGCTCTTCGTCAACCTGAAGGACAACACGAGCCTGGACGCGCAGGGATTCACGCCGATCGGCCGCGTGATCGAGGGCATGGGCGTCGTCGACTCCATCTACGACGAGTATGGCGAGGATCCCCGGTACCAGCTCATCGCGACGCAGGGAAACAAGTACCTCGCTCGCATGTTTCCCAAGCTCGACTACATCACGACGGCGACGATCGTCGCGAGCGGCACCGTGAAGTGACGCGCGGCGCCACGACTGCTCCGGGAGCCATGAACCCCGTGTCGTGCGCGCATGCTGCGCCGCCGCCGTGCGCGCATCCCCTACCTCGCGTGCGGAATCGTCAGCGTGAATGTCGAGCCTACCCCTGGCGTGCTGTCGACGGTGAGATCACCACCCATGCCGCGCGCGAGATCACGGCTGATCGCGAGACCGAGCCCCGTACCGTCGTTGGTACGCGTGAGCTTCGCGTCGACCTGGACGAACGGATGAAAGATGCGCTCGAGCTGATCGGCCGGAATGCCGCGGCCACTGTCCGCCACTCGCACGGTGACGAATGCCGGACCATCCTCGCCTGTCAGCGTGATCGCGCTGCCTGACGCGCTGAACGTGATGGCGTTCGACAGCAGGTTGAGCACGATCTGCTGCAGCTTCTCCGGGTCCGCGCGGGCGAACAACGTCGCCGACGTTTCCGGATAGCGCAGGATCAGCTGCTTCGCCCGGGCCTGTGGAGCGACCAGCGTCTCGCACGTCGTGAGCACGTCGTCGACGGACACGTCGGCGATCTCGTACCGCACGTGCCCACCCTCGACGCGCGCGAAATTCAGCACGCCGTCGATGAGGCTGAGCAGGTGGCGCTGGCTCCGCTGGATGCGCGCGAGATCGGTGGCCTGCTCGACCGTCACGGGCCCGCGGATCCCGAGCTCGATCAGTTCGGCGTATCCCCCGATGGCATTGAGCGGCGTGCGCAGCTCGTGACTCATCCCCGCGAGGAATTCACTCTTGGCGACATTCGCCGCCTCGGCTTCGGTGCGTAGCCGCTCCGCGTCGCGCCGCGCTCGCACCGACTCGGTGACATCGGTACCAAAGGCGACGATACCTGACACCGACCCATCGGGCTCGACGAGCGGATGATAGACGAAGTTGAAGTAATAGTCTTCCGGCACGCCGTCATTGTCGCGATCGAGAGGAACCAGGTAGCCGTTCGCCACGAACGGCACACCCGTGTCGAGTACCCGCTGCATCTCGCCCAGCAGCACATCGCTGAGCTCGTGCAGGACGTCACGCAATCGGGCGCCGAGCATCTCCCGACCGGGCCGCGTCACCTCGACGAAGCGGGGGTTGGCCAGCTCGAACACGAGCTCAGCGACTATGCGCCCACGTAATACGGCGACGGCGACTGGTGCCTGCTGGAACACGTCCGCGAGGCGCGCTCGCTCGACCTGGAGGGCCGCGAGCAGCTCCTCGGCGCGGGCGCGCTCGGTCTCCGCGAGCCGGCGCGCGAGCTCGGCTTCCTCGGTGCGCTCCTCGAGCTGCGCCGCAGTGGCGCTCAGCTCCTCGGTCTGCGCCTCGAGCTCGGCAGCCGAATCCTGGAGGTGCTCGTTGGCGAGCTCCAGCTCAGCCGATTGCGACCGGAGCTGCGCGTTCTGCGCCGCACGGGCGACCTCGCTGTCGTACCGCGCCGTCTCGTCTCGCACCGTCAGCACCGCGCCCATCGTGCTCCCATCGGCGGCAAGGATCGGACGCGCATTGCCCACCGCGAGGATTTCGCTGCCGTCCGGGCGCCGGATGCGCCAGCGCGCCTCGAGCACGGTCTCTCCGCGCAGGACGGCACGCGCAAGAGGAAGCTCGGTTGACGGATACGGCAGACCTGATTCGGTGAGCAGGTGATAGCTGTCGGCATACTCGTCCGGCGCGACGTCCAGCCGCGTCACGCCATGCAGGCGGGCGGCGGCGGCGTTGACGAAGGTGATGCGGCCCCGCGCATCCGTGACAATCACGCCCTCCGCGAGCTGTGCCATCGCGAAGACGAGCGCGGAAGACACGCCATCGGCGCTCAGCTCGGCGTCATGAGAATTTGGCACGGAGGCAAGACGATGTGCAGGAGGAACGTCCGAGCGCAGTGCCCGAGACAGGAATCAGTGCGCGAACGCCCGTGGCGGAACGGCTGCGAGATGGGCGAAGTGATACCCCTGAAGGTAGTGCACCCCTCGACTGGCGAATCAGCCCGTGGACTCGCGGAAGCCGGCGCGGCGGTAGTGGTCCAGGAGTCACGTTCGCGCGCCATGCCCGGCGTGGCATGGGCGGCGCCTCGCCATTGCTGGCGCCGGCCCTGCACAACACCTTGTCGGCAAGCTGCTGATGACCGGACACACCGCGCTCCGGGCCACGGAGGAGGGCGGCGCCAGCCCAACGTCGGGAGGAGCCATATGGATCCGGTTGCACACTGGGAGCGGGTGTACTCGACCAAGCCATCTAATGAAGTGAGCTGGTTTCAGGCGCGCCCGACGCGCTCGCTCGAGCTTCTGGGTGACGTCAATGGAGGTGCTGAGCGCAGGATCATTGATGTAGGCGGGGGAGATTCGTCGTTCGCGGACGAGGTGGTCGAACACCGGCTCGGG
>JAJAYP010000164.1 GCA_026786185.1 Gemmatimonadaceae bacterium
CCCCCCCCGGCCGCGCGCGGCCCCCCCCCACCCCCCCGGCGCCCCCCCCCGGCGGGCGCCGGTCGCCGCGGCGAGCAGCGACTGCCTGGATGAACGGGCGAGGACGATCGCGGCAACGGCGAGCGTCCAGAGCACCGTGTACCACTGAGGCCACTGCCCGGGCGCGTTCCAGATGAGTGGCGCCGCGGCCGCCGCCAGCAGCGCGATCACCGGCCCGGATGCCGCAGGCACGCCGCGCCGACCGCCGAGCGCGATGCGGCCCGCCCAGCCCGCGAGTACGAGCAGGGCGGTGGCGCCAAGACAGATGGGCACATTCCAGATCAGCCAGAGCGCGCCACCCGCGCCGGTGGCCGGTGGGCTGATACCGCGCGCGAGCGCTCCGAGGACGAACGGGCCGAAGCCCACCGTCAGTGTGGCCAGCAGCATCGCGGCCCAGCGCGGCAGTCGGATGCCGATGCGCCGCACCACCAGCAGCACGGCGAGCAGCAGCGTTGCCGACGTGATCGTGAGCGCTGCGGCATTCGCCGTGAAGGCGCGTCCAGCCGGAAAGAAGTACACCGACGGGTCGAATAGCTGCGAGCGCGTCGAGAACTCGCTGAGCGGTACGATCGAGACGCATCGCAGCACGACCAGCACGCCGCCGACGGCGGCGAGCGCGCCGGACTGACGCCGCGCCACGACGACGAGAAATCCAACGAGCGCGAGGAGGAGCGCCATGCCGACCCGCACTCGCGCGCGTTCCATCAAGCGGAACGACACCTCCTGGGCCGACGGCACCGATGCTCTCGCCACGAAGAGCGCGCGGCCCTCATCCTCATATCGCAGCGCGCCCGCGACGCTGCTGTCGCCCGGCGGGCCGAACGTGAAGCCGTCGCTGATCTCGTCGCTGCGTAGCCGCTGCGCCACCCCTCGCGACAGTCGATCCGCTGGCGCCGCGGCATACAGCAGCGACGTCGCGACCGCGCGAGTGCCCCCGCTGTCGAGCGCGGCGTACACGGTCAAGCCGAACGGCGTCGCCACGACGCCCGACGGGCCCTCGAGGTCGCGGAGGGCGGCGTGGAGGGTGCCCGCCCACGAATGCAGCGTGTCGCCCCGAAGCACGAACACGGCGCGACGACTGACGTCGCCGATGGACCGTTCGAGCGTCGTGACGACCTCCTCCGGATCGACGGCTTGGCCCGGGAGCGTGAGCGCTCGCCGTGCTGCGCGTCGCAGGCGCGTCATCTCCCCCTCCACTGCGTCACGCAACCGCTCCTGCTGCGCCGCGGCACGCGCCGCGCCCACCGCGGACGGCGCGCGCGTGAACTCGGCGAGCCGAAGTTCCGCGCGGCCCGCCGCCAGGACGAGCGCCGCGAGGGCCGACAGGGTCAGCGCCAATGGTGTACGCAGGGCAGCAGGTGCCCAGCGCACTCCCGCGACGGCCGCGATGACGGTGGCGATCAGGCAGCCGCCGACGTACTCTACGCGAGGCTCGGCGAGCCATCCGCTCGCCAGCAGGAGCGCCGCCGCCACGGCGGCCGGCGCCACCAGCGTGCGGGTTCCGCCAGCCGGCGGCGATCGCCTCAGTGTTTCGCGCAGAATGACTTACCCCTCCCTCAGCCAGGTTACCGGCGTCGCGCGCCGCATCAAGGAGATGCGTCCCGACGAGATCGCGGCGGTCGTTTCGGCGGATCCGCGCCTCATCATTCCGGTCGGCACGTGCGAACAGCACGGCCGCCACCTTCCGATCGGGTCCGACACGCTGATCGTCGAGCACCTCTCGGACGATCTCTCCGCGGAATTCGGCATCCTGCGCGCGCCGACGCTGGAATTCGGCGTGAATGTCGCCACCGAGCGCGGCTTCCCCGGTAATGCCTCACTGCGCAAGAAGACCCTCCACCGCATGCTGAACGACCTGCTGGACACGTGGGAATCGACCGGGGTGAAGGAGTTCATCCTCTTGACCGCGCACGAGCATGATCCGCATCAGGAAGCGCTGGCCACGGTCACGACGACCGAAGCGCGCGTGCGTGTCGTCGACATCTTCTCGGTGGACCTGCGGGAGTTCCTCGAGGGTCAGGCCGAGCCGATGCACGGCGATGAGGTCGATACCTCGTTGCTGTTGTTCATCGCGCCCCATCTCGTGCGCATGGACCTCGCGGAAGACTATATGATGTCGCGTGACGAGCTTCGGCGATACCGGCGCGGCTGGCTCAAGATCCCGGGCGACAGCAGCGGTTCGATCGGCCGGCCCTCACTGGCCACGGCCGAAAAGGGGGCTGCGATCTATGCCCGCATTCGCGATCGCGTGCGGAGTCGCGTGTTCCTGACGCCGGAGCCCGAAGACGATGCGTGATGCCCGGGGGTGCTTGACCAGGGGACAGCGTGGCCGGCCTCGGCTGAAACCACCTCTCGCGTCTCCCCGTACGGGCGATCGACTCATACACAGGACCCCTCCCCCGATGCGTACTCTGGTGTTCGCCGCGCTCGCCTGCGCTCTCGCCCTGCCCGTGGTCGCCCACGGACAGGACTCCGCGCGGGCGCCCGTCAGCGGCGTTCCGCTCACCCTGGACGAAGCGACCACGCTCGCCCGGCGGAACAACCCGACCTTTCTGTCCATCGCCAACAACCGCCGTACGGCCGATGCCGCCGTCCGCAGTGCGCGCGGCGCGTTCCTCCCGTCGGCCGCCGCCTCGTTCGGAAGCCGCTACCAGCAGGGCGGCACGCAGGTCTTCAACGGCCTGAACTTCAGCAACAGTTCGGCGACGTTACAGTCGAGCTACTCGCTGAATCTCAACTATCGCATCAACAGCGCGACCTTCGTTCAGCCGCGCGCCGCCAGCGCAAACCGCGACGCGGTCGACGCCGACATCGCCGGCAACTCGGAGCAGCTTCGCGCCACAGTCACGCAGCAGTACCTCACGGTGCTCCAGGCGCAGGCGCGCTCCGCGTTGCAGGACACTCTGGTCAACACCGCACGCACGCAGCTCGACCTCGCGAAAGCCAAGATGGCGGTCGGGTCCGGGACCGTCCTGGACGTGCGCCGCGCCGAGGTTGGCCTCGGGCAGGCGCAGGTTGCCCTCCTCACCGCGCGGAACAACGTGGAGGTGGAGAAGCTGCGCCTGTTCCAGCAGATGGGTGTGCCGCAGGCGCCCGATGCCGTGCTCACCACGGAATTCCGGATCGATCCGCCCACCTTCGAGCTCGCGCAACTGCTCGACCTCGCGCGGCGGCAGAATCCAGCGATCGTGGCCCTCCGCTCGCGCGAAAGAGCCGCGGAGCTGAATACGAAGGTCGCGAGGGCCGAGTACACGCCGACGCTCGCGCTGAGCACCGGCTGGGGCGGCAACTCGTACCAGTACACCGACGGCAACTATCTCGTGAACCAGGCGCGAAACGGGACGCTGTCGCAGCAGGCCGGCTGTTTCCAGCAGGACTCCATCCGCGTGCGCGTCGGACTCCCGAGCGCCGGCTGCACGGGCTCCGCCTATCAGTTCACCGATGCGCAGGCCGCGGCCATCCGCTCGCAGAACAATCAGTTTCCCTTCCGGTTCGAGCGGTCGCCGCTCGCGTTCACCGCACAGTTCTCCGTTCCGATCTTCAACAACTTCAATCGTGAAGAGCGCGTGCAGCGGTCGGAGGTGGAGCGCGACGACGCGATGTACAGCGTGCGAGCCAAGGACCTGGCGCTCACGGCGGATGTGACGCAGGCGTACCTCACGCTCACCACGGGTGCCCAGACCGTCGCACTCCAGGAGCAGAACGCCACGAAGGCGAAGGAGGAGCTGGCGTACGCCGAGGAGCGGTACAAGGTCGGCCTCGCCACCTTCCTCGACGTCACGACGTCGCGCGGCACCTACGAGCAGGCGCTCATCGACCGGGTGAACGCCGTGTACGACTATCACAAGGCCTTCGCCGCGCTCGAGAATGCGGTCGGGCGTCCCCTCCGTTAATCACTCTTCCGAGAGACAGTCGATATGAGCAAGCGCGTGAAGTTCTCAGTCCTCGGCGGGGTCATTCTCGTCCTCGCCGCCGTCGGCGGGCTCACCGCCGCGAAGCGCGGGAAGAAGGCGGTCGAAGTCCGCACGGAGGCAGTGCAGGGCCGCGACCTCGTCGCCTCCGTGACCGCGAGCGGACAGGTTCGCCCGCAGAGCAAGGTGGATCTCAGCTCCGACATCACCGGCAAGATCGTTCGGCTCGAGGTGAAGGAGGGGCAGATGGTCACGCGAGGACAGTTCCTCCTCCAGATCGACGCGCAGCAGGCCGAAGCGGCCGTGCAGCGGATGGAGGCGTCCCTCGCGTCGGCACGCGCCGGCATGACCCAGGCGCAGGCCAACATGCTGCAGGCGCAGAACAGCTACAATCGCACGGCGCAGATCAAGAAGACCAATCCGACCCTCATCTCCGATGAGCAGATGGAGCAGTTGCGCACGGCGGTGGACGTGAACCGCGCGCTGTACGAGTCGTCGCGCCATTCGGTCGATCAGTCCAATGCATCACTCCGCGACGCGCGCAGCTCGCTGGGCAAGACGACGATCTACGCGCCCATGTCGGGCCGCATCACGCGCCTCAATGTGGAGAACGGCGAAACGGCGATCATGGGCACGCTCAACAAGGATGCCGCCACCCTGCTCACCATCGCCGACATGAGTGTGCTCGAGACCAAGGTCAAGGTCGATGAGACCGACGTCGCGCGCATCTCGCTCGGCGACTCCGCCGTGATTCAGATCGACGCTTTCCCCGATACGACCTTCGTCGGCCGCGTCACCAAGATCTCGAACAGCGCGGTCAAGGGCGTTGCCACGCAGCAGGCGGCCGACCAGGCGGTCGACTACGAGGTGACGATCCAGCTCGTGAACACCCCCCGCGAGACGCGCCCCGATTTCTCGGCCACCGCCAAGATCATCACGGACACGCGGAAGAATACGCTCTCGATTCCGATCATCGCGCTCACCGTGCGCGAGAACGAGGCGCTCGCGAAGGGCGACACGGCGGTCGGCCTCGGCAAGGCGAGGCCGAAGAAGGAAGTCGGCAAGAAGGATGTCGAAGGCGTGTTCGTCGTCGGCAAGGACAACAAGGTCACCTTCAAGCCGGTGCGCGTGGGCATCGCCGGCGAGAAGCATTTCGAAGTGCTGAGCGGACTCAAGGCTGGCGACAAGATCGTCGCGGGCACCTATCAGGCCATCCGCGAGTTGAAGGATGGTGCAGTGGTACGCGAGACGAAGGCGGACGCCAAGAAAGAGCAGAAGAAATCGTGAGCCAGGACACGATCGAGGCACCGCTCGGCGCGACGGCGGAACGCCAGGCGGTACTCGCGACGTCGGGCGAGGCACCCGGCAAGGACTGGGTCATCGTCACCCGCGGCATCAAGCGCGAGTATGACATGGGCGGCGAGATCGTGCGCGCGCTCCGTGGCGTCGATCTGGCCATCCAGCGCAACGAGTACGTCGCCATCATGGGGCCGTCCGGGTCGGGCAAGTCCACGCTGATGAATGTCATCGGCTGCCTGGACACGCCCAACGAAGGCGAATACTGGCTAAACGGCGCGCGCGTCTCGTCGATGTCGGACGACGAGCTCGCGCGCGTGCGCAACAAGGAGATCGGTTTCGTGTTCCAGACCTTCAATCTCCTTCCGCGCGCCACCGCGCTGCACAACGTGGAGCTGCCGCTCGTCTACGCCGGGGTGGGATCGGTGGAGCGAAAGCGCCGCGCCAGGGAAGCGCTATCACGCGTGCAGCTCGATGGTCGCATGGATCATCGGCCCAACGAACTGTCCGGCGGCCAGCGGCAACGCGTCGCGATCGCGCGCGCCCTGGTGAACAATCCCTCCATCCTCCTCGCCGACGAGCCGACGGGCAACCTCGACTCGACGACGTCGCAGGAGATCATGCGGGTGTTCGAGTCCCTCGCCGATCAGGGGCAGACGGTGATCATGGTGACGCACGAGCCCGACATCGCGCGGCACGCGCGGCGCGTGGTCGTGCTCCGCGATGGCCTCATCGCAAGCGACGAGCGTCGCTCCGCGTTCGTGGAAAAGCTCGGCGTCACCGTGTGAC
Organism: Gemmatimonadaceae bacterium; assembly: GCA_026786185.1. Lineage (GTDB taxonomy): Bacteria > Gemmatimonadota > Gemmatimonadetes > Gemmatimonadales > Gemmatimonadaceae > AG11. Next base: position 6,036 of record JAJAYP010000164.1, read on the forward strand.
ACCGGGAGGCTGAGTCGCGCGAGCGCCGTTCCTGCGACCTACCGACCTACCGACCTACCGACCTACCGACCCTCCATGCCCTTTCTCGACGCCGTCCGCCTCGCCCTCCAGCAGATCTGGGTGCAGAAGCTCAAGAGCTTCTTCACCCTGCTCGGCGTGATGATCGGCGTCACCTTCCTCATCGCCGTCGTGTCGATCGTGGGCGGCATGAGCCGCTACATGACGGAGCAGCTCGTCGGGAAGATCATGGCGGTCAACTCGTTCGAGCTGCGTCATCGCCCGAACATCAACATGGGGGATCACGACGACAATTACTGGCGCGAGCTACGCCGGCGTCCGCGCATCAGGGAATCCGACATCGAACCGGTCACGTCCGCGCTGCCGGACGGCGTGCTCTGGGCGGCCGTCGGAACCGACAACCTGGCGGCGTCGTCGCGGTATGTGTCCAAGCCGAAGGGCGTGACGGCGTTCACCGTCACCGACGACTACTTCACGATCAAGCGCATGGAGCCGGTCAGCGGGCGCCTGTTCAGTCCGCAGGAGTTCGAGCGCGGGATGCCGGTGATCGTGATCGGTCAGGACGTCGCCGACTACTTCTTTCCGGCGCTCGATCCGGTGGGACGCGAGCTCACCATCCGTGGCATTCCGTACCAGATCGTCGGGTTGATGGAGAAGCAGGGCAGCGCGTTCGGTTTCTCGTTCGACAAGTTCATCGTCGCGCCTCAGAAGTCGACGATCAACCGCTACGTCAACGCTCACGGCGTCATCGACGCCATCATGATCCAGACGCCGAGCCGGGAGGGGTTGCTCAGCGCGCAGGAGACGGTGCGCCAGGTCATGCGCGCCCGCCACGGCCTGCGCCCGAGCCAGAAGGACGACTTCGCACTCGAGACCTCCGACTCCGCACTCGAGTTCTGGAACAAGATCAAGAGCTATCTCGTCATTGCCGGTGTCGCCCTTCCGGCCATCGGGCTCGTCGTCGGCGCCATCGTCATCATGAACATCATGCTGGTGGCCGTGGCCGAGCGCACACGCGAGATCGGCATTCGCAAGTCGCTCGGCGCGCGACGGCGCGACATCATGAGCCAGTTTCTCGTCGAGAGCGCGACGCTCAGCACGGTCGGCGCGGCGCTCGGAGTCGCGACGGGGTTTGCGTTCGCCAAGCTCATCGCCGCCGTGACGCCGCTTCCCGCCGCCGTGGAGCTGTGGTCGGTGTTCCTGGGCGTCGGCATCGGCGCTGGTGTCGGGATCATTGCCGGCGCGTATCCCGCCAGTCGGGCATCGCGCCTCGACCCCATCACCGCCCTGCGGGCGGAGTAGCCGATGTCGATGCTCCAGCAGCGTCTCAGCGGCATGGGCGAGGGCGTTACCATTGCGCTCGATTCCATCCGCGCGAACAAGGTGCGCGCCGGACTCACGATCCTCGGCATCGCGGTCGGCGTGTTCGTGGTCGTGGTGATGTCGGCCGCGGTGCACGGCATCAACGCCAGCGTGGCCAAGGACTTCGAGAGCACCGGCCCCACCACCTTCTTCGTCTCGCGGTTTCCCATCTCGTTCGAGGCCTGTGACGGGACGGAAGACACCTGCAAGTGGTTCCGAAATCCCCGACTCACCCTCGACGACGTCGAGGCACTTGAGCAAATGGCGTCGGTTCGCACGGCCGGCGCGCGACTCGACACCTCGCGCCCCGCGGCGTACAAGGACAAGCGCACCGCCAGCGTGCAGGTCAGCGGCTTCACCGGAAACTGGCAACAGATCGATGGGGGCGGCGACATCTATCCGGGACGCAACTTCACCGCTGCGGAGGCCACGATCGGCGATCGGGTCGTCGTCGTGAACGACCAGCTCGCGACGCAGCTGTTCGGTGAGTCGGACCCGATCGACAAGTCGATCGAGTTGGGCGGCGTCCCGTTCAAGGTGCTCGGCGTCTACCACTATCAGGCGAGCTTTCTCTCCGGTGGCAATCAGCCGCGCGCCATCATCCCCATCGAGTCGGCGCGCAAGCATCTCAAAGCCAACTTCTCCGACATCGGGCTCGCCATCATTCCGGCCACGGGCGTGACGCGCGCGGAGACCATCGACGACGTCATCGCCTCCATGCGAGCGCGACACGGCCTCCGGCCCTCCGCCGAGAATGATTTCGCGATCATCACCCAGGATCAGCTCTTCGACGTCTATAACAAGATCTTCGGCGCCTTCTTCCTCGTGATGCTGGTGCTGTCCGCGGTAGGATTGATCGTCGGTGGCGTGGGCGTAGTGGCCATCATGATGATCTCCGTCACCGAGCGCACTCGCGAGATCGGTGTCCGCAAGGCGCTCGGCGCCACCCGCGGAACCATACTCTGGCAGTTTCTGGTGGAGGCGGTGACGCTCACGGGCATCGGCTCCGTGATCGGACTCGTGCTCGGCACACTCGTCGCCTTCGCCATCGCCAAGCTGACGCCCATCGCCGCGAGCGTCCCTCCGCTCGCGGTCGTCGCCGCCCGACTCGCGCGCGGCGTCCCCGGCGGGGGGGTGGGGCTGCTCCCCCCGGCCCAGGCGGCCC